>NZ_JACIYP010000126.1 GCF_014359905.1 Hoeflea sp. | reverse complement strand
ATCTCGCCTTTATAGTCTTGCTGGAAGACAAAATAGCCCATCACATCTTCGGTGAAATCATACTGCAACCCAATCTTGGGGGCTAAGGTCGTGTTCTCATACTCACCTTCAAATGATACGCTGTCGAGTAGCATTGAAGGGTCATCGTAAGAAAACGTCAGCGCGTCATTGACGATAGTCTTTCTATCGTGGCCAAGCCGTAGACCGCCGATAATCCGCAAATCATCGAGTAAAGAGTATGAGAAATCCCCAAACGCAGCATATGACCATGTCTTTTCAGGCTCAGCGAGAAACTGCTGTACGATACCCAAATTGGGAAACGGAAACCGGAAATTCACCTTGTATTTTTCGTAAAAGCCGAACGCACCCACAGTCCATTCAAACCGGCCGCCGCTGCTGGACAGATTAAACTCCTGACTAAAGGATTCCGATTGGTCCCTTCTTGGGTCAAGAATAAGAAAGGGAATATTGAAGCCATCCACACCGGCGGAGAAGTCTACCGTACTTCTGGTGAAACCTGATATGGATCTGAAATCGAGGTCTCCGAATTCCGAATTAACTGTTAGATTGACCCCAAAGTCTGTGGTCTTGCCTTCTCCGATCCGTTCCTCCGCTATCTCGAAAGGTTCATTGGTTGTAATGAACTGAGTTCCCGGAGGCGAAGTGGCCAACATGAAATCGATATCGTCCTGCGATGGAGGGGTGATCATCACCGTCACGGGGCTGGATTCAACCTCGGCATAGCGCGCAACCAGATCGACCGTTGTATCGTCACCAGCGCGCCATTGCAGGGACAGGCGCCCGCCCCATTCGTCAAGATCGCCATCCTTACGATTGAGCAAAATATTATCGACATATCCGCTGCGACTTTGCCGGTATGCGACAAAGCGGCCAAGCAGGTCATCCCCGGCGAGCGGTCCGGATACCATGGCTTGGCCTCCGATGAGATCATAATTACCGACCTTGAGCGATGCCTCTGCCTCAAAGTAACTTGTCGGCGCCTTGGAAATAAAATTGATGACGCCGCCTGTGGCATTGCGGCCATATAAAGTTCCCTGAGGGCCGCGAAGCACTTCGATCCGTTCCAGATCGAGGGTTGCCAATTGCGACGTTGTCGCGCGTGGCTGATACACGCCATCTACGTGTATCGCGACGCCCGGTTCAGCAGCGGCCGTCTCCACTCCCAGACCGACACCGCGAATACTGACCAGCGCTGCACCGGTCTGAGCGGAAAGTTGAAAGTTAGGAATCTGGCCGACAAGGTCTTCTGTGGAAGATAAACCCCTGGTGGTTATATCATCGCTACTCAGCGCTGTGACCGCAACAGGTGTGTCCTGAAGCGAACTGGAGCGTTTGGTTCCAGTGACAATTATCTCAGACGAACCGCCGGTTTCCTCCGGAACAGAGCCATCTTGTGCCGCCGCACCGTCCTGCGCCCAAACCGAAGCGGGACAAGCAATCAGACTAACAAAAAATGTAGCGTATTGGTGCTTTCTAACGATTTTCATATTCACCCCCATTTAAAAAAATCACAGCCCTGCGCTGCTGACACAGAGTGCAGCCTTGCCCGCCCGTCGCGTCATAGGCCGCCCATTCTGCCTCGTCCTCGCCCAGATAGGCGGTGAACGCCTTGCGGCCCCAGGGCACCTGCGACGGCGCCACGATCGGCGAAAAGGCGGAAACCGCCGCGTAGCGGCCCGGATTGCGCAGCGCGATGACCAGCGCGCCGTGCCCGCCCATCGAATGCCCCATGATGCCGCGCCTGTCGCTCACCGGAAAATGCGCCTCGATCAGCGCCGGCAGTTCCTCGACGATATAATCATACATGCGGTAATGGGCGGACCAGGGGGCCTGCGTGGCGTTCAGATAGAACCCCGCCCCCTTGCCCAGATCATAGGCCGGGTCGTCGGCGACATCCCCGCCGCGCGGGCTGGTGTCCGGCACCACCAGAACGATTCCATGCTCGGCCGCATAGCGCTGCGCGCCGGCCTTGGTGATGAAGTTCTGCTCGGTGCAGGTCAGGCCCGACAGCCAGTAGATTGCCGGCAGCCGTGCCCCCTCGGCATGAGGCGGCACATAGACGGCGACAGTCATCTCACAGCCGAGCGTGCTGGACTCGTGCCGCCAGACGGTCTGCGTGCCGCCGCAGATGAGGTGGCTTTCGGTGAGTTCCATATCGTTTCCTTGGGCGCAGCCGGTCGGTTATGGGTTCAGTAGTGGACCACCGAGCGGATCGACTTGCCCTCATGCATCAGATCGAAGGCGTCGTTGATCTTCTCCAGCGCCATGGTGTGGGTGACGAAGGGGGCCAGCTCGATCTTGCCCTTCATCGCATCCTCGACCATGCCCGGCAGCTGGCTGCGGCCCTTCACCCCGCCGAAGGCGGTGCCCAGCCAGCGCCGGCCGGTCACCAGCTGGAACGGACGGGTGGAGATTTCCTGCCCGGCGCCGGCGACGCCGATGATGACCGACTGGCCCCAGCCGCGATGCGCGCATTCCAGCGCGGCGCGCATGACATTCACATTGCCGATGCATTCGAAAGAGTGATCGACGCCCCAGCCCGTCATCTCGACGATGACCTGCTGGATCGGCTTGTCGTGGTCCTTCGGATTGACGCAGTCGGTGGCGCCGAACTGCTTCGCCAGCTCGAACTTGCCCGGATTGGTGTCGATGGCGATGATCCGCCCCGCCTTGGCCTGGCGCGCGCCCTGAATGACCGCGAGGCCGATGCCGCCCAGCCCGAACACCGCGACCGAATCGCCTTCCTGCACCTTGGCGGTGTTGTGCACCGCGCCGATGCCGGTGGTCACGCCGCAGCCCAGCAGGCAGACCTGCTCGTGATTGGCCTCCGGGTTGATCTTCGCCAGCGACACCTCGGCCACGACCGTGTACTCGCTGAAGGTGGAGCAGCCCATATAGTGATAGACCGGCTCGCCCTTATAGGAGAACCGCGTGGTGCCATCAGGCATGACGCCCTTGCCCTGCGTCGCGCGCACCGCGACGCACAGATTGGTCTTGCCCGAGGTGCAGAATTCGCATTTCCCGCATTCGGCGGTATAGAGCGGGATCACATGGTCGCCCGGCTTCACCGAGGTGACACCCTCCCCGACTTCCAACACGATGCCAGCGCCCTCATGCCCCAGCACGCAGGGAAAGAGGCCTTCCGGATCCTCGCCCGACAGGGTGAAGGCGTCGGTATGGCATACGCCGGTATGGCTGACCTGGATCAGCACCTCGCCCGCCTTAGGCGGGGCGACGTCGATCTCGACGATTTCGAGCGGCTTTCCGGGACCGAAGGCAACGGCGGCGCGGGATTTCATGATGCGGTCTCCATTCACTGGCTTCATTTATTGGCTGTCTGACAGAACGGCTCTCGTCAAGGGCGGGCGCGGCCTCACTTCAGGTAACTCCTGACGAGGGAGAGAAGTTCACTCCCCCGGGCTTCCGGTCCCTCCCCGGAATCGGGGAATTCCTCGCGGATATAGGTTTCCAGCACCTCGGCCATCAGCCCGTTGATGGCACCGCGCACGGCCGCGATCTGCTGCAGCACCGGCCCGCAATCCGCCCCGGAATCGAGCGCGCGCTCGAGCGCCTCACATTGCCCGCGAATGCGGCGGACGCGGACCAGCACGCGCTTCTTGTCTTCCGGATCGTTCGGCATGACCGCTTCACAGGCCCCTCTATATACTCCGGTATAGTATATGGCACAGGCCGTCCGGCACAAGGCCTCAAGGCATAGTGCCTGCCGGACAGGGCCATGCCCCGGACAGACGAACGCCGCCAAGACATTGCATTGGCGGCGTTTATTGGTTTTGGACAGGATTTGCGATTGCCGCCCGGCGCTGTTTCGGCCGGCCCTATTTACTCGCCGCTGCCATATAGGCGCGCCAGCCCCCGAAATGGGAGATATCGGTTGCGCCCTTCAGCCCTTCAGCCTCGACAATGAAGCCTTTCGGCGTGGTGCCGTCGGCCAGTTGTGTGGTGCCGATACCCAGCGGCGATGGTACACCGGCGACGAAGCTGCCGAAAGCCCCGGCGGGCAGGGCCCAGACCTCGGTGTCGATGGCAACGCCCTCGCCCGCGGCCACACGCATCAGTCCAGGGCGGAAGGGCGGGCCGCCTGCGAGCGCGAAAAGCCGGTAATCGGGTTTCGTCGCAACAGCGCGCAGGAAACGGGCCTGGCGGCTGATCAGCTCGTGGTTCAGCGCCATGCCCGACAGATGCGCACCGACCACCATGATTTCGATCTCGTCCGGCCCGGCGGCGGGCGCGGCTTCCGCCGGCGATGGAACCGGGGTGTTTGTCGCCCCGATAGCGATCCCGGCCGCCGCATGGAGCTTGGCGCCAAACGCCGAAATCAGAGCATCGCGCCCCTGCGGGGCGATCAGCGTAACGCCTGAGGGGAAACCATCCGCCCGCCAGCGCGACGGCACCGCGATGGCGCACAAATCCAGCAGATTGACGAAATTCGTGTAGGTGCCCAGCTCGCTGTTCGGGCCGATGGGATCGGCATCCAGATCGGCGCGGGTGCGGGGGCGCGGATAGGTCGGCACGATCAGAACATCGATATCGCGCCAGAGGCTTTCGGCCTTCCGGGCCAGTTCCTTCAGCCGGTACATGCCCGCGAAGGCATCCGCCGCCGAATAGTTCACCGCCCCGCCGATGATCTTCAGCGTGGTCGGATGCAGCGCCCCCGGCATCTTTTCGATGATGGGGCGGATCGCCTGGTAGCGCTCGGCCACCCAGGGACCGGAATAGAGCAGGTTTGCCACATCGAACAGCGGCGTCATATCGACCGGCACAGGAGAAACCGCGACGAGCCCCCTCACATCCTCCAGCGCGGCATCGAACGCCGCCTCGGACAGCGCATCGCCGGCAAATTTGCGGCTGGCGGCATCGGGAATGCCGACGCGCAGGCCGCCAGGTACTGCCGAGGGTTTCAGGGCCATCGGGATGTCGCGCGACCAGGGGTCAGCAGGGTTATAACCGCCCATCACGCGATAGACTGCCTCGGCATCGCCGACCGTGCCGGCAAAGATCGAAATCGTGTCGAGCGTCTGGCAGGCCGGCACCATGCCGTGATCGGAAATGACCCCCAGAGACGGTTTCAGCCCAACGATATTGTTCAGCCCGGCCGGTACCCTGCCGGACCCCGCGGTGTCGGTGCCCAGCGAAAAACTGACGAGCCCATGGCCCACCACGACCCCCGAACCGCCGCTCGACCCGCCCGGAACATAGGCCTCGTCAATCGAATTGCGCGGCACCGGCCAGGGTGTGCGCACCCCGACAAGGCCGGTCGCGAACTGGTCCAGATTGGTCTTGCCGATCAGGATCGCCCCGGCATCGAGAAGATTCTGCACCGAAAAGGCGGTTTCAGCCGGGGTATATTCGAACGCCGGGCAGGCCGCCGTCGTCGGCACGCCGGCCACGTCGATATTGTCCTTGATCGCGAAGGGAATGCCCCAGAGCGGTCTGGCGGGGTCGAAGACGCCAAGCGCCGTGGCGGCCGCTTTCGCCTCCTCCTCCGGAATCAGGGTGATGAAGATGCCCGGATCGTTGATCCCGGCCAGTTTCGCATGAATGCCGGCGACGAGGTCCGCCGGGCTCAGCCCCTTCGCATAGGCCGCGTGCAGCGACGCGATCGTGGGAAATTCATTCAGCATCCGGCACCTCTTCAGGCCTCAATCACAAGCAGCTTGTCGCCCGTGGCAACCGTACGGCCGGAGCGTGCATGAATTCTGGCCACCTTGCCCGAAGACGGGGCGGCAATGTGAATTTCCGTCTTCATCGCCTCCAGGATGACGACTGTCTCGCCAGCCACAACGGCCTGGCCTTCGTCAACCAGCACCTTCCAGACCGACCCGTGGATCTCGGCCAGAACCAGTTCGCCGGCCACAGCGTCCTCCTCCTCCGGCCCGTCTTCGTCGAGGGTCTGGATGTCCGCTTCCTCGTTCCAGCGGGCCACCTCGACGGTAAAGGCCTCCTGCTGTTTGGCCTTGAAGGCGGCGATGCTGTCCCCCTCGGCCTCCAGAAAGGCGTGATAGGCACCAAGGTCGAATTCCTCGGTCTCGATCCGGACCGCGGCGCGCCCCTCGCGGAAATCGTCGCGCAGAGTATCAAGCTCGGCCTCGCTGACCTCGTAGAACCGCACCTGGTCGAAAAACCGCAGCAGCCACGGTTCGCCGGCAGTGAATACCGGGTTCCTGGTGAACTTGTTCCAGATCGGCACGGTGCGCCCGATCAGCTGATAGCCGCCGGGGCTGTCCATGCCGTAGATGCACATATAGACCCCGCCGATACCGACCGTGCCTTCGGCGGTGAAGGTGCGGGCGGGGTTGTATTTCGACGTCAGCAGGCGGTGGCGCGGATCGATCGGCACCGCACAGGGCGCGCCCAGATAGACATCGCCCAGCCCCAGCACCATGTAGCTGGCCTCATAGGCGATCCGCTTCACCGCCTCGCGTGACGGCAGCCCGTTGATACGCTGGATGAAATCCACATTGTTCGGCATCCAGGGGGCGTTCGCGCGCACGGTTTCGCGGTAGCGGGTCTGTGCGTCAAGGGTGGCCGAATCCTCGAATGCCATCGGCAGATGCAGGATTCGCGTCATGATCTTCATCGACGCGATTTCCGGCAGCAGATTCTCGATCTTCAGCAGCCGCTCGACCAGGGTTTTCTGATGGATCAGCCGACTGTCGTAGTTGACCTGCAGCGAGCGCACGCCGGGCGACAGCTCCAGGATGCCAAGGATCGGATCTTCCTTCAGCGCCTCCATCAGCGCATGGACACGGAAACGGTAGCGCAGATCCAGCTCGTTCGGCCCGTATTCCAGAAGAATATATTTGTCGCCCGCCTGCCGGTAGGCCACCGCCGGGCGGTCGCCCTGGGCGGGCAGTTCGGCGATCACCGTGGCCGAGACGGTGGCCGCCGGCTCCAGCCGAACCGGAAGACGGCCGGGCAGTGCGGCCAGCGGCGCAAGCCCGTCAATGGCGGCATCCTGCGCCTGTTCAAGGGCGAGCGCGTCGTCGAACGCCATGGGCACAAACCGGATAGTGTCGCCGGGTTTGGCCTGGCCGATTTTCCACAACTCGGCCTTCGCGATGGTGGCGGGGCAGACGAAACCGCCAAGGCTCGGCCCGTCCCGGGTCAGGATCACCGGCATGTCGCCGGTGAAGTTGATCGCGCCGATGGCGTATTCGGTGTCATGGATGTTCGAGGGGTGCAGGCCCGCCTCGCCGCCGTCCGACCGCGCCCAGGACGGCTTCGGCCCGATCAGCCGAATGCCCAGCCGGTTCGAGTTGTAATGCACCTCCCAGTCGGTGGCGAAGAACATCTCGATGGCGTCGGCGGTGAAGAAATCGGGGGCGCCGTGGGGGCCGTACAGCACGCCGACCTCCCAGTGCCGGCCATAGGCGGGTATCAGTTCAGCCGGCGCCGGCCCCGCGGGCAGCGGCGTCGATGTGCCCAGCGGCACCACATCCCCCTTTTGCAGCACACGACCGCCATGGCCGCCGAACTTGCCCAGCACGAAGGTCGAACGGCTGCCGAGATAGAGCGGCACATCGAGCCCACCCGCGATGGCCAGATAGGTACGGCACCCGCTCTCCGCCTTGCCGATGGACAGCAGCTGGCCGGCCTTTACCGCGACCGGTGCCCACCACGCAACGGGCTCGCCATCCAGCGTCGCCTCGGCGCTGGCGCCGGTCAGGGCGATGGTCGTGGCGGCATGGAATTTCAGCACCGGGCCGGACAGGGTACATTCGATACCCGCCGCGTCCGCCGCATTGCCGACGATCCGGTTCGCAAGACGGAAGGCATAATCATCCATCGGCCCCGATGGCGGCACGCCGATATGCCAGAGCTCCGTGCGCCCCGGATAATCCTGGATCGTGGTGAAGGTGCCGGGGGCAACCACCTCGACCGCCCTGGGTGCATAGTCCAGTTGCCCCAGCGCCCGGGTCGAAACCTTGCCCGAGACAAAGAACCCGGCCTCCGCAATCGCCCGCAGATAGCCGAGATTGGTGGCGATCCCGCCGATCCGAGAGGCATCCAGCGCGCGTTTCAGCTTTTCGATCGCGGCCTCACGGGTAGCGCCATGGACGATCAGCTTGGCGATCATCGGATCGTAGAAGGGCGAGACGATTGCGCCGGTCGATACCCAGCCATCAAGGCGGACATCATCGGGGAAGATGACTTCGGTCAGTTCCCCCGCCGAGGGCTGGAAGCCGTGAAGCGGATCTTCGGCATAGACGCGCACCTCGATGGCATGGCCTTCGGGATCGGGCAGCCGGGTCATGTCAGGGGGCGTGCCGGCAGCGGCAAGGATCATCCATTCCACCAGATCGATGCCCAGCACAGCCTCGGTCACCGGATGCTCGACCTGAAGCCGGGTGTTGACCTCCAGGAAATAAAACGCATCGCGGGCGCGGTCATAGATGAACTCGACCGTACCCGCCGACTGGTAGCCGACGCTGGCGCCAAGGCTCTGCGCGGCTTCCATCATCCTGCTGCGCGTGGCGGCCGGCAGATCGGGGGCCGGGGTTTCCTCGACCACCTTCTGGTTGCGCCGCTGCAGCGAACAGTCGCGCTCCCCCAGCGCCACCACATGACCCTTGCCGTCGCCGAAAATCTGCACCTCGACATGGCGGCCCTCATCGATGCAGTGCTCCAGGAAAACCCCGGCATCGTTGAAGAAATTCAGCGCCTGGCGCTGCACGGTCTCGAAGGCCTGCGCCAGCGCGGCCGCATCGCCACAGCGCGTCATGCCGATCCCGCCGCCACCCGCCGTCGATTTCAGCATGACCGGATATCCGACCTGTGCGGCCGCCGCCAGCGCCTCATCCAGGTTGCCCAGAAGGCCGGTGCCCGGCACCAGCGGCACGCCCGCCGCCTCGGCCAGTTCGCGCGAGGTGTGTTTCAGGCCGAACCGGCGGATCTGGTCCGGAGTCGGCCCGACAAAGACGATGCCCGCTTTCGCGCAATCCTCGGCAAAACCGGCATTTTCCGACAGAAAGCCATAGCCGGGAATAATCGCCTCGGCGCCATGCGCGCGCGCGGCGGCGATGATCAGATCGGCGCGCAGATAGGTATCGGCAACCTTGTCGCCCGGCAGGCGGACCGCGACATCAGCCAGCGCCACATGAAGCGCCCCGTGATCGGGATCGGAATGCACCGCGACCGAGCGGATGCCCATGGCGCTGAGCGTGCGGATGATCCGGGCCGCGATCTCCCCCCGGTTGGCAACAAGGACAGTCTTGAACATGGCGCATGCCCCCGCTGTTCGCCGGACAGCGGCACGGGTGCCGGTTAGCGGAGGCCAGTATGCGGAGGCTCTCGCTGGCCGGATCGGGCATTGCTTGTCGGCATGATGGCGCTTTTTAAAAATCTGCCATGTTGCACCCTGTGACAAAATTGCTAAGAATTCACATATGCGGTTCCTAAAATGAACCGCTTATCGAAAAGTATTTATAAATGAAGCATTTGTACGATTTTCAGCTGATCGAAGCCGTAGCACGCACCGGGTCGATGCGGCGGGCAGCGGAGGATCTGAACCTGACCGGATCGGCCCTGAACCGCCGCATCCGACGGTTCGAGGCGGATTTCGGTTTCGATATTTTCGAGCGCCTGCCCGGCGGCGTGCGCCTCAATCCCGCCGGCGAACTGCTTTTGCAGCATTATCGCGGCACCCGCTCCGATCTGGCCCGCGTACGCTCGCAGGTTGCCGATCTTTCCGGCGAGCGGCGCGGCCATGTCTCAATCGCCTGTTCGCAGGCGCTGACGCCCTATTTCCTGCCCGAACAGATCGCCCGCTACCGCGCCCAGCATCCCGGCGTGACCTTTGCCGTGAAGGTCGGCGATCGTGACCAGGCCGAAGAACAGCTGGCAACCTTCGCCAGCGACCTGGCACTCGTGTTCGAGCCTGTCTATCTGGTCGATTTCAAGGTTATCCAGTGCGTCCCGCAACGGATTCACGCGATCCTCGCCGCCGATGATCCCCTGGCTGCAAAGCCCGAATTGCGGCTGCGCGATGTGTTGGCGCGGCCCTATGTGCTGCCCTCCGCCCGCTATGGCGTTCGCCACCTGCTGGAACTGGCCGCGCGGAAAAGACAGTGGAATCTGACGCCGGTCGTCGAATCCGACAGTTTCGACCTGATCCGCCACTATGCCCTGCACGAACGCGCGATCGGGTTTCAGATTCCCATCGGGCTGCGGCCTTCGGAAGACAATCGCCTTGTGTTCCGTCCCCTAGCGGAGAGTGACGTGCCGGCGGGAGACCTGTTTCTCGGCCAGAAACAGGGACGGACACTGCCCGTCGCCTCCGCCCGGTTTTCCATGCAGATCGCCGGCGCGATTGCGGAGATTTCCGGGTAGCCGGTGCCGGGACCAGCGAGCCCGCCCTTCCCGGCTGCACGCCGATCCGCTTCACCTTCAACGTGATGCGCCCCCGCCACCGCGCGCCCTCACGGCTGGCGGAGGCCTATCTGGGTCCTCTGCACAAAGCCATAGGGCGGAGGGCGGATACGCGGGGATGCCGAAGCGGACGGCAGCCTGATCGAGCTGAACCTGCCGGCATAGGCCATCCGCGCCCCCGGATCCCCCAGGAGCCGTATGAGCGCTCGACCTTGCTCAGGCGCGTTGCCTTCGGGGCTGCGTTTCACGCTGCCCCTCCGACCGAACCGTCATGTTCATTCACCGACCCCACGGAGAGTTGCGGGGGCGTAAAACCACCGAGAGTTGCGGCTGGTTGAATCGTCTACCCTTCAGATTGCCACCCGTAGAAGGCGGTGTCGATGTCAGCTATGGGGCCACATAGCGTCGTCGGGACGGCATTTCCCAGTTCGAGCGTCGCCGATCGGACAACCACCAGTGCGACGCTCGAACTGGGAATCGCGGCAAGCGCGACCATGACAAAAAGCAGGGACAGCGAGTTGGCAAGGGTCATGAACAGGCGGTCAAATCTGAAGGCAATCGATGCTTGCTCGGACATTACGTCGGCGCGCATCGAATCCCCAAATCTTCGTCGATCGACTTCGTAGCCAGACATCGGGCGCGCTACCGTCCGACAGGCTGCACCACCGCACCCTCGAGGGACATGCACAGGACGCTCCGGTTGCGATAGGCTTCGTCGACCTTGCCAAGGGAAGAGGATCCGATGGAACAAACAACTCGAACCAGGATCATCGGCGCGGCGGAGGCTCTGTTCTACGAGCATGGTCTGCGCAGTGTGAGCGTGGATGCGATCGCGGAACGCGCCGGCGTCACGAAACGTACGCTCTACTATCATTTTGCCAGCAAGGACGAACTGATCGCCGCCTATCTGGCCGCGCGGGACGCTCCCACGGTTGAACGATATCGCGACTGGCTCGGCGACGACGACCGGTCATTGCCCGATCGGATCACGGCGATGTTCTCCGCTTTGGCGGCGTTCGCCAAGCGCCCCAGATGGCAAGGCTGCGGGTTCACCCGCGCGGCGGTGGAACTCGCCGGTCAGCCCGGACACCCGGCCGTCGTGATGGCGGCGGATCACAAGAAACGCTTCGAAAGCTGGCTGACGGAGGAGCTGCGCGTTAGCGGTGTTTCAGACCCGGTCCTCGTCGGGAGGCAGGTGATGATCCTGCTGGAAGGAGCGATCGCCCTGATGCTGATTCACCGTGATGCCTCCTACGCGATGGCGGCTGGCAAGGCCGCGGCCGCTCTCGTGGCCGACGGGTTTCCGGGGACGCTCGAACGGGCTGCGCCGGCCGAGGCGCGGATGGCCTGACGCGGATCATGTATACTCACTAGTGAGTTTTCTATCCTCGCTGCGCCTCTATCGTGAAGCGCCACGCACGAGGAGGAAGCCCTTGCCAGACCCCCATGCCGGATCCTGGACGCCGGCGCTCATCCTGTCGCTTGTCGCCGCCGGCACCATTCTCTCCCTATCCATGGGCCTAAGACAGAGCCTTGGCCTGTTCATGGAGCCGATGGTTCGCGGCACCGGCATTACCGTCGCGACATTCGGCTTCGCCATGGCGCTCCAGAACCTGGCCTGGGGCATCGGACAGCCCTTCATGGGAGCCCTGTGCGACCGCTTCGGCGGGCGCATCGTCGTCGTCATCGCGTCGGCGCTGTATTGTGCGGGCCTTTATCTGATAACGACGGGCAGCCACATCGGGCTCTATCTTGGAGGAGGCCTGCTGATCGGGCTCGCGGTCGCGGGAACCTCGCACGGCGTGCTTGTCGGTATCGTGTCGCGTGTCGCCACGCCGGCTGTGCGCGCGACGGCCATCTCCATCCTCGCCGCGGTCGGCTCGCTCGGCACCTTCGTCATCGCGCCGGTCGCGCAGACGACGATCGATGGCTGGTCCTGGCAGGTGTCGCTTGGCGGGCTGGCGCTGCTTGCCGCATCGATGGCGGCGGTGACGCTGCTGTTCCGGCGGGGCAAGGTCGAAACCCCCGCAACGGCGCCTTCGCAACAGGTCGATGCCCGTCGCGCGATTGCGGAAGGGCTTGCCAACCGGACATTCGTCATCACGACCGTGGCTTTCTTCGCTTGCGGCTTCCAGCTCATATTCATCGCGACCCATCTGCCGAACTTCGTCGGCATCTGCGGACTGCCGCCCTCCGTCGGCGCACAGGCGATCGCGCTGATCGGCATCTGCAACGCCGTTGGCACCCTCGTTGCCGGCTATCTCTGCCAGCGTTGGGGCAACCGGAACGTGCTGGCGCTGATCTACCTGTTGCGGACCGCGTCCATTGCCGTCTTCTTCGCCTTGCCTGTCAGCATCGAGACGACACTGCTCTTCGCCGCGGCGATGGGTTTCCTCTGGCTGAGCGTCGTTCCTCCTGTCAGCGGCCTGATCAACGGCCTGTTCGGTCCGGCCAATTTCGGCACCCTGTTCGGCGTGATGTTCCTCAGTCATCAGGTCGGCGCCTTTCTCGGCGCGTGGCTCGGCGGCTTGAGCTATCAGTGGAGCGGCAGCTACTCGATCGGCTGGATCTCTCTTGTCATCGTGGGAACGCTCGCCGCGCTGCTGCAACTCACCGCGGATGGCGACAGGGAACCCCGCCTGCAAACTCAGTAGGCCGGGACCTCGGCGGCACCGCACTGTAACGCTACCGGCAAGCCGGAGCCCCGCCATGCGAGGCAAGCGGTCATCATAGGGTCTCAAAACCGCAGCTTTATGGTCACGCCGACGGGTCCTGCCCGCACCGAACTCGGCCTGGCCGTGGCGGCTGTT
>NZ_JACIYP010000125.1 GCF_014359905.1 Hoeflea sp. | reverse complement strand
CTACCCGCCCTACACTAATTTAACAAGGGGTAGGTGTCTCACTATCATTGGCACAGAGGGGAACGGATGGGATCGAGTAGTGAAAGACAAGCTCGTTCGATATCTTCGAGGGCTCAATCTGAGTCTTGTCGTAGCGGAGAATGGCATCCGTTCGCTTCACCTCCCAATGCGCTGGAATATCCCCCAGCCACTCGACGCCGGAGTCCTTCATGGGGACGGTCGGGTCGAGTCCCTTGGTGACCGCGCGGGTGATGAGGGCGGTGCGCTTTTCCTGGAGCATCTCGATAAGCCGCTCCTTCTTCGCCACCAGCGCATCGATCCGCGCCGTCTCCCGGTCGAGAAACGCCGCGATGGCGCGTTGCTCCGGCTCGGGGGGAACACAGACTCGTTGTGCCTTGAGGAAGCCCCCGGTGATCAGCGGTTGCGCGTTCTGGCTCGCCCAACGATTCAGGTCGAGAGCTCGGAGCAGTAGCGCGAGATACCTGCGATCAAAGCCTCGAATGTCAGATGCCACAAGCGCGTTGTCCGTGATCCAGGCGGGCGGGTCCACCATATGCACATTCCCGCAAAGGGCACCGACACGGCCAATTGCTATGCACGCCGTACTCGTGTTCCCACGATACGTGTAGCCCATCACCCCGTTACCGCCGATGACCGGCACTTCAAGTTGTTCATCTCGGGTCAACTCGAATTCCCGTTTGTCCAAGGCTTCCCCGCTTCGCACGGAAAGTGCCCATCGCAACGGCTTCAGCTCCCAATGCGCCGGAATCTCCCTCAGCCACTCGACGCCGGAGTCCTTGTAGGCGGGGTACGGCTTGAACCGCCGCCGCGTCTCGGCCCGGTCGTTGTTCGCCGTCTCGCTCACGACGCCGCCTCCTCGATGGCGTCCTCGTCCTCCCAGTCCTCGGGCCCGTCGTCGTAGGTCTCGACCTTGGCGCCGGGCCGGAACAGCGCCGGCTCGCGCGGGATCGTCTTGCCGGTGGCGGTCTCGATGCGTTTGAGGAGCGCCTCGGCGCGAGCGGCGAAGAAGCCCCAGAAGTCGTCGGCGCGCAGCTGCGCGGGCTCGATGGCGTGGGAGCGTACGATCTCGTCCATGCGTGCCGCATCGATGCCGGCGGCCTTTTCGATCGCGGGCAGGTATTTCGACGGAGCGCGTCCACCGATCTGCCTGTTGGTGCGCGCGGCCAGCGCGGTCTTGTTGATCACGCTGTTGTAAGTGCCTGGCTCGATTCCGCCCGCCTTGCAAAACTTTTCAGGAAAGATGTGGTGGATGTCCACCTTGTCATCGAAGAAGGTCTGGGCCTCGATCGGCTCGCCGGTGCGGAAGTCGCGCGCGCCGTCGCGCATGAGGAGCGCGTACAGGCCCTTGTAGGCGGCGCTGTTGCGGGTGCGCAGGGTGAGGAGCCGCCCCGCCTGGAAGTTCGACTCCTGGATCGTGGTCGGCTCCACGGCCCCCCCGCGCACGAACCCCACGACCTCCGGCAGATCGCGTGCAAAGCGGCTTTCAATCGCGCTACCGTAGAGCTCGCCCAGCACGCCGCACCAGTACCAGCGCGCGATCTTCTGGCGCGCGCCCTCGGTCTCGCCGTCCTTGCCCAGGTCCACGAAGATCGCGGCGAGCGGCACGAGTTGCGTGCGGTAAGGGAGGTCCCGCGCCTTGAAGATCTTCTGTCCATACAGGAAGCGTGCTGCCCGCACGAAGCCATCCTCGACACGGTCGGCCCAGTGCTTCCAGTCCGCGACCTCGAGCTTCAGGATGTCCTTGCGCTTGCAACTGATGCCGGGCACGTTGTCGGGGGTGGCGCCCGCCGCCTGCGCCTCCCGCCGCCTCGCCTGGGTCACGAGCAGCGAGATGGCCTGTAGGAAATCGTCATTCTGCAAGTTGCGCAGGACCGGGTGCTGGCTCTTCAGGCGTTGCTCCCGGACGTTCCAGTCGTCGCGAAGCTGGAAATCGTCGGCAGCGAACGAGGCGGTTAGGAGCTCGAAGACGTTGAGCGCAACGCCTCCCGTATTCACGCGCTCGAAGACGAGGCACACGGCCTCCTTGGGCGTCTCCTTCTTCAGCTGGATTACTGGCACCTGGTACTGCTCGAAGCGCTTGATGACCTCCCTCTCGAAGCTGTCGTAGAGCTGGATCTTCTCAGGCGCGTAGTTCCAGTACCTGTTGTAAGCTTGGCGCCACTGCGCGCTCTGGAAGATGCGGTTCGCGGGGAAGAGGTCCTGGGCGTATTCGCGCTCGGGCGCGCTGAGGTCGAGCGCGATCTCCCCGCCGAAGGTCTTGACCAGCCGGTCCTCGGGAACGCTCAGCACCGCGTCCTCACGGTCGTCGTCGTTGGCGACGGCCTTCTTCATGTCGAGGTAGTACCAGCGGCGGATGGGCTTGCCTTTCTGATCCCTTGTCTCGACGGCCTCCGTACCGAGGAGCGCCTCGTAGAGGGAGGTGAGGCGCTGCTGGCCGTCGAGGATCAGCGTCTCGGGCGCGATCTCGCCCAGGCGCGGGTGCGTGCCCGCAAGCGGCCGCGGCTTGAAGCGGACGTGCTCTCCGCCGGTCTCGAGGAGCATCACGGCGCCGATCGGGAACGAGACCGAGACGCTCGCGATCAGGCTCCGGATCCGCTCGTCGTCCCACACCCAGCCGCGCTGGAAGTCGGGGAGCTGGAGCTTGCCCTGGTCCGCGCGGGCGAGAAGGTCCTGGAGGGGGGTCTTGGTGCTGTCGAAGCTTGCGCTGATCATTTTGTTCCCTTTCGTACTCTTGTACTCACCCAGTCGTCACTCGTTTTCTGCAACAAACGTCAGCACTTTCCGGCACCTGGCGACATCTTGTGTCATTCTGCTGCCCGCGCCCCGCCCGTCACCTCCGCCAGCATCCGCACGATCTCGCCCTCGATGGCTCGGATGTCGGCCTCGATCTCCTCCAGTGGCCGGGGCGGCGTGTAGCGGTAAAAGTAGCGGTTGAAGTTGATCTCGTAGCCGATGACCCCGACCCGGCCATCCCGCAGGTCGCGCTTCTTGGTGTCGATCCAGGCGTCCGGCACGTGCGGCTTCACCTCTCGCTCAAAGAAGGCCCGGACGCTCGCCGGGACGCCGTCGGCATCGGCGGGGTCGTCACCCTCGGGCAGCGGCACGCTCTCGGTGTCGCGCAGCTCGGGGTCGGGCTCGGGGTTCCCATCCTTGTCGCGGCAGATCGACGCGGTCTCGTCGCGCTCGGAGAGGGCGGAGAGGATCGCCTTCCGGACGGGCGCAGAGAGCTTGAGGCCGGTCTTGCGGGCCGCCTCCCCGAGCACGCGCTCGAACTGCGCCCAATCCTTGAAGAGCGTCTTCGGCAGTTCGTCGAGCATGGCGCGGATCGCCTCTTGGAGGTTGCCGCCTTCGGCGCGCTCCCGGTGCTCAGCTGCTGCGCTTTTTTGAATTCCTGGCGCGTCCTCCGCGAGCAACTCTCAGCATCAACGGCGGCGCGCAGCGCCGCCCGCTGCATGCGGTTGTTAGGCCTCCCACCGGAACCCCGTCCGGTCAGCCTGAACACCTTATCTGCCAACCAGCGTCGGAAACCAAAACTCACTTCCCCCCGCTCGGCACTCCAGCGCGAGCGAATGCCTCGTCAACTTTCATACGCAATTCCGGAGGAATCGACTCTAGGCGCGCGTAGACTTTTGCCAGGTCGGTCGCGTGGTAGCCGACAGGACAGCTGGCAAGGTAAATCAGCAGCTCCGCGGTTTCAGCGGGAAACCGCGTGACCAGTTCGCTCTCACGCAATTCATAAAGGACATGGCTGTGCTCAATTCGGATGGCGGGAAAGCGAACCGCCAAGGCAACGGCATCCGGAAAAGCATCGCCAAGGTGTGGCAGCCACTCCAGCATCTGCCGAATTTCGGCCTCGTCCATGGCAACGGGCACCCCCTGTAGGCGATCTTGCCAATAGCGGCGTAGCCACCTGTTCCACAGTTGCTGTTTGGCTGCCTGTTCCATCTGCCGCAAGAAGTATCCAAGGTGCGAGGCGAACGTGATTCGATCTTCCAACGAGCCGTACTGAAAAAGCACCGGCAGCAACTGCTGTGTTGGGTCAGATACGTAAAATGCTGCCAGACCAGTGTAGAACTCGATGAAACGCTGGCGGTGATTAGATAGGTCTGTGTTGAGACGTGGTACCGCTTCTAGGAATGCCGGCATCAGCGCTTCGACGAGCGCTGGATACAAGCGTCCCCACACCAGGAAGCCACCCCACGCCTGTGCGAACTTCTCCCGATCCCGATCACTGAACAGCGGGATTAGGTACTGGCGGGTCCACGCTTCATCCAGACCGAACAGGAATGCGGTTTGACTTGCAAGCACGCTGCGACCCATTCCTCCCCTTGTGGTCTGGTCTTGCACCACCAATGTGAACCAATGACGGTAGTCCTCTGGCATTACCCGCTCTGCTCCGGTCTTTCCGCGCATGAGCAAAGACAAGCCATTGAGCCAGAATTCGACAATGATGCCCGCCGGCCGATTGATAGCGAGGGTCAGCCAATTGTCAATGTCTTCCTCCGGAGTGTTGGCATTCGACGTTTCCCATACGGTCAGTGCCATGGCGTTCGCCTGCTCCAGCAGGTCAAGCGCAAATGGCTTGCCTGCGTCCCTGACCAAGGCGTAAAGCAGATTCGCAATATCGTAAGCATACACCGACTGAAGCGCCGGATCGGATACCAAAGTCAGCAAGTCACGCCAGCCTTCTGCGGGCAGTTCGGATTCCTGCAGTCCCCGGATCAACGCTGGCCATAAGTCAGATGACCATAATTCCCTTTCGGCTAGCGCCGTCCCCAATTCAAGTGCCCAGCTGGCTTTTTGCTTGGCAGCCTCCCGAACATTGGCTAGTAGGCCTTCGCGCGAAGGGCCATGGAAATGCTCGCCTTGGAAGTTCAGCAGGTCCTCGAGCTGTTCTGTAGGTTCCCGGGCAAGCATCTGCTCGACAGACCAAGGGCTCTCTGAACCCACCCATCCTGCTTCGATCCAGTGGGCGAGGTCGGGGTGATCCGACGGACGCCAGTCGGGATACCGCGCCTTTATCAGCGCCAAGGCCTTAGCCGCGAGAGGGCAATCGGGCTTTGCTCGGAGCAGCCAGGATAGCCAGTCGAATCGAGAGCGCGCTGTTCGCTCCTCGGCAGACCCATTATCATAAGCCGGCAGCGCGTGCACCAATATCGCGTCAACGACGGCCTTTCGCGCCGCATCGTCCGCAACTGCATAGCTCAGCGCTACACCGCGATGGACTTCGTGATGCTCGGCAGATTTGTGTAGCCCTACGCGGTCCAGTAACCACTTCAGGCGTTCTTCAGCCGAACGCTCAGGATGCACCGTCATCGCATGGATCGCCAGCCGACGCAGCAGCGGAGCGTCCGAGGTCGACAGCCTCTCGATCCAGGCGTCGAGCAGAGCCGGGGAATTTCCTGCGAGCCACTCGAGCGCGTCCCGCGCGGCGTCGATCAGAACGTCAACGGGCTTCGGAAACCGGTCCTGATCATGCGGCTCGATAGCCGAACGCCCATAGTTGACTGGATCCCATTCACGCGATGCCTTGCCCCAGGCCATCAACTCGCCGTGCATCTCTTCTAGGCGCACCGCGACGCCCGACAAGAGCGGCTGTGCAACTTGTGCCAAGTGCGGCTTGAGGTGCTTCGTCCAGACCTCGTTTAGCGACCACTGATTGCTTAGCAGAGGGCACTCTGCGTCCAAGCGGCGGCGCTCATTGCCTTCATCATCGGGCCGTTCGAATCCGGGTTTGACGCTGAGTCGGTATTCGCTCATAGCCAAGAACGCCTTTAGCGTCAGTTCTACACACCCCTCGCGCGCACAGCGCTCCGCCAGCCACATCAACACGTGGTGATCCGGGTGGGCTGGTGCGCTCGCGAGCAGGATCGTGACCCAGCGCTTGAGCGCAGAAGCTTCCAGCGGCTTTCCCACCGCGGAACCAAGCTCGCGACCAATTGACCACCAGAGTGCCGGGTTCATCCGCAGTCCATGCGCCGCGACGATCTCGAAAACCTCGTCTGGATGCTCTATCGCGAAATGCTGCGCCAGCCACCAGACGAGTACCCTGTCTCGTTCGCTGAGGTCACCGGTGCCAAAGAGCGCATCGAGATGCTTGCGCCTGTCCAGCCACCGGAGCCATTCCGGATCCCGGGCGACGTCGAGCAGAAACCGTGTCGTATGTACCTGGCGCAGTGCCTGCTCGACCTCGCTGATGGCTTCTTCATCTGTTGGTGGGACGCGGTGGCCTAGTTCAGCAAGGCGCGACCGCCAGTCCAGTGCTCCGCGCGTCACGCGCTCGGCAAGTCGGTGCACGCCGGCGTAGAGTTCCTTGAATGCGTCCGCGCCGGTGCCTTTCACGAAGCGGATGGGCTTGATACCCAGGAACTCCCAGTTTCCATCCTCGTCCGTCAAGGCGAACCGGGCGGAGACGCTGTCAGCTGGCAACGCGCGAGCAAGGTAGTTCATTACGACATCGTTGTGGCTGTAGCCGACGAACAGCACTGTGTATTGGCGGAACACGTCCACAAGAAATCGGCGTGCCCACCCCTCGGTCAGGTACGCGCGGCCGAAGTCTGCGTCTGTTAGTACGAGATCCCGTGCCCGCGGCAGAGCGCCATGAACGTGAACGATGCCGGAGAAGTCATAGCCGAGGGGCAAAGCAGGTGCCCGATATACGTCAGGAACAGCGCCGAACAAGGCAGCAGCGGCGGTCTCGAAGTGCAGATCGAAGTTTGTGGTTACCAGCCTGACGCGGTCCGCTGTGCGAAACAGCCGCAACAAATCGCGATGCAGTGCGTTCGGAGCGCTTTTAGCGGGTGAAAGGAGCTTAGCGGCGCGCTCATGAACGTTGACCTTGCGGTGGTGTAGCTGACCCAGAAACCGATCCAGCGGCTCACTTGGACTGAGGCCGGTTCCTTGGGCGATGTCGCAGGTCAGCTTCCAGAAACTGGGCAGGTTCGAGGGCGGCCCCATTGAAACGCCGGCACCGGCGAAGACCACGAGCCGGTCGTCGCGCAGCGCGTCGAGAATGCGGTCGTCAAACTCGATGGTGCCGATCTTCGTCATCCGCTATAACTCCGCCCATGCAAAGCCATGGGCCTCTTACGCGATCCATCGGCACTTAATCCTGAGTGCCGACATTTCGTGTCATGCTGCATTTGTCCCCGTCACCTCCGCCAGCATCCGGACGATGTCCTGGCCGATCGCCCGGATGTCGGCCTCGATCTCCTCGATCGGCCGCGGCGGGGTGTAGCGGTAGAAGTAGCGGTTGAAGTTGATCTCGTAGCCGATAAGACCGACCCTGCCGTCCTTCGGGTCGCGCTTGGTCGTGTCGATGCAGGCGTCCGGTACGTGCGGACGGACCTCGCGGTCGAAGAAGGCCCGGACACTCGCCGGCACACCGTCGGCGTCGGCCGGATCGTCGCCTTCCGGAAGCGGCACCCTCTCGGTGTCGCGCAGTACGGGGTCGGGCTCTGGGTTACCATCCTTGTCGCGGCAGATCGCGGCCGTTTCGTCCCGTTCCGAGAGGGCCGAGAGAATCGCCTTCCGCACCGGGGCCGACAGCTTGAGGTTCGCCTTGCGGGCGGCTGCGTCCAGCACGGGCTCGAACTCGGTGCGGTCCTTGAAGAGCGTATCCGGCAGGCCGCGCAGGAAGGCGCGGATGGCGTCCTGGAGCCTACGTCCCTCGGCACGCTCCTTCTCACCGGCAGCGCCTTTTTTCTTCGACTGGGCGAGGTTCTGGAACCCCTTCTCCTCTTCGAGTCGCGCGATCCGATCGGTCGTCGCCTGGAAATTCAGCCTGAGCGGCCGCTCCACCGTGATCTTGCGATAGCCGAAGTGCGTGGTCGGGAAGATGCGGCTGACGACCACCTCTTCTTCCTTTTCGTCCTTCGTGATCCGGCGCGTGTCACCGTCCCGGAAGTCGGCGAGGATCTTTAGGATGTCTTGCGCGCGCTCCGGCGGAATCTCCCGGCGTTTGTCGCCGAGGCTTTTGCGCATCGGTACCCAGAATCCGCTCGCGTCGATGAGCTGGACCTTGCCGCGACGCTCGGGCGCCTTGCGGTTGGTGAGGAGCCACACGTAGGTCGCGATGCCCGTGTTGTAGAAGAGTTGCTCGGGGAGCGCGATCAGCGCTTCCAGCAGGTCGTTTTCCAGGATGTACCGCCGGATCTCACTCTCGCCGCTGCCGCCATCGCCGGTGAAGAGCGGCGAGCCGTTCATGATGATGGCGATACGGGAGCCGCCCTCCTTCGGCTCCTTCATGTGCGCCAGCATGTGGAGCAGGAAGAGGAGCTGCCCGTCGCTGATCCGCGGCAGGCCCGGGGCGAAGCGCCCCGACGCGCCGCGCTCATGCTCGGCCCGCACGGCGTCCTCGTCGCGCTTCCAATCCTTGCCGTAGGGAGGGTTCGCGATCAGGTAGTCGAAGGATCGGCCTGCGTGACGGTCGTTCGACAGGACGCTGCCGTAGGCGATGTTGTCGGCATCGCGCCCCGTCGGGTCCTTCATGAAGAGGTCGGACTTCGAGACGGCCCAGGTCTCCGGGTTCACCTCTTGGCCGAAGAGGTGGATCTCCGCGTCGGGGTTGATTGGCGGCCGGATGATGTCGCCGTTGCGGCGCCAGCCGGTCGTGATGTGCTCCTTGGTGATCATCAGCATGCCGCCGGAGCCGCAGCAGGGATCGTACACGGTGCAGACGATGCCCTTGCGGCGGATGCGCCCCTCGTCGCCGGCCAGCATCAGGTCGACCATCAAATGCACGACGTCGCGGGGCGTGAAGTGCTCGCCCGGGTTCTCGTTCAGCGCTTCGTTGAACTTGCGGATCAGCTCCTCGAAGATGGTGCCCATCGTCGGGTTGTCCACCTTGTCCGGGTGCAGATCCACGTTCTTGAAACGCTCGAGCACCTGGAACAGCAGCCCCGCCTCGTCGAGCTTGCTGATGGTGTTGTCGAAGTCGAACCTCTCCAGCACCTCGCGCATGTTGGGGCTGAAGCCGGCGATGTAGTTGCGCAGGTTGGCCGCCAGGTGCGGCGCGTCGGCGAGGAGTTTTTCGAAGTCGTAGCGCGAATTGTTGTAGAAGGCGAAGCCCGAAGCGCACCGAAGCTGCGCGTCCAGATCCTGGAGCCCCTTGCCCTTTAGCTCGGCCTGGCGCTTCAGCACGCGTTCCTTCGTGGCGGCCAGCACGCAGTCGAGCCGTCGCAGCACCGTGAGCGGAAGGATGACGTCCTGGTACTTGCCGCGCTTGAAGGTGTCACGGATGAGGTCCGCGACGCCCCAGAGGAAGCTGACGATCTCGCTGTGGTTCATGAGTAACCTTCTGTCCGGGGAGCAGTTTCATCGTACTGCCAGCGCTTCTCGTGCTTCAGCCGCTCGCCGCCCCAGTCGGAGACGTTGAAGGGCGGGTTGGTGAGGATGAAGTCGGCCTTGAGGTCGGGGAAGCGGTCGTTGTGGAACGTGTCGTCGGGGGCCATTCTCGCGTCGATGCCGCGGATGGCGAGGTTCATCTTGGCCAGCCGCCAGGTGGTGTAGTTCGACTCCTGGCCGTAGATGGAGATGCCTGCCTGCCGAAGCCTCGGCGCAGGCAGGTCGCCGAGGCGGCCCGCGTGCGCCTCGATGATCCGCTCGCTCTGGACGAACACGCCGCCGGAGGCGCAGCATGGGTCGTAGACCCGCCCCTTGTAAGAGGCGAGCATCTCGACCAGCACGCGCACCACGTGGGTCGGCGTGTAGAATTGGCCGCCCTTCTTGCCCTCGGCGCTGGCGAACTGGGAGGGGAAGTACTCGTAGACGCGCCCCAGGACGTCCTTGGGGCGGTCCGCCGGGGTGCCGAGCCCAATGTTGCTCACGAGGTTGATGATCTGGCCGAGACGCTCCTTGTCGAGGCCCGGGCGGGCGTAGTCCTTGGGCAGCACGCCCTTGAGCGAGGGGTTGTCGCGCTCGATGGCGGCCATGGCGTCGTCTACGAGCTTGCCGATGGTGGGCTGCGGGGCGTTGGCCTTGAGGTGGGCGCACCGCGCCTCCTGCGGGACCCGGAAGATGGATGCCGCACGGTATTCGTCGGGATCCTCGGGGTCGGCGCCGTCTGCGACCTGCGCCTCGAGCTCGGCGTGCCTGGCTTCGAAGGCGTCAGAGATGTACTTCAGGAAGATCAGGCCGAGGACGACGTGCTTGTACTCGGCCGCGTCCATGTTGCTGCAAAGGGCGTCCGCGGCGGCCCAGAGCTTCTGCTCGAAGCCGACCGTGGCCTCGGCGTTCGTGCTATTGCTGTTCTTCCTCCTTGCCATTCGCTACCTTTGTCTCTTCGGGTTCCGACGCTGCCGGTCGAAAGGCGCCTAACGCTCCGCTTAACCGGCTGGCAACGGAGCGCAGCGGAATTGCCAGTCCGAGTTGATGCGGTTGTTATGCATTGTGAACTCATGATTCAAATTCAACACGGGGCAAGCCAGACCGGCGGATGATGGATTGCAGCGTTCCCATTCTGATTTCGTCACGGTTGGAACAGGAACCGTTATTGTGCCATGGGAAAGCTTCTTTTGTATTACGATATGACTGCCTCGTCGACGTATCTCGATTAAGCCATGCCTTGAAAGAATGGAGCACACTTCTTTGCCAGAAAGGATTCGAAGCCTACCCAAATGCCACCTCCACTTGGGTCACGAAAATCTCCCCGCGAAGACGTTGCTTAACCTCTTCGGATGATGCTGCTTCAAAGAATAGTTCCAGTGCTTCTCGAAGATTATCTCGAGCTTCTTCGATACTATCCCCTTGGCTCGCGATATCTAACTCCGGACATAAGGACACGTACCCATCCCCTTCACGTTCAATGATTGCTGTAAGTTTCATTGGTTGCCTCCTGTCTTGCCGAATCGTAAGTTCTCACAAGCTCGATTTTTTTCTGGGGACTTGGGTTGATTTGGGGTACGGTTCCTTCGCCATCAAGCGGAGGGAAACCGTTGCCGGAACAATCTTGGCCCATACGGGGTCGCCACACCGGTAAGGCCGAACTCGATGAGATCCGTGCCACTGTGGAAAGGCACTGGGACAAGGGAAGAACGGCCATCTCAAGGATCCTATGCGAGCGGTGGGACTGGCGTCAAGCCAATGGTCTTTTGAAGGATCGAGCTTGCCGAGTCTTGCTTCTCACCCTCCAACGCAAAGGCGCCATTTGCCTTCCCCCGCCGAAAAAGATGCGCACTCGGCGCCCTAAGCGCCCCAGGCGCTGCCCTCGTGACATCGACACTTCACCGTTATATGGAACCGTGTCCGATTTTCGCTCATTGACGTTGACCATGGTGCGCTCCACCCCTGACGAAAAGCTGTGGGACGACTTGATCGAGCGCTATCACCATCTCGGGGAACCCAGGATTGTCGGCGCCTACCTCAAGTACATGGCCCACCTGGATGGCCGACCGGTTGCCTGCCTGGGATGGGGCTCGGCGGCATGGAAGGTGGCCTGCCGAGATACCTTTATCGGCTGGGACGCTCCCACCCGCGAGGCCAACCTGGACAAAATGGTCAACAATGTGAGATTCCTCATCCTCCCTTGGGTCCGAGTGACTCATCTCGCCTCCAAGCTCCTGGCCGCCAACACCAAGATCCTGGTTCGCGACTGGCACGATTACTATCGACAACCCCTGGCCTTGCTGGAAACCTTTGTTGAGAAGAACCGCTTTGAGGGCACCTGTTACAGAGCGGCCAACTGGCTGGAAGTGGGAGCCACCAAAGGCCGCGGCAAGTACGACCAGCACACTTACTCCAAGCCCATCAAGGCCGTCTTCCTCTACCCTTTGCGCAAGGACTTCCGGGAGATGCTCCATGCCTAAGCCGCCGGACATGGAGATCACCAGGGCCGTGCTCGAAAAGGCGCCCCGGGAAACACTGATTCAGATCATTGAACTCTTGGCGGCAAGGAACGCGCAACTTGAAGAGCGCGTCGAAGAGCTGGAGGCCAGGATCAACCAGAACTCCTCCAACTCCAACAAGCCTCCTTCCTCGGATCCGCCTTACCGGAAACAAAAAAAGCAGCACAAAAAGAAGCACAAGACTCTGAGCCCCAACGCAAATCCCGCAAAGGTCATCGGCAGCAGCTCCTGGAGCCCACGGAGGTGAGGCAGGTTCATCCCCCTCGTTGTGAGTGCGGCTGCACGCAATTCGAGGACCCAGAGCCCTACTACACCCACCAGCACATCGAGCTGCCTCAAATCGTCATGCGGGTCCTTCACTTCGAGCTTTTCAAGGGCCGGTGTTGTCATTGTGGAAAAACCGTCAAAGGGCATGTGCCTTCGGAATATCGAACGGGCTATGGTCCTTGCTTGTCCGCCTTAATCGCCGAACTGGCCGGCATCGACGGTGCCAGTAGGGAAACCATCCAGACGTTTCTTTCCTCCGTGCTCGGTATCGCCATCAGCCAAGGGGGGATCCAGAAGGTCATCGATCGTGTGTCCCAGGCCATTGAGCCTCATTATGAGGCGATCAAGGAAATCGCCCGGTCCTCGCCCATCAACCACCTGGATGAAACACCTTGGTACAACGGCGGCAAGCTCCGATGGCTTTGGGTCATGGCCAACCAGGCGGTGGCCTTTTTCATGATCCACTCGCGACGCTCCAAAGAGGCCTTCGAGGCCTTGATCGGTGCCTGGGTCGGCATTCTGGTCAGCGACAATTATGCGGTCTATCAAAAATGGGTCCACCTAAGGCAGACTTGCTTGGCCCATCTGATCCGACGGGCCACCGGCCTTGCCGAACGGCGCGATCCGCAATGGAGCCGTTGTGGCACTTGGGCCGCCAAGGAACTTCGACGCTTGTGCAAGTGGAACAAGGATCCTCCTACCCTGGGAGAGTGGCAAGCATTTTACGCCCGGCTCTGCCGTCTTATTGCGCTCTATCGCGACAGCGAGAGTGAGGCGGGCAAGCTTGTCCGCAGCATCGAAAAACACATGGATTCGCTCTTCACCTTTTTGTTGGAGGAGGGTGTTGAGCCGACCAATAATCTCGCTGAACGAACCATCCGCTTCGCGGTGATCTGGCGCAAACGAAGTCAAGGGACCAACAGCGAGAAAGGTTGCCGGTGGGTGGAACGTATCCTGTCGCTGCGGCAGACCTGCCGGCTGCAGGGCAGGTCATCCTTTGCCACCCTCGTAGAGGCAATGGCCTGCTATTTCAGGGGACAACGACCCGACCTCCAGTGGATTCGTGGCGCCGCCTCTCAATAACCCTGTGAGAGCTTACCTTCTTCCCACATTAGCGATAAAATATTTAGAAGCGGCAGCCATTGCCCGCATCTGCGAGAAGTGGCACTGAAACGACTCACCGCCCGAAGGAACACTTGGGATAGGTGCACCTCTTGCACTCGAGACACAGAGCGCCATGGCCAAGCCGGGCCAGGTCCCGTCGGGTGACCGGCAC
>NZ_JACIYP010000124.1 GCF_014359905.1 Hoeflea sp. | reverse complement strand
ATCGTTGTGCGTTCGGTCTGGCTCATCGGATTCTCCGGCGTTTGAAACTGTGGTTTCAACTCGGGCGTAGGGCCGGGCTTGTCAAGGGTTCCCAACGTCGCATCATCCGTCCTGTTGCAGGCCGCCGGAAATTTGTCTATGAGACCGCCACCCTCCGCTCCGCACCCCGGGGCGGTTTTTCTTGCCCGGAATCGGGTTAGCCAGCGGATAATTCAATATGGCCCGCATCGTGATGAAGTTTGGCGGCACTTCGGTTGCCGACCTTGACCGGATCCATAATGTGGCCCGGCATGTCAAGCGTGAGGTCGACGCGGGACACCAAGTGGCTGTCGTGGTCTCGGCCATGGCCGGCAAGACCAATGAGCTTGTGGGCTGGGTGCAGGCCATGCCGAAGGTCGCCGGCGCCAAGGCGTCGTTCTATGATGCTCGCGAATATGATGCGATTGTCGCATCGGGCGAACAGGTGACAAGCGGCTTGCTGGCCATTGCGCTGCAATCCATGGGCGTGGATGCCCGCTCCTGGCAGGGCTGGCAGATTCCGGTGAAGACCGACAACGCCCATGGCGCCGCACGGATTCTGGATATCGACGGGACCGAACTCATCCGGCGTTTCGAGATGGGGCAGGTCGCGGTCGTGGCGGGTTTTCAGGGGATCGGACCGGATAACCGGCTCGCTACGCTGGGGCGCGGCGGTTCGGACACCAGCGCGGTGGCAATCGCCGCGGCCGTCAAGGCGGACCGGTGCGATATCTATACCGATGTCGATGGTGTCTATACGACAGACCCGCGGGTTGTGCCGAAGGCACGACGGATGAAGAAGATCGCGTTCGAGGAAATGCTGGAAATGGCCTCCCTCGGCGCCAAGGTGCTGCAGGTCCGTTCGGTCGAACTGGCCATGGTGCACAAGGTGAGAACCTTTGTGCGATCGAGTTTTGACGATCCGGATGCGCCGGAGATGAGCGATCTGATCAATCCGCCCGGAACTCTTATTTGCGACGAGGAAGAAATCGTGGAACAGGAAGTCGTTACCGGAATTGCCTATGCCAAGGACGAAGCGCAGATTTCGCTCCGGCGGCTTGCCGACCGGCCGGGGGTCTCGGCGGCGATTTTCGGGCCGCTTGCGGACTCCCACATCAATGTCGACATGATCGTGCAGAACATCTCCGAAGACGGATCGCGCACCGATATGACCTTTACGGTGCCGTCAAGCGATGCTGAAAAGGCGCTGTCCGTCCTGGAAGGCGAAAGGCAGTCCATCGGCTATGACGTGGTTCAAAGCGAATCAGGTCTCGCCAAGGTCTCCGTGATCGGCATCGGCATGCGCAGTCATGCCGGCGTGGCCGCCACCGCATTCAAGGCGCTTGCTGAAAAATCCATCAACATCAAAGCGATAACAACGTCCGAGATCAAAATATCAATCCTGATCGACGGCGCCTATGCCGAACTTGCGGTTCGGACTTTGCATTCCGTCTACGGTCTCGATAAGACTTAGTCCGACGGGATGTAACCAAGTCGGCCTATGCCGCATATAAACCTTTTCCGGAAGTTGTTCCGGGTAACCGGCCGGGAGCGATCCCGGACCGGCCACGCGAATTGGGAGAATGAAGCGCGATGAGAGACCTTTCAGCAGGTCCGCGCGTCCTTCTCAGGCGGCTACGCGAATTGATGGCGGAGCCCCTTGAGCCGCAGGAGCGCCTCGACCGTATTGTCCGCCAGATCGCGGCCAATATGGTTGCCGAAGTGTGCTCGTTCTACGTGCTGCGTGCCGATGGCGCGCTGGAACTGTTCGCCACCGAGGGACTGAACAAGGATGCGGTCCATCTGGCTCAGCTGAAGATGGGCCAGGGTCTGGTCGGAACCATTGCGGCCAGCGCCCGCTCGCTCAATCTGTCCGAAGCGCAATCGCACCCGGCCTTTACCTATCTGCCGGAAACCGGGGAAGAGATCTACAGCTCCTTCCTTGGCGTGCCGATCCTCAGGGCCGGGCGGTCTCTCGGGGTTCTGGTGGTTCAGAACAAGGCGCACCGGAAATACCGCGAGGATGAAGTCGAGGCGCTCGAAACCACCTCGATGGTTCTTGCGGAGATGATTGCCACTGGCGAACTCAAGCAGATAACCCGACCCGGGCTGGAGCTTGATTTGAGCCGTCCGGTGACGATCGAGGGTGACCCCTATGGCGATGGCATAGGCCTGGGGCATGTCATCCTGCACGAGCCGCGGATCGTGGTGACAGAGCTTCTCAACGATGACAGTGAATCCGAGCTCAAGCGGCTTGAAGAGGCGCTGGGCTCGCTCAGGGTCTCCATCGACGACATGCTGTCGCGCCGCGACGTCTCGATGGAAGGCGAACACAGGGCGGTGCTTGAGGCTTACAGGATGTTTGCCCATGATCGCGGCTGGGTGCGGAAGCTCGAGGAAGCCATCCGCAACGGGCTGACCTGTGAGGCCGCTGTGGAGAAGGTCCAGAGCGACACCCGCGCCCGCATGATTCATATGACTGATCCGTATCTGCGCGAGCGGCTGCATGATTTTGACGATCTCGCCAACCGGCTGCTCCGGCAACTGACCGGTTTTGTGCCCGGCGGCGCGGGGTTGCCGCAAGATGCCATCATTGTTGCGCGCGCCATGGGTGCGGCGGAATTGCTCGATTATCCGCGGGAGGCGATCCGCGGTCTCGTGCTCGAAGATGGCGCGGTCACCAGCCATGTCGTCATTGTCGCGCGAGCAATGGGCATCCCGGTTGTTGGCCAGGTAATCGGCATTGCATCGCTTGCGGAAAACCGTGATCCAATCATCGTCGACGGAGAGGACGGGATCGTCCATCTCCGACCGATATCTGAAGTTCAAAGCGCCTATGCGGACAAAGTGCGGTTCCGCGCCAAGCGGCAGGAGCAGTTTCGCGCGTTGCGCAAGGTCAAGCCGCGAACCCGCGACGGCCAGGACATTACGCTGCAGATGAATGCCGGATTGCTGGTGGATTTGCCGCAACTCAAGGAATCCGGGGCAAGCGGCATCGGTCTGTTCCGGACCGAACTGCAATTCATGATCGCCTCGACGATGCCCAAGGTCGGCGAGCAGGAAAGCCTTTACCGCAACGTGCTCAGGCAGGCCGCCGGCCGGCCGGTGACGTTCAGGACACTGGATATCGGCGGCGACAAGGTCGTGCCGTATTTCCGTGCGGCGGAAGAGGAAAATCCGGCTCTCGGTTGGCGCGCCATCAGGCTTTCCCTGGATCGTCCCGGTTTGTTGCGGACCCAGTTGAGGGCTTTGCTGAAGGCCGCTGCGGGCACGGAGCTCAAACTGATGCTGCCGATGGTCACCGAGGTCAATGAAATCCGCCTGGCGCGTGAATTGCTCGACAAGGAAGTGCGGCATTTGTCGCGCTTCGGGCACCAGTTGCCGCGCAGCCTGCAATTTGGCGCCATGCTGGAGGTGCCGAGCCTGCTGTGGCAGCTCGATGAGCTGATGGAGGAGGTGGATTTCGTTTCCGTCGGCTCCAACGATCTCTTTCAGTTCGTCATGGCGGTCGACCGGGGCAATTCCAGAGTGGCCGACCGTTTTGATCCCCTGGGGCGGCCGTTCCTGCGGGTGTTGCGCCAGATCGTCGTGGCGGCCGGCAAGACAGGCACATCGCTGACCCTGTGCGGGGAAATCGCCGGCAAGCCGCTCTCGGCAATGGCGCTTCTAGGGCTTGGGTTCCGCAATATTTCAATGTCGCCGGCAGCGATCGGTCCGGTCAAGTCGATGCTGTTGTCGCTCGATCTGGGCAAGCTGGAACAAGACCTGCTGCCCGCGATCGCCGATAGCAAAAGCGAAAAGACGGTGCGCGAGTTCCTGATGGATTTTGCGGACGCAAACGGCGTGAGCCTTTAGGATCAGACAATGGCACAACTGCCGACCCAGAAAATCCGCGAACTCGAGCGCCGTTTCGGCGAGGTCGAGGCCCGCATGTCGGCAGGGCCGGATGCTGAAACCTACGTGAAACTGGCATCTGAATACTCAGAGCTTCAGCCGCTGGTGGGAGGAATCCGCGAACTCGACAAGGCACAGGCCGAGCGCGCCGATCTCGAGGCGATGCTGGCCGACCGGTCAACCGACCGCGAGATGCGAGAGCTGGCCGATGCAGACCTGAAGACGGTCAAGGCCAGGATCGAGGAGCTCGAGCAGCAGATCGAGATCATGTTGTTGCCCAAGGACGCCGCTGACGAGCGCAGCGCCATCGTTGAAATCCGGGCAGGTACAGGCGGTTCGGAGGCGGCGTTGTTTGCGGGGGACTTGTTCCGCATGTATGAACGCTATGCCGCTTCGCGGGGGTGGAAGGTTGAAGTTTTGTCGGCGAGCGAGGGCGAGGCCGGCGGCTACAAGGAAGTCATCGCCACAGTGACAGGCAAAGGCGTGTTCGCACGGTTGAAGTTCGAATCCGGCGTGCACCGGGTGCAACGGGTTCCCGAAACCGAATCGGGCGGACGCATTCACACCTCTGCGGCAACCGTTGCCGTGCTGCCGGAGGCAGAAGAGATCGATATTGAAATCAGGCCCGATGACATCCGGATCGACACCATGCGCGCCTCGGGCGCCGGCGGGCAGCATGTCAACACGACGGACTCGGCCGTGCGCATTACCCACTTGCCCACTGGGCTTGTTGTGACCTCCGCGGAAAAATCCCAGCATCAGAACCGCGCCAAGGCAATGCAGGTGCTGCGCTCGCGATTGTTCGACATGGAGCGGCAGAAGGCTGACAGCGAACGCTCGGCCGACCGCAAGAGCCAGGTCGGCTCCGGCGACCGCTCGGAGCGGATCCGCACCTATAATTTTCCGCAAGGGAGGGTGACCGACCATCGGATCAACCTCACGCTTTACAAGCTGGACCGCATGATGATCGGCGAAATCGATGAAATCGTTGACGCGCTGATATCCGATCATCAGGCGGGTCAGCTGGCGACGCTTGGCGGCCATGACCAAGCCTGATCTTTCGGCTGCCAGCACGATTGGCGAGGCCTGGCTCGCCATGCGTGCGGCATTTCGCGCAGCCGGTCTCGATACCGCTGATTTGGATGCGCGACTATTGGCGGCCAAGGTCATGGAGATTGAGCCGCACCAGTTGGTGACAGGCGGGGATGTCCCGCTCACCTCTGATCAGAGCCAGCGATTGACACAAGCCACGTGGGAGCGCGTGAACGGCATGCCGGTGCATCGCATTCTCGGTGCTCGGGAGTTCTACGGACTGCGGCTCGGGCTTTCCCCGGCAACGCTTGAGCCGCGCCCCGACACCGAGACCCTGATCGACGCAGTGCTGCCCTTCATTCGTTCGACGGTCATGGTCAAGGGATCATGCCATATTGTGGATCTCGGAATCGGCACCGGGGCGATCGGCCTGGCGCTGCTGGCCGAATGTCCCGAAGCGCAGTGTCTGGGTGTCGATGTGTCCGCAGATGCTGTCGCGACCGCACTGGAAAACGCCCGTTCGCTTGGGCTGTTGGCGCGTTATACCGCCCTGACCGGCGATTGGCTCTCCGGAATTGAGGCGCAGTTCGATCTGATCGTCTCCAATCCGCCCTATATCCCGACCGCCCATCTGGCATGTCTCTCGCGGGAGGTCATCAATCATGATCCGGTGCTGGCGCTGGATGGAGGCCCTGACGGACTGTCCGCCTACAGGACGATCGCCGCGCAGGCGCGCGACCGGCTTGAGCAAGGCGGATCGCTGGCGCTTGAAATCGGAGCCGGCCAGAGGGTCTCCGTTGCCGCGCTTTTTCTTGCATGCGGTTTTGAGTTGGCGGGCGTTATTGCTGATTTGGGGGGTGTCGACAGGGTACTTTTGTTCAAAAGCCAAGATGGCTGAGGCGGGTCGCCGACACCTTTTAGCAAGCCAGGCAAGAAAAGGCTTGGAATTGCAGACAAACATGGCTAGTTTCCGGGTCAGCGCCGGATAGCAAGTCTTGAAACAGATTCGATCCGACGTGGCTCGGTTCCGCGAACCCGCCATTTTGGCGGTTCGTTCACAGGACAGCCTCTGGCGCGGGTATCTGAATTTGAACCCATAACGGTGACGGGATCTGGTGACGGTCCTTTGTCGCGGCGCAACCTGCGAGCCGGTTTCCGGCCATCGCGCCAAACAGTTTTTTCAGGAACATAACCAGGTGACTATCGAATGAGGCCAGGACAGCAAAACAAGCGCGGTCGCGGACGCGGCGGAAACAATCCCAATAACAATAGCGGCAACCGCAAAGGCCAGAACCCGTTATCGCGCACTTATGACAGCTCCGGTCCCGATGTGAAAATTCGCGGAACTGCCCAGCATGTGGCGGAAAAGTACATGAACCTTGCGCGGGATGCGCAGAGTTCAGGCGACCGGGTCATGGCCGAGAACTATCTGCAGCACGCCGAACACTACAACCGGATCATCCTGACGGCGCAAGCCCAGATGCAGGAACGGTTTCAGCGTGATGACAACTCCCCGCAGGGTCGCGACTCGCAAGATCAGGACGATGATGATCGCGATTCGGATGATGACAACGACAACACGTCCTATGATCAGCGGGGGGACCGCAACGACCAGCAGACCCGGTCCGAACGGCAGCCGCAGCAGGACCGTCAGGAACGCGGTGACCGCAACGACCGCCAGGATCGGGGCGAACGGCGCGAACGCCCGTCGCGTCCGGAACAGCAACCCAAGCCCGCATTCGATGCCGATGCGCCTCAACCCATCATTGATGGCGCACCTGCGGATGTGGTGAGCACCCAGGAAGCGCCCGAGGCCGATTCCGCGCCGCGCGCCGCTCCCCGGCGTCGTGGGAGGCCAAAGCGGGTGCGCAGCGAAGAGTCGAGCGATGCAGGGACGTCGGGGGACGATTCGCCTGCTCCGGCTGAACCGGTAACCGCCGACTGATCGCAGTCTGCTTTGCTTGAAGAATTAGGCCCTGGTTGTTCGCAACCGGGGCTTTTATTCATTCAGGAGGTCTTTTTCACGCGTTCGTGAATACCCATATCCGCTCTATCAATCAGGCTTGCCGGCTTCGGGGGCCTGTCCGGACCCGTTGTCTTGCGCCAAAATGGGCGGGGCATGAAAAGGAGCAGATCATGAATATTGAGAAATACTCGGAACGCGTTCGCGGTTTCATCCAATCCGCGCAATCCCAGGCCTTGGCCGAAGGTCACCAGCAATTCATGCCGGAGCATCTGCTCAAGGTGCTTATGGACGATGATCAGGGCATGGCGTCGTCGCTGATTGAACGCGCCGGCGGACGGCCCGCCGATGTGCGGCTCGCCAACGAGGCGGCCCTGGCAAAACTCCCCAAAGTCAGTGGCGGCAATGGCCAACTGTATTTGTCGCAGCCTGTCGCAAAGGTCTTCCAGACAGCCGAGGACGCCGCCAAGAAGGCCGGTGACAGCTTTGTCACGGTTGAAAGGCTCCTTCTTGCACTGGTTATCGAGACGTCGGCCGCGACCTCGAAGATCTTGTCAAATGCCGGTCTGACGGCACAGAACCTCAACCAGACCATCAATGACATTCGCAAAGGCCGCACCGCGGACAGCGCCGGAGCCGAGCAGGGTTTCGACGCCCTGAAGAAGTATGCACGCGACCTGACCGAGGCAGCCCGCGAGGGCAGGCTTGATCCAGTGATCGGACGCGACGATGAGATTCGCCGCACCATTCAGGTCCTGTCGCGCCGGACCAAGAACAATCCGGTGCTGATCGGCGAACCCGGCGTCGGCAAGACGGCCATTGCGGAAGGCCTGGCGCTCCGGATCGTCAATGGCGACGTGCCCGAATCGCTCAAGGACAAGCAGTTGATGGCGCTCGACATGGGTGCCCTGATTGCGGGCGCGAAATATCGCGGCGAGTTCGAGGAACGGCTCAAGGCCGTCCTGTCGGAAATCCAGGCAAACACCGGTGGCATTATCCTGTTCATCGACGAGATGCACACGCTTGTGGGCGCGGGCAAGGCTGACGGCGCGATGGACGCCTCCAACCTGCTCAAGCCTGCGCTGGCGCGCGGCGAACTGCACTGCGTCGGTGCGACCACGCTTGATGAATACCGCAAGCATGTGGAAAAGGACGCTGCTCTGGCGCGGCGGTTTCAGCCGGTTATGGTGGAAGAGCCCACCGTCGAGGACACGGTTTCGATCCTGCGCGGTCTCAAGGAAAAATACGAGCAGCACCACAAGGTTCGGATCAGCGATTCGGCTCTTGTGTCGGCGGCGGTTCTATCCAACCGTTATATCACCGACCGTTTCCTGCCCGACAAGGCAATCGACCTGGTCGATGAATCGGCGGCGCGACTGCGAATGCAGGTTGATTCCAAGCCTGAAGAGCTTGATGAACTCGACCGCCGCATCATGCAGCTCAAGATCGAACGGGAAGCGCTGAAGAAGGAAACCGATCAGGCGTCGAAAGACCGGCTTGACCGGCTTGAGCGTGAACTCTCCGATATCGAGGAGAAATCCGACGCGCTGACCGCAAGGTGGCAGTCCGAAAAGCAGAAGCTGGGCCTGGCGGCCGACATCAAGCAGAAGCTTGAGGCCGCCCGCAACGACCTGGCGATTGCCCAGCGCAATGGCGAGTACCAGCGCGCGGGCGAGCTTGCCTATTCCGAAATCCCCGCCCTTGAGCGACAGCTTGCAGAGGCGGAGGCCCACGGTGAGACCGATGGCGCCGGGATGGTCGAAGAGACTGTGACGCCGGATCATATCGCTCACATCGTCTCGCGCTGGACCGGGATTCCGGTCGACCGGATGCTGGAAGGCGAACGTGACAAGCTTCTCAGAATGGAAGACGAGATCGGCAAGCGGGTTGTCGGTCAGGGCGAAGCAGTCCAGGCTGTTTCGAAGGCGGTTCGCCGGGCCCGCGCAGGACTTCAGGATCCGAACCGTCCGATGGGCTCATTCATCTTCCTGGGCCCCACCGGCGTTGGCAAGACCGAATTGACCAAGGCTCTGGCCGAGTTCCTGTTCGACGATGAAACTGCGCTAATCCGGATGGATATGTCCGAATATATGGAGAAGCATTCGGTCTCAAGGTTGATCGGGGCGCCTCCAGGCTATGTCGGTTACGACGAAGGCGGCGCGCTAACCGAAGCGGTCCGGCGCAGGCCTTATCAGGTGATCCTGTTCGACGAAATCGAGAAGGCTCATCCCGATGTCTTCAATGTGCTGTTGCAGGTGCTCGATGACGGACGCCTGACCGACGGGCAGGGGCGCACTGTCGATTTCCGCAATACCCTGATTGTCATGACATCCAATCTGGGCTCGGAGTATCTGGCAGCTCTCGGTGATGAGCAGGATGCCGATGCCGTGCGCGATGACGTGATGAGCGTCGTGCGGTCGGCTTTCCGGCCGGAGTTCCTGAACCGGATCGACGAGATCATCCTGTTTCACCGGTTGCGCCGGTCTGAAATGGGGGCGATCGTTGACATCCAGCTCTCCCGGCTTGGCAAGCTGCTGGTGGATCGCAAGATCGAAGTCACGCTCGATGATGATGCCCGCGCGTGGCTTGCCGAGAAGGGCTATGATCCCGCCTATGGCGCGCGTCCGCTCAAACGGGCGGTGCAAAAATATGTGCAGGATCCGCTGGCCGAGAAAATCCTGCTTGGCGAAGTGGGAGAGGGGTCCCATGTCACGGTGAGTGCGGGCTCCGACAGGCTGGTGTTCTCCGTCTCGGGTGACCAGCCGGTCGCGACTGGCGAAGCAGCATAAACCCCGACGAATATCATAAGGCGGATCCCCCCGGGCTCCGCCTTATGTGTTCGAAGCGGAAAAGCCAGTGCCGACCGCAAATCGGGAGCCAGCCTTGTGCGAGAGATTGACGCGTGCCCGGCTTGAAGCGAAGCAATGCGGGCCGGAAAATGTCAGGCCGGTTTCGCCCAGGTGTTCATTTCCAGACCCATGGCCCTGTTCACGAGCGGCAGAGTGGCCCTTTTCCATAGGGCTTCACTGCGGAGCGGCTCCGGATCCGGAGCGCAACCATTATCGTTGCCTGGACGACAGCATCTGTCTTGGCGAAGCCTGTCGGGCCGGTCAGCCTCAAGATGGCCCCTTATGCGCTGTCCCGCATTTCAGTCTCCTGACGACGAGCACAGCCACGCGGTTTGTCACCACCGCGGTTCAGCGGCTGGCGAGTTCCTTGTTGGCGATTTCAATGCCGAGCAACGCATTGATCCGATCGCGTTCGCGCGAGAACATCGCATAGGCCTCGTCCTTCAAGGACTTGCCGTCAGGCAGGCGAATGCGCATCGGGTCGACCTTGTTGCCATTGACGATCAGCTCGTAATGCAGATGCGGACCCGTTGAAAGCCCGGTTGACCCCACGGTTCCGATGACTTGACCCTGGCGGATGCGGGCGCCGGGGATGACGCCCTTGGCGATCGTGTGCTGATGCGAGTAACTCGACTCGTACCCGTTTGCATGGCGGATGATGGTTTGGCGACCGTACCCGCCTTTGTCCCAACTTGCCTTCTCGACCACGCCATTGCCCGCGGCAATGATCGGCGTGCCGCGGGGCGCGGACCAGTCCACACCCGTGTGCATGCGCGAATATTTCAGAATCGGATGGCGCCGCATGCCGAAGCCGGAACGGAATTTGCCGTTTGGTACCGGATTGCGCAGCAGGAATTGCCGCGCGCTGCGGCCTTCCTCGTCGTAATAGTCAATGGAATTGTCTTCCGGATGCTGGAACCGGTAGAGCCGGATTGCATTGCCGCCGAATTTCGCATTGACGAACAACAATTCGGACTCTTCGGTCGCTGCACCGCTCTCATCGGTCACCGAAAAGAAGGCTTCCAGCGTGTCCGACGGCCTGATCGGGGACTGGAAATCGACACTGCTGGCTAGCATCTTGATGATCTGCTCCACCATGTCCGTCGACATGCCGTAGGTCAGCCCGGCCCTGTAGATCCCGTCATAGATGTTGGGAAGGTCGCGTGCGGTGACGACCGGTATCGCGGTTTCGTCGAACGCGGATCTGATCGCCGGCGTGTGCGGCGGTTCATTGCCGATCACGAAACCCTTGTGATCCGAAAGTGCAACGGTGATCATGTGGCTCGCGTTCTGGTAGAGACTCATGCGAATGATCCGCGCGCGGTCCCCGGACTGCTCGACACCAATCCGGATCACCGAATTCTCCGGTATCTTGTCGACCTTGATCTGCTGCGCGAGGATGGTCACGGCTGCTTCATACTGCTCTGGCCCGTAGCCCGCGCCATCGAGAATGTCGGACAGGGCCGCTGCCTTTCTGACCGGAACAATGTCATCGACATAGTCCACCCGCTCCGGGCCGTTCGGCGAATAGGATGCGACCGAAACATTCTCCGCGATCACCCGCGCATTCAGGCTGGCGCTGAAATCGAGATCGATGCGGTTGGACACAAACCGTCGCGGATCGACATAGTTGAGCGACGCAAGTTGAACCGATCCATCGGTCAGCACGGAACCATTGGTTCGCACCGTCTCCTCGGCTTCATCCAGCGTCATCGAGGCGGCAAACGGGCGCTCCGGCGAATCCACCGGAAAATCAAGCGAGCGCAGGCTGATCTCAGACTCGACATCCGCGCCATAGATGACGCCGGTTCTGACGCTCGAGGCCGCTTCGGCCTCGCCAGCGGAAAAAATCTTGAGCGGGTCGAACCGCGGATAGGATTTCGCCGAAGCGGCGGGATGGTTGGCGGCGAGCGCAATCTTGACATGCGCGAAAGGCTGCCGCCTCACCACGTCGTGGTCGCCGTCGCGCACCATGGTCGAGACTTCCATGATGGCCCGGTCGACCGGCTTGGCGGTGACCACCGACTGAATCAGCCGCGATCCTTTCTCCACCGATCCGGATCCGCCGCTGTCGAGGTCAGCCGCAGCCATTGCCTCCGCCGGAATCGCCAGTTGCTCGCGTCCTTCGAGGGCGCCGAACAGGGCCACGCCCATCAACAGGCTCGAGGTGATGCCGGTCATGAAGGTTCCAGAAAGCCAGCGCAGCGAGATCTCGCGTTTGTCCGGCGGCTTGCGGCCGCCAGCCAGCAGCGGCGGTTGATCGCCCATCTGCCGTGCAAGAAACTCGTCGGTTGGCATTCGTCCTCCAGGGCTTGGCGGTCTCAGTCGCGTGGCGCGCCACAGACATTTAAAGATGTGCCCTGCAGCCGGGCCTGAGTCAAACGAGAAGCCTTGTTCAATCCGACCATTGGCTCAAATCAGCCGGCGGGTTTGTCATGAACATCGTTTCAAGCCAACACAGCCTCTTTCTAATCGAAAATTCGTCAGCGATAAGGCGAAATCGGGTCAGTGCAGCACTTTACTCTATATAGGGCGCACAGAATTCAGCGCCGATGAGGCTGCCGGGAGATAAATCTCCGAAAAATGTCAGTTTGATGAAAAAGGCTGTTGACTCATTGTGTGGGTGGGACCTATAAACCGCTCACACAACGAGGGCGGCGCGCCGCTGGCGCCAAAGAGTTCGCCCTCAAGTTAGCAAGAGCGCCGGGCAACTGGTTCTCGAAATGGCCCAAAGCAGGTTGCTGAGACGCCAATGATTTCATGGTACATGGGATCAGTTCTTTGACAATTGAATATTGAAGAAAGAGAAACGTGGGCGGCGGTAGCCGGCAGGTTTTGGATGTTCCTTCGGGGACTGAAGAGACCGAACCAGACTTTGGCGGTCACGTTTCAAGAGAAGTTACACTGTGTCATTTGTTCGTTTGCTCTTCGGAGTTTTTGGGCGATTGATATAGGTGTGAAGTTCTCGTCAATTTGATGCGTGACCATAAAGCCAAAATCAAATTACTCAACTTGAGAGTTTGATCCTGGCTCAGAACGAACGCTGGCGGCAGGCTTAACACATGCAAGTCGAGCGCCCCGCAAGGGGAGCGGCAGACGGGTGAGTAACGCGTGGGAATCTACCCATCTCTACGGAATAACTCAGGGAAACTTGTGCTAATACCGTATACGCCCTTCGGGGGAAAGATTTATCGGAGATGGATGAGCCCGCGTTGGATTAGCTAGTTGGTGGGGTAAAGGCCTACCAAGGCGACGATCCATAGCTGGTCTGAGAGGATGATCAGCCACACTGGGACTGAGACACGGCCCAGACTCCTACGGGAGGCAGCAGTGGGGAATATTGGACAATGGGCGCAAGCCTGATCCAGCCATGCCGCGTGAGTGATGAAGGCCCTAGGGTTGTAAAGCTCTTTCACCGGTGAAGATAATGACGGTAACCGGAGAAGAAGCCCCGGCTAACTTCGTGCCAGCAGCCGCGGTAATACGAAGGGGGCTAGCGTTGTTCGGAATTACTGGGCGTAAAGCGCACGTAGGCGGATCGTTAAGTGAGGGGTGAAATCCCAGGGCTCAACCCTGGAACTGCCTTTCATACTGGCGATCTTGAGTTCGAGAGAGGTGAGTGGAATTCCGAGTGTAGAGGTGAAATTCGTAGATATTCGGAGGAACACCAGTGGCGAAGGCGGCTCACTGGCTCGATACTGACGCTGAGGTGCGAAAGCGTGG
>NZ_JACIYP010000123.1 GCF_014359905.1 Hoeflea sp. | reverse complement strand
GGGCTCGATCAGATCATCAAGCTCGCCATCATGGCGGTCGGCGGCCAGGGCGGCGGCGTGCTGACCAACTGGGTCGAGCACTGCGCCCGGAGCAATGGCTACGCTGTGCAGGCCACTTCGGTCGCGGGCGTGGCCCAGCGCACCGGGGCGACGATCTACTATATGGAAATGGCGCCTCTCCATGATCGCGAACCGGTGTTCGCGCTGCTGCCGGCGGCGGGCGACGTCGACATCCTGGTGGCGGCCGAAATGATGGAGGCCGGGCGCGCCATCATGCGCGGCTTTGTCACCCCCGACCGCACCACCCTGATCGCCTCCTCCCACCGCGCGCTGGCGGTGTCGGAAAAGATGGTCCCCGGAGACGGCATCGCCGATTCCCAGGAAGTCATCGCGGCGGCCGAAATCGCCGCCCGGCGTTTCATTGCCTTCGACATGGAAAAGATGGCGGTCGATGCAGGCTCGATGATTTCCGCAAGCCTGTTGGGCGCGCTCGCGGGGTCCGGCGCGCTGCCGTTTGAACGGTCGAGTTTCGAAGCCGCCATCAAGGCATCCGGACGCGGCGTCGAGGCAAGCCTGCGCGCCTTTGACGCCGGCTTCGAAGCCGCGGCCAGCGGCACCATCGAAACACCACGCCCGGCGCGCGCCCAGACATCCGCCGGCGCGCCGGCCGGGCCAAAAACCCTTGTCGATCAGTGGAACGCACTCGCTGCGCGCGCGGCATCCCTGCCCGCCCCGGTGGGCGACATGGCGCTCAGCGGGTTGCGCGCCGTGGTCGACTTCCAGGACCTCGACTACGGCCGCGACTATCTCGAACGCATCGACACCGTGCTGGCCCAGGATGATCCGGCCAAGGGGTATGAACTGACGCTTGAAGCCGCCAAGTACATCGCCAAGGCGATGGCCTATGACGACGTCTTCCGGGTCGCTGACTTGAAGACGCGCGGCAGCCGCTTTGCGCGCGTGCGCAACGAGATCGCGCCCGCCACGGGCGCGCAGATGAAGCTCACCGAATTCATGCACCCGCGCGCCGAAGAGATTGTCGGCATGATGCCGTCACGGCTTGGCCGCAGGTTGTCCACAAGCGAGCGCGCCATGCGGATGATCGACCGGCTGGTCAACAAGGGGCGCCGGTTGCGCACCGACCGGCTGCTGCCCTTCGCCCAGCTCTACGTGCTGGGCGGCCTTCGCAAATACCGGCGCGGCACCCTGCGTCACGCGATCGAAACGGAGCATCTGGAAGGCTGGCTCGCCCAGGCCCTTGCCTATCGCCGCATCGACTATGCGCTGGGGGTCGAGACCCTGCGCAACCGCCGTCTGGTCAAGGGCTATTCCGACACGCATGCGCGCGGACTGTCGAAGTTCGACCGGGTGATGGACGGCGTGGCGCTGCTGGCGGGCCGCGAGGATGCCGCGCACTGGTGCCGGCTCCTGCGCGAGGCGGCCCTGGCCGACGAAAAAGGCGAGCAGCTTGAAGGCGCGCTGAAGACCGTGCACTCCTTTGCAGGGCAGGCCGAAACCCCGCTTCCGAACTGACACTCCGTCCTGAAATGGTCGTGATCTGAACAAGAGCGCCCGGGCATTCGTGGTAGGGAGTGGTGCTTCGGCGGGTGTTGCCGTCTGTGACATCATGACCCTGGGAAGAGATCCTGCATGAGCCGCAAATTGCCGCCCCTGAACTGGCTCCGCGCCTTCGAGGCCTCGGCACGGAGTCTGAGCTTTACCCAAGCCGCCGTCGAGCTCAACCTGACACAAGCGGCCATTTCCAAGCAGGTCAAGCTGCTGGAACATTATCTCAGCGAGCAGTTGTTCATCCGCAACCCGCGCAGCCTGGAACTGACCAAGACCGGCGAAGCCTATCTGCCGAAAGTTCGCGATTGCTTTGACCGGCTTGCCGCAGGCACCAACGAAGTGTTCGGCCGCCGCCGCAGCGAAATGCTGACGATCCGCTGCATGGTCGGGTTTTCGATCAACTGGCTGGCGCCCCGCCTGCCCCGTTTCATGGCGCGTCATCCCGGAGTGACCATCCGGATCATCTCCAGCGTCTGGGGGGACGAATTCGACAAGGAGCATTTCGATTTCGACATCCGCTACGGCACGGGCAAATGGCCGGGGCTCAACGCACGGCGCCTGACCTGGGAAACGATCACGCCGGTCTGCGCCCCGGCGCTGCTCGACGGCGACAATGCCATCCGAAAGCCCGAGGACCTGGCGGATCATCCGCTCCTGCACGTGCTCGGCTATGAGGAGGGCTGGGGCCTGTGGCTGAATGCGGCCGGCGTCCGCGGCGACATCGACAAGGGCCGCGGCCTGCATTTCGACACTTCCCTGATCGCCTTCGAGGTTGCCGCCAAGGGCGGAGGCATCGCGCTCGGCCGGCCTTCCATGACCGGCGAGGACTTCGCGTCCGGCCGGCTGGTGGCGCCTTTCGAGCTGGCAGTGCCGATCGATGAAGCCTTCCACCTGATCACGCCGACCGAAACGGCCCATCCCGATGCCGTGCTGTTCCGCGACTGGCTGCTCGAGGAGGCAGCGCTTGCATTCGGGCCGCTTGATCGTCCATAAGGCTCCAGCGAGGACGACCTCCCCATCAGGGACAAGCGGCCGGGACGACCCGGCGAAAATCTGGGGACCTCGATGCGGGACACCAAAGACAGACTCCGCCACGCCCTGAGTTTCGAAATCATCGCGCTCGTGCTGGTCACACCGCTCGGCGCCTGGGTTTTCGGATTGCCTCTCGCCGAAATCGGCATCGTCGCCATTGTCAGCGCCACGATCGCAACCGGCTGGAACTATCTCTACAATCTCCTGTTCGACCATGCCCTCATCAGGATAGCCGGGCATGTGCGCAAGTCGATCGCCGTCAGGATTGTGCACGCCCTCCTCTTCGAGGGTGGCCTGCTGCTGATCCTGCTGCCGTTCATCGCCTGGTATCTGGGCGTGAGCCTGCTTGACGCGTTCCTGATGGACGCGTCCTTTGCGGCCTTTTACCTCGTCTACACCTTCATTTTCAATTGGGTCTACGACCTGGTGTTTCCGATCCCCGACACCGGGCCATCGGGAAACGCCGAAGCGCCGGCCAACCGGTAAGTGCCGGCCTGAAAGCAAAAAGGCCGCGGATCGCTCCGCGGCCAATTCTTTTCAGTCCTTGACTGGGATCAGGAGAACCACCAGCGTTCGGCAATCTTGTTGCCGTCGTTCTGCCAGTTGGCCGCAACCTGCTCGTCATGCGCAAGCGTCTTGGCATGGGCATGAATGAAGTTCGCCCACATGCCGACAATGGCGCCGCCGTCGTCCTGCAGCAGCCTTTGCGCTTCCCAATACTGGTCCTTGCGTTTGGTCTCGTCTGTTTCCGAACGGGCCATGATCACCAACTCGTTGAATTTCTTCGCCGCCTCGGTGTCCTTCCAGGCCGTGTCGTTCCATTCGGTCTCGGCCGTGTAGGCTGACGAATACATCCAGTCCTGCGTCGGGCGGCCGCCCCAGTAGCAGGCGGACCAAGGCTTCTTGTTCCACACATTCGACCAGTAACCATCGCTCGGCTCGCGCACGATCTCGATATCGATCCCGGCTTCCTTGGCGGAGGCTGCTATCAGCTGCACGGCGTCCATGGCGCCGGCAAAGGCGGCATCGGAAGCCGAAAGCTGGATCGGGCCGGAATGGCCGGACTTCTTGTAGTGCTCGGCGGCCTTTTCCGGATCGAATTCATGCACCGGCAGCTCGGTGTTGAAGAAGGGCATTGATTCGTTCACCGGCACGTCGTTGCCGGCCTTGCCGTGGCCGAGCAGGATCTTGTCGACCAGTTCCTGCCGCTTGATGGCGTATTTGAGCGCCATGCGCAGATCGTAATTGTCGAACGGCGCGGCGTTGACCCGCATCGGGAAGGTGAAATGCTGCGTCCCGGTGGTTTCGAAGATCTGAATGATCGGCACGCGGGCAAGCAGCGCCACAGTCTTCGGGTCAACATTGTCGACGAAATCGACATCGCCGTTCATGATCGCGTTCTGGCGCGCGGTGGTGTCGGCGAGCGTGATCATCTCGACTTCGTCGAAATGCGCCCGGCCTTCCTTGAAGTAGTTCGGATTGCGCTTCATCTGGATGCGCACGCCCGGCTGGTAGCTCTCGACGATGTAGCCGCCGGTTCCCACGGGATCGTTGGGGTCGACGATCTTGCCGTCGGTCGCCGGCTGGATCATGATGTGGTAGTCGGAAACGATGAACGGGAAGTCGGCATTGCCGCCTTCAAGTTCGAAGATCACCCGGTTGTCGCCGTCTTTCTTGATTTCCTTGACGGCCGACAGCAGGCCCTTGGCTGCGGATTTCGAATTCTCGTCGCGGTGATAGTTGAACGTCGCGATCACGTCGTCGGCGGTCATGGTCTTGCCGTTGTGGAACTCCACGCCCTTGCGCAGATCGAACACCCAGGTCTTCGCGCCATTCGACGCTTCAAAGCTCTCGGCAAGTTCCGGGACCAGCTTTCCTTCGTTGCTGACCTCGGTGAGATGGTTGCCGCGGGCATAGATGATGGACTGGGTCATGCCGTTTTCGGACGTGCCCGGGTCGAGCGCATCCGTGGTCGAGCCATAGGACGAACCCTGGCGCAGCTTGCCGCCGCTCTTCGGCGTGGCTGCAAGCACATTGGTGGCAAGCGTCAGCGCCGACGGAACAGCGAGCCCGGCAGCAATTGCGGATTTGATGAATTGCCGGCGGTCTATCTGGCCTTCGCTAAGCCAGCGCGCCTGTTTCTTCAAATATTCGTCTCTCATGACACTCTCCGTTTGGTTCCCGAATTTTATGATTTTGGGCATTGCGAAAAACACAGCGCCCCTGAATGAAGCTTGGCCTATCCTGTCCGGCTGGCGACGATTGTCAACAGCCAGGTCGGGGGCAATGATACTGTGAGGTCTTGAACGATTAGCCCAAAAAATGTGGGGGCAATGTACGGCTTATAGTTATGGCGGGCAACCAACAGGCCCGGATTTTAATCGCTATCGGCGTGACCGGCCTGCGACCGCCGGCGAATCCAACGGGCAATGTCGGTATTCTCGTCCTGGCTGGTTTACAAATGCCGCCCAACTGGCCAACACTAAGAGCCATTGGCGAGCGTCCGTTTCAGATCGGGATGACATCGACTTGGATGGCGACAAGACCATCATACAACAGGGGAAGGACCACGCACTTGAACGCAGTGCTGTCGACCATATTGAAACGACTGGGACTGGGCCTGGTCACGCTTTTCGTCGTCTCAGCCATCATCTTCAGTTCCATTTCAATGCTCCCCGGCGACTTCAGTGAAGCCGTGCTGGGCCAGTCGGCAACCAAGGAGACCGTGGCGGCCTTTCGCAAGGAACTCGGCCTCGACCAGCCCGCGCCGGTGCGGTATTTTCAATGGGTAGGGTCTGTGCTTCAGGGCGATCTGGGCACATCGTTTTCCGGCCGTAATGCATCGGGTCAGGACCGCTCCCGTCAGGTCAGCGCGCTGGTCATGCCGCGGCTCTGGAACACGCTGTTTCTCGCCGGCGTCACCGCCCTGATCGCGGTGCCTCTGGCGCTGTTTCTCGGACTGACTGCCGCGCTTTACCGCAACACCGCCTATGACCGGGTCGTCAATGCGGCAACACTGACCACGATCTCGACCCCGGAATTCTTCGTTGCCTATATCCTGATCCTGTTCTTCGCCTCGCTCTGGCCGATTTTTCCTTCGCTTGCCAATATCGATGCCACCACCGCCATCGGCGAACGGCTGTACCGCGTGGCCTTGCCGGCCCTGACGCTGACCCTGGTGATCGTGGCGCACATGATGCGCATGACCCGGGCAGCCATCATCAATCTTCTCGCCAGCCCCTACATCGAGATGGCGCGGCTCAAGGGCGCGTCGCGCTCGCAGATCATCCTCAAGCACGCGCTGCCCAACGCCTGGGCGCCGATCGCCACGGTCATTGCCTTCAACCTAGCCTATCTGGTTGTCGGCGTCGTCGTGGTCGAGGTCGTCTTCGTTTATCCCGGCATCGGGCAGTTGATGGTCGACGCCGTGACCAGCCGCGACATCCCGGTGGTCCAGGCCTGCGCGCTGATTTTCGCCGCGACCTACATCCTGCTCAACCTGACCGCTGACATCATCGGCATCGTCACCAACCCCAGATTGCTGCACCCCAGATGAGCGAGCAAACCGACACTTATTCAGCAACCGCCGAGGTCGGAGCCGTTCACAAGCGCCGGAGCCGCGGTCAGAAGCTGGCGCTGCTGTTGAAATCGGCGCCGCCCACGGCCTGGTTCGGCATGATCGTGGTGATGCTCTATATCCTTGTGGCCATCTTCGCAGACGTGATCGCCCCTTACGGTGAAGCCGAGATCCATCCCGTTGCCTTCGCCCCATGGAGCGACGAATTCTTCTTCGGCACCGACCAGATCGGGCGGGACGTGCTTACCCGGCTGATCTATGGCGCCCGCAACACCATGGGCATTGCGCTGGCGACGACCTTCCTCTCGTTCCTGATCGGCGGCGGGCTGGGACTGGTCGCGGCAATCAACCGAAGCTGGCTTGACCAGGCGCTGAGCCGCTTTGTCGACGTTCTGATGGCCATACCGAGCCTGATCTTCGCACTCATGCTGCTGTCGATCTTCGGATCGACGATCTCCAGCCTGATCCTGATCATCGCGGTTCTCGATTCCACCCGCGTCTTTCGTCTGACGCGGTCCGTCGCGGTCAATGTGGCGGTGATGGATTATGTCGAGGCGGCGAAACTGCGCGGCGAAGGCCTTGGCTGGATCATGCGGCGGGAAATCCTGCCCAACATCATGCCGCCTCTAGTGGCTGAATTCGGACTGCGGTTCTGCTTCGTGTTCCTGACGATCGCGGCGCTGTCGTTCCTCGGCGTCGGCATCCAGCCGCCAACCGCGGACTGGGGTTCGATGGTCCGTGCCAACGCCTCGCTGATCCAGTTCGCCAAATACGACATCACAGCCGCAATCACCCCGCTGCTGCCAGCCGCCGCGATTGCGCTTCTCACCGTTGCGGTCAACTTCATCGTCGACTGGTTCCTGCAGAAAACGAGCGGTCTTCGCGAATGACACATGAGCAAAACCCCGGCAACGAGATCCTGCTTGAAATGCACGACATCCGCATCGACGGATTTTCCGACGAGCGCTGGCATCCGATCATCAAGGGCGTCGATCTGACGCTCAGGCGCGGCGAGATCATGGGACTGATCGGAGAATCCGGCGCCGGCAAGTCCACGCTCGGCAAGGCCGCCATGGGCTACACCCAGCCCGGCTGCAAGCTGACCGGCGGCTCGATCCTGTTCGACGGGATCGATCTTGCGAAAGCCAGCGACCGGGAAAAACGCGATCTGTGGGGAACGCGCATTGCCTATGTGGCGCAATCGGCGGCTGCCTCCTTCAATCCGGCGCACCGCCTGATCAACCAGACCGTTGAAGCCGCCACAAGGCGCAAGATCCGTCCGGAGGCCGAATCCCGCGCCGATGCGGTGGAACTGTTCAGGGCGTTGCAATTGCCCAACCCCGAAACGATCGGCGACCGCTACCCGCACCAGGTCTCGGGCGGGCAATTGCAGCGGGTGATGACCGCCATGGCGATGTCGCCCCGGCCTGACCTGATCATCTTCGACGAGCCGACCACCGCGCTCGACGTCACCACCCAGGTCGAGGTTCTCTCGGCCATGCGCAACATTGTCGAGGAATTCAACACCGCGGCGATCTACATCACCCACGACCTCGCCGTGGTCGCCCAGATGGCCGATTTCATCAAGGTGCTGCGCTTTGGCGAGGAAGTCGAGGAAGCCCCCACCCGGCAGATGCTGACCAAGCCCGAGCAGCCCTACACGAAGTCGCTCTGGTCGGTGCGGGCGCTGGAAAAGCCCGAGGTCAAGGGCGAGGACATCGTGCTGTCGATCGAACATGTCGACGCGTCCTACGGTCCGCTCAAGGTCCTGCACGATGTGAACATTTCGATCCCGCGCGGCCGCACCGTGGCGGTGGTGGGTGAATCGGGATCAGGCAAGTCCACCACGGCCCGGGTCATAACAGGGTTGTTGGCGCCGACGGCAGGCAGCGTGATCTTCAACGGAGAGCCCCTGCCTGCATCGCTGAAGGATCGCAACAAGGATCAGTTGCAGCGCATCCAGATGATCTACCAGATGGCGGACACGGCGATGAACCCGCGTCAGACCGTGTTTGACATCATCGGAAGACCGCTCGAATTCTATCTCGGCCTGACCGGCAAGGCCAAGGAAGCGCGCGTCAACGAATTGTTGAAGATGATCGAGCTCGACGAGAGTTTCATCGACCGGCTGCCGTCGGAACTCTCGGGCGGACAGAAACAGCGGATCTGCATTGCCCGCGCTCTGGCTGCCGAACCTGACATCATCATCTGCGACGAGGTGACTTCGGCGCTCGACCAGATCGTCCAGGAAGGCATTCTGAAGCTGCTTCTGCGGCTGCAGAAGGAATTCAACATCACCTATCTGTTCATCACCCATGACATCGCCACGGTGAAGGCGATTTCCGACGAGATCGTGGTGATGTTCCAGGGCAAGGTGGTCGAACAGGGATTGAAGAGCGAGATCCTGGAGCCGCCCTACCCCGAATACACCCAGCTCCTGTTGTCCTCGGTGCCGGAAATGGATCCCGACTGGCTCACCAATCTGCTGGCGGCGCGACAGGCCTGACCGGTCGATCGCAACTTCGCGCCCTCCCCCTATCTGCCGGCGAGCAGGCCCGGCAGATCCGCCACCGACGCAATGCAGGTATCGGCGAGGTCGGCGAGCGACTGGTGGGTCCCGGTGCCTGACAGCACACCGATCGCCGCCCCTGCGCCCGCAGCGCGCGCCATCGCGAGATCGTGCCGGTTGTCGCCCACCATCGCGATCTGGCTGGCGCTGAGCCCCAGATGCGCGGCATAGGCGTGGATCATCCCGGGTTCGGGTTTGGGCCCGTGCCCGCTGTCGTAGCCGGCGATGAAGCTCACATGCCGCGCGAGACCCAGCACCTCGACCGTGCGCCTTATGCTGGCTTCGCCGTCGCTGGAGGCGATCCCCACAGGCAGGCCAGCCTTTGCAAGAGTTCCCATCAAGTGGTCGAGATCACAGATCGGCACCGCCGCATCCGCTCCGTCAACAAAGGCCTGGTCGAGCAGGCGGGAAAGCTCCTCGTGCTCCACCGGGCTGCCATGGGCGACCATGTGCCGGGCGATCTCGCCGGCATTGGCGGCAGCGAACATGCTGTCGGCCCGCGTCTTTCCTGTGAGCGGATCCATGCCGCAAGCGTCGAGCAGGATGTCTGTGAGCAAGGCATCGCCGGCAGCGGCAATGGAGGCGGCCTTGCGGTTGATCACCGACCATGTCCTGTCGAAATCGATCAGCGTTCCATCCTTGTCGAACAGGATTGCCTTGATTGCGCCGTTCATTTTCCAGGTCATGATGATATTCCGGTTTGACAGGTGCTGTGCATCGCGATTGCATGGCCGTCAACCCTGTCTCAACCGCTTAAGGAACCGCCGGTGCGCGCCTCCCCCTATGACACCTTGCTTGACGAAGAAACCTGGGCGTTCATCGACAGGTCAAACGGCTTCTACCCTGCGGATGCCGAAAGTCTCGACGTCGCTGGCCAGCGCGCCGTCTATGATGCTCTGTGCCGCGGCTTCGATGCCGGGCGTCCCGTCGGCGTCTCTGTCCGCGATGACGCGATTCCCGGTCCGGCCGGCGCCATTCCGGTTCGCGAGTACCTGCCTGGGTCTGAGATGCCCAAGGCCTGCGTGCTCTATCTGCATGGCGGCGGCTATGTGCTGGGTGGTCTCGACAGCCATGACAGCATCTGCGCCGAAATCTGCGACGGCACGGGCTACGCCGTCATCGCCGTCGACTACAGGCTGGCGCCTGAGCATCTCCATCCCGCCCAGTTCGACGATGCCCTCGCGGCCTTCCGGCATGTGGCCACAACCCGTGGGCTGCCGGTGATCCTGTGCGGCGACAGCGCCGGCGGCAATCTGGCTGCTGCAGTGTGCTGGGCGACGCGCGGCGAAGATATCGGACCCGCCGGGCAAGTGCTGATCTACCCGGCGCTGGGCGCTGATATCACCAAGGGAACCTTCGTCGCCCACGCGCATGCCCCGATGCTGACCACCGCCGACATGCGCCATTATGACGATCTGCGATCAGGCGGCACACCGCCCGCCGCTGATCCGCTGTTCACGCCGCTTGCCACGACGGATTTTGCGGCAATGCCGCCGACTGTCGTCGTCACTGCCGAATGTGATCCGTTGGCAGGCGACGGCCCGGACTATAGCGCCCGGCTCATGTCGGCCGGCGGCAAGGCGATCTGCTTTGAGGAACGGGGCCTGGTGCACGGCTATCTGCGCGCGCGCCATTCCGTCACCCGCGCCCGCGACAGCTTTGCCCGCATGATCACCGGCATCAAGGCGCTCGGCGCAGGTGAATGGCCCTATTAGGCCTGCCCACCGGCAGCTTCAGACGAACCGGCGCGGGATCCGCTCTTCCCAGTCCTTGTCGAAGATTTCCGCGCTCTGCTCCGTTGCCACCAGCTTTCCGGTGACGAAGAACCAGTCCTTGTCGCACCGCATCGCCATCTCCGCGACGGTCTCCGTCCGCCACCCGTCGCGCCCCCCGGTCTGCTCCCAGCGGATTTCGGCGATTGCCGACAGCGGATCATCGGGATGGATCGACCAGCGTTCATGCGTGGTGCTTCCCGAAATCAGGCCATGCTCAAGATCTCGGTTCTCGCCGGCATCATTGAAGATGGTGGTGGTGATCACGCCGGTCGCAGGATCGGTTTCCAAATCGCGGGTGGAGGCCGATGGCCTCAGAGTCTCATGCCGCCAAGGGGCTGCACCCACAGGTTTTTCAAAGCTGCATTCATCGTCATCGGCATGGACCGTACGGCAGGGCAGTTCGAGCCTGCCTGCTTCAAGCGTCACAGCGGCATGCTCCGGCGCCGGCCAGATGAACGGCCAGTAGCTTGTTGAGACCGCAATACGCAACCGATGACCGGCGGGGATGCGATAGGCAATCTGGTCCAGCGTGACCCGCGCCTCGAACCCCTCGCCCGGCACGAGCAGCTCCGGGCTCTCTGCGGAATTCCTGTGCGTCAGATTGAGGACGCCCATGGTGATCAGCGCCGAGGTTCCGTCAGGCCTGAGATCGCAGAGCCTGACAGCCACTTGCGCCATCGGCTTGTCCGAGCGGGCCCGGATGACAAGCCGGGGGGCGCCGACGATATCAAGGGACACGTCAAGCACATCGCCATCGAAACAGGCGGATTTCAGATCGTCCGGGGTTTGCTCGTCCGGAAGCTCCGGCCCGTAGGCAAAGGGAAAATACTCGCCCGCCTGGCTGCCGCAATCGACCGGGGACCGCACCTCGACCGGCGCGCTCATCGGCGCATGTCCGAGCGAGCCGTCGCCCAACTCGAAGGCCTTGTCAATGATCGTCGCAGATGGCCATTGCTGTTCGGCGATCCACCGGCCCGGGCGCTCATCCACCCAGCGCTCGGGCACAATGCTGTCCATCAGCCAGGCCCGGTAGGCCGGCAGGCTGTCGGCGCCGTTGTCGATGCCCTTGAGCCAGCGGTCCCACCAGCGCTTTGCCTCCTGCAGGAAACCGATGCGCGGCTCGGGCCCGGCATAATGGGGGTATTTGTGGATCCAGGGCCCGACAATGCCTTTGACCGGCGAATCAAGGTTCTCGACCAGATGCGAGATCGTGTTGCGGTAGCCGTCATGCCAGCCGCCGATCGACAGCACCGCCGCCTCGATGGCGCCGAAATCCTCGCAGACCGAGCCGTGCTTCCAGTATTCGTCGCGCGTTTGCCGTGAGATCCAGTCCCGCGCCAGGAACGGCATCGCCTCCAGCCGCTCGAGCCACATGTCGCGCCAGCGGTCCCCCACTATAAGCGGATCCGGCGGCCGCGACGAATAGGACAGCATGTTGGCGGCCCAGCCGAAATTCTCGCCCAGAAGGCAGCCGCCCTTGAAATGAATGTCGTCGGCAAACCGGTCGACGGTGGAGCAGATGGTGATGATCGCCTTCAGCGCCGGCGGCGCGAGTGCAGCGACCTGCAGCGAATTGAACCCGCCCCAGGAGATCCCCATCATCCCGGCCGTGCCCGAACACCAGGGTTGCGCCACGGCCCAGGCGATGACATCGCACGCGTCCCGGAGCTCTTGCGGCGTGTATTCATCGTCCATCAAACCGTCGGAATCGCCATTTCCCCGCATGTCGACCCGGATGCAGGCATAGCCGTGCCCCGCCATCCACGGATGCGTGAGGCTGTCGCGCACGACGGTGCCATCGCGCTTGCGGTAGGGCAGATGCTCCAGGATGACCGGAACCGGATCGCTTGCGGCATCCTTCGGCATCCAGATCCGCGCGGACAAGCGGCAACCATCGGGCATGATGATCGGCTGATCCGCAATCTCGACGATGTCCCGCGGGAAGACCGTTTGTACTTCCGGCACGAAGGATGCCATGCGATTCTCCAATGCTGATCAGGCTGCGAAACTGTCATACGGCAGTCGACCAGCGCAATGGCTCACGCAGGCGTTTGTCCGGTTCGCATGGAATTTGCATCTGCGGTTTTTCGCAGCTCGCAAGGCTAGCCGGCGTGCAAGGCACTCATCAGACCGCGAGGGCCCTTGCCGGCGCGCGACAGGGCCGATCCGTCCAGTGCGGCAACGATTTCAATCCCATGCTCTTCAAGCACGGGAAAGGCTGCCCTGTGATCTTCAAACACCAGGACCCGACCGGGCGAAAGCACCACCGGCGCAAGACGGTTCAAGGCATTCCGGACGGAGCCGGCATGGTGTTTGGCGTCGATCAGGCGCAGGTCGGCGGTCCCCAGCGCATGCGCTATCTCCTTGAGAAACGCCAATTGGCACGGCTCGATCGTGAGCGCCATGCCGTGGCGGTTGGCGCGCACCGCAAAGGCGCTGGCCGCCCCCAGCACCTCGCTGTCGACAAGTGCACAGTCGCAGCCAAGCGGCACAAAGCAATCTTCCAGGCAATCGCAGCCGGTGGCGGTGAGATCGAGCCAGAATATGCTGTAGCCCCGGTTCTTCCGGAACAGGGAGGCCGCGAGCTCGGACAAGGCCTGCACGCTGGTCGCCCGCGTGATCGCGCCGACGCAGATCAGCGCGCCCGGCATGGCGAGATCCTGACCGTCAATCGGTGGGCATGACCGATCCGCGCCGTCCGAAGTCAACCAGAACTCGAACCGGGACTCATCGAACAACGGCGCAAAATTGAGAACCGCCGAAATCGTGATCGCCGAAGCCTCGCTCATTTCGGCCTGGACCGGACACACAACAGCGCCCGCATCGATGAACCGCAAACTCCTGCGGATCTGGGTCATGTCAGCAAGCGGCGGCAGGAACCAGCCGTCGTTCAGGGCGGAGGCGTCAGTGGAATGATCAGGACCGGCCGGCAACGCAGACATCCGCATGCCATCCATCAGGAAACGGGTGAGCGTTTCAGCCGGCTGCTCGCTCATCCATTCCATGATCCGGCTGGCGCGGCGCCGA
>NZ_JACIYP010000122.1 GCF_014359905.1 Hoeflea sp. | reverse complement strand
TCTGGCGATGACCGTCGCCCTTCCCCGCTTCTTGGCCAGCTACCCCTCCACATGCGCTGTCATCGGCGGTATCTGGCGAACGACGACAACGGGTGTGGATGCCTGCGTGTTCTACCAGCCGTAACGGGTGGGAACCGTCGATGCCGGTGTTTGGCCGAAAGCTGGGTGTTATATATGTGTTAGAGTCTGTGTTACGCGAATCATCGTCCTCACTAAGCTGTTGAAATAAAATGTAGAAACTGCCCTGTTTTCTGTCGTCGGTGGGTGATATTACGATAGTCGGTGGGTGATATTACGAAAGATGGTGTGTGATATTACGAAACTCCTCTGGTGGGTGATACTACGAACCGCTTGCGCCGGTGTGTGATATTACGAATAGTATGATGATGGTGGGTGAAATTACGAAACAGGATCGAACGCCGCTGCTCCCCTTGCGTCACGCACAGGGCGACTTCTTCGTGTGCGATATTTTTGACGCTGCGCCTAAAGGCGACATGGCCTCGATGGCGCACCCTATCTTCACTCTCTCGACCAAGCCGGATACGAAAAAACGCCGCTATGTGGCTACTGACGGCAAGAGCTATGTCGAAATCAGGCCGAACATGATCGGCCTTGCCACGGTCCATGATCGTGACGTGCTGATCTACTGTATTTCGCAGGTCATGGCTGCACTGAACGATGGCAAGAAAGTCCACCGGACCTTGCGGTTCAAGGCATACGATCTGCTTGTTGCTACCAATCGTCCCGTCGCCGGAACCGGCTACACCGGCCTCAAGGCTGCGCTGGAGCGGCTACAGGGAACCCAGATCGAAACGAACATTACCACAGGTGGCGTCGAACAGATTGATGGTTTCAGTCTGATTGATCGCTATCGGATCGTGCGTGAAACCCGCGACGGTCGGATGCTCGATCTTGAAGTTACCCTCTCCGATTGGGTTTTCAATGCGATTGCTGGCGATGATGTCCTGACACTGAACCGTCGCTACTTTCAGCTTCGCAAACCTCTGGAGCGTCGTCTTTATGAGCTGGCTCGCAAGCAATGTGGCACCCAGCCGGAATGGAAATGCGGCCTTGAGAAACTAAAGGACCGCACCGGCTCGACATCCTCGGACAAGGAATTTCGACGGCTTGTGAAGGCGATCTGCAAAGCCGACGAGGAACACAATCACATGCCGGACTATGCTTTCCGACTGGAAGCCGACATTCTGACGGTTAAGCCGAAACCGGAGTTTCTTGATACCTACGCGACAAAGCCCCAACAGGATCGGCTGACCGGCGGCTACATTCTGCCTCTATCACCGGATACACTCGAACGGGCGCGGGAGCTTGCGCCGACATGGGACATCAATGTCCTTGTCGGGGAATGGCGAACCTACGCTGCAAGACAGAAAGAGCCTCCGAAGAACCCGGATGCCGCGTTTCTTGGGTTCTGCAAGAGTTGGTATAAAAAGAGAGGCCGTAATGGCTGGTAGAGTAATTACTCAAAAGATCATTTACTCAAATACTCAACCCATAGATCGCGGGTGATGCTGGATATAGTCCGGCCTTCTTCCGCTGCCCGCCCCTTGATGCGGCGATAGAGCGAGTCCTCGATCTCCGCGTTCAGACGACGCTTCTTCTCGTTCGTTTCGGTCACGTCGCTCAGTAGCTTCGACTTGATCTCGTCGCGCTGGCTCGGTCGTTTGCTCGAAAGTGCCATCACGCACCCTCCCCGTCTATGAAGGCGAGAATTTCGTCTGTCAGGGCGTTTACCTCCGCCAAGGCATCGGCGTTCTTGCTGTCAAATACCGTGCCTCCTTCGCTCGCGGTCTGGGGATAGACCTGCCGCTGCGTGATATGTGTGGTGAACACACCCAGCCCCTGTTCCGCGAGTGCCGTGACGATCTCGTCGCCAAGACGTGTTCCGGCGATTGCACGGCTGATGATGAAGCGCGCCGCAGGCTTGCCGTCCGTCACTTCCTGACGGGCCTTGATGAACTCCACCAGGTCCGATGCGGCCCACAGGTCGTAGGGGCTGGGTGTCACCGGGATAAACACGAAATCGGTGATCTTGATGCTCGCGGCGATCATGTCCTCCAGCTTGGCCGCGCCATCCACCATGACAAAATCGTAGGCGGCGGCGACATTCGGCAGACTTTTGACGTTGTTTGCCCGGTCCAGCGCGACAAGGGGCAGGGGGTTCTCTTCGTTGGCCGCGTGCCAGTCTCGGGCGCTGCCCTGCGGATCGGAATCGACTATCAGAACCTTGTGGCCGCGCTCGTGCAGCGAACGGGCAAGGTTCGTGGTGATAGTCGTTTTACCGCTGCCACCCTTGGGATTCAGTATCGAGATAATCGGCAAGTCAGCCACCTTGTGTAAATGAGTTTTTACTCAAATGAGTATATACTCATCCTATCACGACACAGTGGTGTAATCTATAGAGGCTTGGCGTCCAGCAAAACAAATCTGACCGCGCCAGTGCTTGGCTTACTGAACCGCCGACTTACGCAGCACATCGTTGATCCGGCTTTGCCAGCCTGGACCTGTCGCTTTGAACTTTGCGACCACATCCTGATCCAGCCGGATCGACACCGGCACTTTGGGATTCTTGGACCGTGGACGTCCGCCGACATTTTTGCGCATGTTCTCGGCTAGGGCCGGGAAAGCCTCCGTGAATGGCTTTGCCTTGGCGATTTGGTCGTCTGTCACCTCAGCTGCGTCAGGATCGCTGGCAATCATCTTCTGAATGCGGGCTTCCTCCGCGTCAGAGATAGGTGTGTGCTTCTTGGCATTCATAGCAGGCTCCTTTCCTTGCGGCTTGCAGGGCGCATGGAGATAACCGACACGCCTTCCGTTCCCAGAACAGCAAAGACCACGGCGATGGTGCCATCGTTCATGCGCCCTATAGCCATGTAACGGTTTTCCTTTGCAGGGACCGTCACGGCGTCGAGGAAAAACCATTCATCAAGGTCAGCAAAATCCAACCCATGCCGTGCAAGGTTGGCCTGCCGTTTCGGCTCATCCCAGACAATCATTATCATAGTTTTTGTATATACGAAAACCAAACGAAACGTCAAGGCACTGCTTCGGCAACCGCTCAAGCCCGCCGCACCGTCCGTTCACTGACCTTAAACAGCCGCGCGATTTCAGGAACAGCGCGGTGGTCCTGGTCCCTCATACGCCGCACTTCGACTTTTTGGGCGGCTGACAGGGCAGGGGGTCTGCCACCGATCCGTCCGCGCTTGCGAGCTGACGCCAAACCCTCTTTCGTCCGCTCGGAAATCCGTTCTCGCTCGAACTGCGCGATGGATGCAAAGACGTGGAACACAAGACGGCCGGCCGGTGTCGTCGTGTCGATGTCCTCGGCCAGGGACCGGAAGCCGACACCGCGCTCGCCGATGGTCTCCACGATCTCCAGAAGGTCTTTGAGGGACCGAGCCAGGCGGTCATATTTGGTGACGGTCACAACATCGCCGTCGCGGAGTTGGTCCAGCATCCTGTCCAGCTCTGGCCGCTGGCGCTTCGATCCGCTGATCTTGTCTGCGAAAAGTTTGCCAGCTCCGGCTGCTGTCAGCGCATCGGTCTGGGTATCAAGGTTTTGGTCGTCAGTGCTGACGCGGGCATATCCGATAATCATGGTTCACTGTGACAAAAACCTGCCAAAACTGCAAAGGTTTTGCCGGGGGATTTTGTCACGTCTAAGCGGTTGATCCTGCGTGGGGCAGGGCAGGGCGGCCAAAACGGCCGATATTGGTGAAAAACTCGACACACTACATGTTGTGTTTGATGGCACACTGCACAACGCGGGATGGTTGACCGTGCTAACTACTCGGATATACTCCCGTAACTTGTCCCGAGTGCCTTTATGACGTATAGATCTCAATGATCGAGGTGCCGTTGGTGCCGCCTTGCGCCGTCTTCGGAATCCGGTGTCTTTATTCTGAAAGGAGTTCCCGATGCGCAATACTTGGATTTGGACCGCGCTCGTACTTCTCGTGATCGCCGGGGGCTCCTACGGCATTTATGCCTTTCTCCGACCCGCACCGCTTCCCGAGCAGGTTCTTTACGCAAATGGCGTCGTGGAGGGCACGGAAATCCGGGTTTCCGCCGAAGTGGCCGGCCGCGTCGTGGAAAACAATCTCGTCGAAGGCGCGTTGGTTGCCGAGGGCGACTTGCTGGTGAGGCTCGACGACACCGATGCCAGGCTGAACAAAGCCCGCGCGGAAGCGGAGATTGAAGCGCTTGCGGCGGAACTCAGGCGCGCGGAAAGCGAACTGGAAGTAGCCCAGCATCATCTCGGAACAGCCGAGATCGAGCTGGACCGGGTGCGGGAACTCGAGGAACGCGGTACGGTCCCGGCCCAGACGTTGGACATCGCCCAGAATGCGTTTCACGCCGCGCAAGGTAATGTGACAGCGCTTGAGGCTGGAACAACCGCGATGGGCAAGCGCATCATCGCCGTGCGGCGCGAGATCGACCTTCTCGACAATCAGATGTCCAAGACCCGCATCACCGCGCCGCTGACCGCCACCGTGCTGATCCGGGCGGTCGAACCGGGCGAATTCGTTCAACCGGGACAGCCCTTGGTCACGATGCTCGATCTTACCAGCGCGGAGGTCCGTGTGTTCATTCCCGAAAGCCGGATCGGACAGGTGGAGCTCGGCGCGCCCGCGCGCCTGCGCGTGGATGCCTTCCCCGACCGGCTGTTCGAGGCACGGGTCGCGAGGGTCGATCAGACCGCGCAATTCACGCCGCGTGACATCCACATGCCGGACGAAAGGGTGCGTCTGGTCTTCGGCGTGGTGCTCGTGATCGACAATCCCGACGGCGTGCTGAAACCGGGGATGCCGGCCGATGTCTGGATCCTGTGGCAACCCGATGCCGGATGGCCCGACCGGCTGTTCGTGCCGACATAGCAAAGGGTCCGCCATGGCAACGAACGACATGGTCATTGAAGCAGAGGGGCTCGGGCGCCGGTATCGGTCAGTCCTGGCGTTGAGCGACATCGACATCGAGATCGGTGTTGGCGAGATCGTCGGCCTGGTCGGGCCGGACGGTGCCGGAAAGACGACGCTCCTGCAACTTTTCGCGGCGATCCTCGATCCCAGCGAAGGTCGGTGCCAGGTCTTGGGTCACGACACGGTGAACGAGGCTGCGCAGATCACGTCGAAGATCGGCTACATGGCCCAGGGTTTCACACTCTACGACCGGCTGACCGTGGCCGAGAACCTGTCCTTCGCCGCCAAGATCCGCGGTGTGCCGGGCGGGGACTACATGGCCCGACGCCGCCGACTGCTCGACATGGCTGGGCTGACGCCCTTTCTCGACCGGCGCGAGGGGGCGCTGTCGGGGGGGATGCGCAAGAAGCTCGCACTCTGCGCCAACCTGATCCACGAGCCGCCGCTACTGCTTCTCGACGAGCCCGGGCTCGGGGTCGATCCGCTCTCGCGCCGGGAGCTTTGGCAAATCCTCGACGACTTCCGCAGCGAGGGAGCGACGATCGTGCTTTCGACATCCTACATGGACGAGGCCGACCGCTGCGACCGCGTGGCGTTTCTGGACCGCGGCCGGCTGATGGCGCTCGGGCGACCCGACGAACTGCGCGCGCAGGCGAAGGGGCTGGTCCATTCCATCGTCTCGGACCGGCCAGCGGAAGCCGAGGCGGCACTGCACGGAATGGCCGGGGTCTTGGGCATCCAGTGGCGCGCCGACAGCGTGCGTTTCGTGATGAAGCCGGGCGCAGATATTTCGCAGGATGAGAAGGCGCGTATGGACGCCCTTGGACAGCTCGCATTGGCGGAGCCGGGGATGGAGGACGTGTTCACGATCCTGCGCGGGGATGAGTCCGTACCGGGAGAAGCCGAGACCGCTGTGGCGACCCGGCCCGCCGCCCGTGCCGCAACAGGCAAGACCGGAGAGATCGCAACCAAGGGGCTGACCCGCCGCTTCGGCGATTTCGTCGCGGTGGGAGATGTCACCCTCACCATCGCACCGGGCGAGATTTTCGGTCTGCTCGGAGCGAACGGCGCGGGCAAGACGACGCTGATCCGCATGCTTTGCGGGCTGTTACCGCCCTCGTCAGGCAGCGCGACGGTGGCGGGCGTGGAGGTCACGTCGGACCAAGGTCAACTGCGGCAGCGCATCGGCTACATGTCGCAACGGTTTTCGCTCTATCCCGATCTGACCGTTGGCGAAAACCTGTCATTCTTCGCCAGCGCATACGGACTGTCGCGGCGCGATGCGCGCGAGGCGATCGGCTGGGCGGTGGAGATGACCGGACTCGGTGGCCAGCATGGTGAGATGGTGGCACGTCTTTCCGGTGCGGTGCGCCAGCGCGTGGCGCTTGGCTGCAGCATCCTGCACCGCCCGGCGGCGCTGTTCCTCGATGAGCCGACCTCGGGCGTCGATCCGCTGGCGCGGTTCCGGTTCTGGCGCCTGATCCGGATCCTCGCCGAAGGGGGAATGACGGTTCTCGTGACCACCCATAATCTGGAGGAAGCGGCCTATTGTCACCGTCTTGGCCTGATGGACATGGGTCGCATGATCGCCATCGGTGACCTGTCGGCACTGCGCGCGCATTTTCCCGGGCGGGAGTTGGCAACGGCGGAGGATGTCTTTCTGGCCTTCATGGAACGCGAGCGGGCCAGGCCGCAGTCGGAGAGAGCCGCCTCATGAAGCTGTCGCGGATCTTCGCCATCGTCGAGAAAGAAACGAAGGAGATCGTCCGGGATCCAGTTACCGTCGCGGTGGCGTTGCTCATACCGCTGGTGATGTTGTTCCTGTTCGGGTACGCGATCTCGTTCGATGTGGACAACGTCGCGATGGGAGTGCTCGACCATGACCGGTCGGCGGAAAGCCGGGCGCTTGTCGATCGCTTTCTGGCCAGCGGGTATTTCGCCATGGCCGAGAGTTACCAAAGCGCAATCGAGGCCGAGACCGCGTTGCAGCGCGGTGCCGTCACGCTTGCGCTGATCATTCCGCCAGGTTTCGCGGACCAACTCGCGGGGGGGGAACCCGCTCCGGTTCAGGCGCTGGTGGATGGGACATTCTCGGCAACCGCCAATCTGGTGGCGGCCTATGCCAACGCGATCATCACCGGTTTCGGTGTCCAGACGGCACCGCCGATCGAAGTGGCGGCGCGCGTCTGGTACAATCCCGCGCTGCGTAGTGTGAACTTTGTTGTGCCCGGCCTGTTCGGCGTTATCCTCATGGCCTTCCCGCCGCTTCTGACCGCTCTCGCGATCACCCGCGAAAAGGAGACCGGTTCGATCCAGCAGATATTCGCCTCGCCGGTGACGCCGGTGGAGTTCCTGTCCGGCAAGCTGATCCCTTACGGGCTGATCGCGTTCCTGCAGATCGTCATGGTGATCGCGGTGGGTTTCCTCTGGTTCGCGGTTCCGCTGAAGGGCAGTCTCGGTCTGCTGTTCGGGGTCGGCATGATCTATGTCTTCACCACGGTCGGGATTGGCCTTCTCGTCTCGACGATCACCAGCAGTCAGCTTGTCGCCATGCTGCTGACACTGATCCTCTCGCTGATGCCGTCTTTCCTGTTTTCCGGCTTCCTGTTTCCGATCTTCACCATGCCCTACGTGCTGCAACTCTACACGCGGCTCTTCCCTGCGCAATATTTCGTGGATTTCTCGCGCGGTGTGGTTCTGAAAGGGGCGGGCCTGGCCGAGCTGTGGCCGTCGGTGCTGCTGCTGCTGACCTATACGCTGGTGATCTTTGCGCTCGCGGTCTGGCGTTTTAAAAAGAAGGTGGCGTGATGGGCGCACGTCTCGCAGGTCTGCTGGTGAAGGAGCTGATCCAGCTCCTGCGCGATCCGCTGATCCTGATCCTGATCCTCTGGCTTTACACGATCGAGGTCGTGATCTGCGCCTATGCGCTGTCCTTCGAGGTCGAGAACATGCCGCTGGCAGTCGTCGATCTGGACCGCAGCCCGCAAAGCCGCACCCTGGTGCAGGAGTTTCTCGCAACGGACGTCTTCGCCGATGCTGGCCGGCCCGCCAGCGCGACCGAGGCCGGTGCCTGGCTGCAGGACGGACGTGCCCGGGTGGCGTTGGTGGTGCCGCCGGGGTTCCAGCGCGAACTTCAGAATGATCGGACGCCTGAACTGCAACTGCTGCTGGACGGGGCGAACTCCAACATGGCGGCCCAGGCGCGGGGCTACGCCCTCGAGATCGTCGGGCGCTTCTCAATCAATGGCGGCAACAGCGGTGGGGTTGCGGTCGGACCGGTGCCGATGGTGCGGGTCTGGTATAACCCCGACCAGACCTTTACCGCCTTTATCGTGCTGTCGATGGTGGCGCTGGCCGCGCTGATGGTCGGCGTGATCCATCCCGCCGCGTCCATTGTGCGCGAGAAGGAAGCGGGAACGATCGAGCAATTGCGCGTCACGCCGATCCGGACGTTTGAGTTGTTCGTCGCCAAGACCCTGCCGACGCTGGTGATGGGACTTCTGTCGGTTTTTCCCAGCCTGTTGATCGTCTGGTGGTTCGGCATCCCGCTGCGCGGCAGTCTGCTTCTTTTCCTCGGCCTCACCGCAGTGTTCCTGCTCAGCGCCATCGCCATCGGTGTTCTGATCGCCAGCGTCAGCCGGTCGCTTCAGCAGGCGCTGCTGCTGGCGTTCTTCGGGCTCTTTCCGTTGATGTTCCTGTCTGGCACGCTGGCGCCGATCGAAAGCATGTCGAAAGTGCTTCAGATCGCCTCCCTGGCAAGCCCATTGCGCCACTACATGGACGTGACTCTGGGGATTTTCCTCAAAGGCGTAGGGATCCGCGAGCTCTGGCCGAGCGCGCTGTCACTGATCGCCATCGGCGCGCCGCTTTTCCTCGTCGCCTTCCGCATCTTCCGGCAGCGAGGAACCTGAGAGTTGCGGCGCGGCATCAGGATGCAGGCAACGACGTCACGAATCCCCTCTGAAAGAGCGAACACTTTGCCGAGCCACAGCTTGAGGCGGAAGGGGAGCATGTCATCACTCGTCTCCAGCGCATAGGCCACATCGCGGGCCAGATATGTGCAAGGCAGGTCTGATGACGGTGCCCATGGCCCTGTTGCGCGGAATACCTATCTGACAGCCAGACTGAACTGATGCCGTCGGGTGCGCGAAAGCCACGCGCTACGTCCGCGCAACAACACAGACCATTGCGAAAGCCTACAGCCTGGCAGCGCTTCTGACGGAATTCGGGATAATTTCGAAAAAGATGAAACCTGCTGTCCGGAGGCCACAACGGACGGCAAACTACAGGCTGTGCCCTTCCCCCCGGTCGATATCCCGCGTGTTCTCGATCTCGTCGTCCCGCTCCAGCGCGCGTTTGTCCTCGCGGCCAAGCGTTTCGCGCGTTTTGTGCAGAACATTGTCCAGGCGCTCGCGGACAGAGGGTTTCCTGCTGTTTTCGGTGTCATCTCCTGCCTCAGCCTCGCGTGATTTTCCCAATATATCGCGGAGTCGTTCCTGCACCCGGTTGAGGTCGGATCGCTCTTCGCGTTGCGCGTCCGGTTCCGACACATCGCGATCCGGCCCCTCCCGTCCGACGATCCGCGACAGGCGCTCCCGCAAATCATCCGGATCACGCCCGGCGCTGCGATCCTTCGCAGCTGCCGCACGAAGCGCCGCCAGACCGGCCGATACGCGCCCCTGCCCGGCCTCCCGCTCCGCGCCATAGGTCTCCCGCGCCAGGTCGAGCCGCTCGCGCATTTCGGTAAACACAGCCCGCGCCTGGCGGGCGGCATGGACCACGGCCCCGCGCTCCGTGACCGGCACATATTCCCGGCCCTCGCGTTCGGCTGCCGCCCGCTCGCGCCGCTCCATGGAGTTGGCCGCCGGTCCCAGCTTCAGCTCCGGGTCACGGGCCAGCTCCTCGGCGGACAGGGCGTCACCGCGCTCCAGCGCAGCCTCGCGCTGCGCTTCGAGCGACCGGTGATCGACACGCTCGACCTCGCCGACACGCTCCAATGCGCGGTTCTGCAATTCGGCCCAGACACCGCGCATCTGCTCGATCTCGGCTCCGCCGGTTTTTGCGGAATCGAGCACCCGCGTCTTGGCAGTAAAGCCCTCCGCTTCAAGCTGCCGGGTGGTGGTCAGGACGTGCGCATGGTGGTTGCGCTGATCGCCTTCACGGTGCGGCGCGTGGATCGCAACATCGACGGCCACGCCGTAGCGGCTGACCAGCTCCTCGGCGAACTTGCGGGTGATCTGCGACCGGTCCTCGGCGCTGATCTCGGACGGCAGCGCCAGCTCCCATTCACGGGCAGTGACAGAGTTGCGCCGGGTTTCGCTGGCCTCCGCCTCGTTCCAGAGCGCGGACCGGTCCTGCGCCCAGACCGGGGCATGATCGGGGGCGATGATGAACGTCTCCTCGATGCCCTGCTTGCGGGTGTAGTCGTGGACACGCCCCTCGCGCTGGCACTCGATGCGTTCGCCGACGCGGTAGGCCGCTGCCGCTGTTGCGGTGCGCCCGGCGCTGCGTTTGATCGTCTTCACGGAGAGGTGGTAGCTGGCCATGCGCCCTACCCTCCCGCAGACGATAAACGCGGCCGATGCGGGCGGCTGCTGACCCCGGTCAATGCCCCGACATTGGCCACCGTGTCAGCCGTCCTTTTCCATCCGGCCCGCGCTCCATAACGCTGGGGCCGGAGGGGAAAAGACAGCCCGCCCGAAACGGCCCGAAGGGTCTCTGAGGCGCGGGCTTGCCGGGGGCAAACCCGGCTTCCGTCAGGGGCGACAGCACCACAAACGGAAGGCTCCCGGAACGGAGACGCCAGCGGCAGACCGGCCCCCACCGTGGGGCATCGGGCGAGCTGCTGGCGCGACGGAACGGGACGCGATCCAACGTCAGCCGTTGGCCTGGGATGGTTTGGAAGGGGCGGCGCGCCCTTCCATGTCGATGCGCTTCGCATCGAAGGGGATGGCCATCGGCCGGGGCGCTGCCCCAAAGAGATCGCACGCAAATCTCGGAACCGCAGGTGGAGAGTTTGCATAAGTGCGCCCTTGTCCTTTACAGGCCTACGGATAATCGCTTGCAGTTGACCTGGCAACAGAATATTCAACCAAGAGAATTTGGCAACGTGGGAATAGACGCTTGGCTGAGACAGAACTTGAGAAGGCGGAAAAGCGCTATGCCCAGGCCAAGGCGCGGCTCCAGGGCATCCGCAACCGGGAAGCGACAAAGCAGCGTAAACTGGATACCCGGCGCAAGGTGATCCTGGGCGGCGCTCTGCTCGATCTGGCGGAACGCGACAGCGGTGCAGCGGCAATGCTGGATCGGCTGGTGCGCAACCTGCCCCGAGAGCAGGATCGGAAGGCGTTTGCGGATTGGGACAGGCCGGGTGCGCCCCCCTCCCCTGCCCCGGCATCGGACGCGCGGGGATCGGATACGGACGGCACATCCTGATGCGGGCGATGATCTCCGTCTTCGGGTCTCTGTTCCATGTTTTGCAACGTGTGATCTTCACCCCCGTTCTGCTCGGCTGGCTGGTTCTCTGGCTGGCATTGGGAAGCGCGGTCGGGATGGTGATCGCGACGCCGTTCATCTTCGGCATCTTCAACGAACCTCCCGGCGAGAGCGCCTGGCACTGGCTGGTTCTTGCGCCCTTCATGTTCGTGGGTGGTGTCTTCGCCTTCCGGGACTGGCTCATGCGCTCCGGTGCGGAATCCTTCTTCGGGCTGAACCGCGACAGTCACGGCTCGGCCCGCTTCGCCAACCGCAAGGAGCTGAAGAAACTGGAAGGGACGGACGGGCTACTGATCGGACGCAATCCGCACACCGGGCGGTTGCTGCGTTATGACGGGCCTGCGCATCTGCTGACCCTTGCACCGACGCGGGCGGGCAAGGGTGTCGGCACCGTGATTCCGAACCTGCTGGCGGCGGAACGCTCGGTTCTGGTCATCGACCCCAAGGGCGAGAATGCCCGGATCGCCGGAAAGGCGCGTCAGCGGTTCGGGACCGTGCATGTCCTCGATCCGTTTGAAGTCTCCGGGATGCCGTCTGCGGCGTATAACCCGCTTGATCGGCTGACGCCTGACAGCCTCGATCTGGGCGAGGATGCGGCGTCCCTGACAGAGGCGCTTGTGATGGACCCGCCGGGCCAGGTCTCGGAAGCGCACTGGAACGAGGAAGCCAAGGCCATCCTCGGCGGGCTGATCATGTTCTGCGTCTGCCATGAGGATCGGAACCGCCGGTCTCTGGCCACCGTTCGGGAATATCTCACCCTGCCCCGGGATCGGGTGCGGGCGCTGCTGGAACTGATGCAGGACAGCGATGCGGCGGGCGGTCTGATCGCCCGCGCCGCCAACCGGTTCCTCGGCAAGGCGGATCGCGAAGCCGCCTCGGTCCTGTCGAACGCGCAACGCCACACCCACTTTCTGGACAGCCCCCGGATTGCCAACGTCCTGTCGCGCTCGGATTTCCACTTCTCGGACCTGCGCCACCGCATCACGTCGGTGTTTCTGGTGCTGCCGCCCAACCGCATGGACGCCTACAGCCGCTGGCTGCGTCTGCTGGTCTCTCAGGCCCTCCAGGACATCGCACGGGACGCAGAAGCCTCTGTAGGCGCTCACACGCCCTCTCAGCGCCTCAGGACGCCGGTTCTCTTCCTGCTGGACGAGTTTGCCGCCCTGGGCCGTCTGGAAGCGGTGGAACGCGCCATGGGGTTGATGGCGGGCTATGGCCTCCAGCTCTGGCCCATTTTGCAGGACATGAGCCAGCTCAGGGACCTCTACGGCGAACGGGCCGGAACCTTCATCGCCAATGCCGGGGTGCAGCAGGTGTTCGGGGTGAACGACTTCGAGACGGCCAAATGGCTGAGCCAGATGATGGGGCAGGAAACCACCGGCTATCAGACGGACAATTTCAAGCCGGGGGATGCGCCCAGCATTAGCAACAATCTCACCGGACGTGATCTGCTGACCCCGGATGAGATCATGCAGCTCCGCCCGGAAAACCAGCTCCTGCGGGTGCAGGGACAGGCGACGGCCGTGGCCCAGAAGCTGCGCTACTACGCAGACCGCGAATTCGAGGGGCTGTTCGGCCCCGCAGACCCATTGATCCGGAAAGGATACCCAAGATGACAACTGCCTCCCCTGCCCTTCCCGATGATGAGCTGCGCGAAACCCTCGATCTGCTCTCCACGGTCATGGCCAGCGTGTCGGACCGGGTCGATTCCCAGACGGAAGTGCTGAATCGGGTGAACAAGACGGCGACGGAAGCGCGCCAGGCGGCGTTCGCGGCCAAGGCCCAAACCGATCCGAAGCACTACGGCGAACTGGTGGGCGAAACCATCGACGGGAAGATCGGTGACACCCTGATCCGGCTGGCGCGATTTGCGGTCGACCTGGGGCAGCAGACAATGGCGACGGACAGGGTTCTGAAACAGGCAGAGGAAGACAAGCTGGCCATTCTCAGGCAGGTGCGGGACCGCGAGAACAGGGCGGAACGTCTGAAACGCGTCCTGCCCTGGTTCGGTCTGGGTGCTGTCGTTCTGGTTCTGGCGATGACCGTCGCCCTTCCCCGCTTCTTGGCCAGCTACCCCTCCACATGCGCTGTCATCGGCGGTATCTGGCGAACGACGACAACGGGTGTGGATGCCTGCGTGTTCTACCAGCCGTAAC
>NZ_JACIYP010000121.1 GCF_014359905.1 Hoeflea sp. | reverse complement strand
AGGGATTTTAAGTCCCTTGCGTCTACCAGTTTCGCCACGTCCGCACGTAAGCTAGTCGGTAGCTGACGATCACCGTGCAGGCAAGACCCAGCCCGTCATGTGGCCAAAAACATCGAAAGCCCCGCAGCATGCGCCGCGGGGCTCCCGGTGTCATTCAGATGAAAGCAAATGCCGGTCAGGCAACGAGCTTGGCGGTGATTTCGGCCACCCGCTTGCCCTGGAATTCGGCGCCTTCCAGTTCCTGCTCGGACGGCATCCGCGATCCGTCGCCATTGCTGGTCGTGGTCATGCCGTAGGGCGCGCCGCCGCGCACCACGTCGTTGCCCATCTGGCCCTGGTAGGCATAGGACAGCGGAACGATGATCATGCCGTGATGCTGAAGCGCGGTCTGGGTCGAGATCAGGGCCATTTCCGCGCCGCCGTGCTGGGTCGCGGTCGACGCCATCACCGAGCCGACCTTGTTGACGAGCTTGCCTTCGGCCCACAGCGGGCCGGTCTGGTCGAGGAAATTCTTCATCTGCGCGGCCATCATGCCGTAGCGGGTCGAGACGCCGAAAATGATCGCATCGTAATTTTCAAGTTCCAGCGGCTCGGCGATGGCTGCCTCCTGGTCGAGCTTGTAGTGGGCTGCCTTGGCGACAGATTCGGGAACCAGTTCCGGCACCCGCTTGATCACCACATCGGCGCCGGCGGCCTTGGCGCCCTTGGCCGCGGCTTGCGCCATGGCTTCCATGTGACCCCAGCTCGAATAATAAAGTACCAGCACCTTCGCCATGTCCGTCTCCTTCTTGTTTTGCCGCTCCAACGCGACGATAAATCGAACATAGGCGATACGGCGTTCACTAGAAGGCCCATGATGGAGCACGGTTCGTTCACAATTCAGAACGGGCTCCGGATTGACGGGCGGACTTGCACAGAATGGCGAAAGCCGTCTATCCATTCGGTTTCGCAAAAGCCCTCGGCTTGGCCCGTGCAAGGAACAAGACAATGAAACAACCCAGCAACGGCAGCGTCACCGCAGCGGCGCTCGCGATCGGCGATGAATTGCTGTCGGGACGAACCCGGGACAAGAATATCGGCCATCTGGCGGAAATGCTGACCGCAGCGGGGATCGATCTTGAGGAAGTCCGCATCGTCCCCGACGATCACGACCGCATTGTCGCGGCGCTGAATGAACTCCGCGGCCGTTACGATCATGTCTTCACCTCGGGCGGCATCGGGCCGACCCATGACGACATCACCGCCGACGCGGTGGCGGCAGCCTTCGGCGTCGCCTGCGATCACGACGCTGACGCGCTGGCGCTGCTGGGCGCCCATTATGCCGAGCGAGGCCTCGAATTCACCGATGCGCGCCGCCGCATGGCGCGCATGCCGGTGGGCAGCCGCCACATCGACAATCCGGTGAGCTGCGCGCCGGGCTTCATCATCGGCAATGTGCATGTCATGGCGGGCGTGCCCTCGGTGTTCCAGGCGATGCTCGACAATGTACTGCCGACGCTCAGGACCGGGATCAAGGTGCTCTCCGAAAAGGTCAGTTGTCCGTATGGCGAAGGCGATATCGGCGACCCGCTGGCGGTGATCGCCAAGGCCCATCCCGACGTCAATATCGGCTCCTACCCGCGGTTTTCCGGCACAGGATTTTCCACCGAGATCGTCATCCGCGGCCGCGATCAGGGCCCTATCCTTGCTGCCAGGCAGGATGTCGAGGCGATGCTTGCGGGCGTCCAGGCGAAACGGGACGCGGCAGCACGGTGAGCGACCGGCCCCCGGGGATCGCGGTTTGATAAGGATCAATGCGCGGCTGTGATGCGCCAAGCATGGTGACGACACCGGTCCGTGACCCGGAACCTTCCAGAGGAGATCATTCCATGGCCTATCATACCATCCTTGCCGTTCTTTCGACCGAAGCCGACGTCGGCCCGGTGACCAGCGCCATCGCCGATTTCGCGGCCGGGAACGCGGTGCATCTGATCGGCTGTCATGGCGAACCCTCGCAATTCGTGGTCCTGTCCGCGCCCATCGACGTCCCCGACGCCGCCACCATTGCGGCCCTTTACGAACAGGCCGACGCCCGCATGCGCGAAGTCGGCGCCGCCTTTGAAAAAGCCTGCCAGACACAGGGCCTGTCCTACGAATGGCGTCCGGTGCGCTCGCCCGGCGGCGACAGCGCGATCTCGGCGCTTGCCAGCGCCCGCTCCGCCGATCTGGTGGTGGTCCGCCAGCCCGATCGCGCAGCGGATGAAGACATGGCCAGCAACATCGAAGCGCTGCTGTTCGAAGGCGGACGCCCGGTGCTGTTCCTGCCGTCGGATGGAAAGCTGGCCTCCCCGATCCGGCGGGTGCTGATCGCCTGGGACGGTTCGCGCGAGGCTGCACGCGCCACCCATGACGCGCTTCCCCTGCTCAAGGCCGCAGAATCGGTGGAGATTGTCGTGGTCGATCCGCACAAGCTCCCCGACATCGACGCGCCGCTCGCGGGCACCGATATCGCCAGCTGCCTGTCGCGCCACGACATCCATGTCAATGTGACGACGACCTCGAAGGGATCCGGTTCGACGGCGGAAGCCATTGCCGCGCAGGTCAAGGCCAGCAATGCCGACCTGGTGGTGATGGGCGCCTACACCCATCAACGGCTGAGGGAATGGCTGTTTGGCGGCGTCACCCGCGCCTTCCTCGAAAAATCCCCGGTCGCGGTGCTGATGTCGCGCTGATTGAACGGGTCGCTCCTGCGGGCGCTTGCCGACGGCAGGCCACCGATCTTGCGCATCGCCTGGCTTTTCATGAAGCCACGGCGATGCGGGAGCGGCAAACGGATCAGCCCAGCAGCATCCAAATGCCGACGCACGCCAGAATGGCCGCAAATCCAAGGTTGAGCCGGCGCGCACCTTCATCGCTGTGAAACAGTCTTCCCAACGCATTGCCTGCCACCGTCCAGAGTGAAAACGCCAGCAAATTGTTGAGCGTGAACACCAGCGAGATCAGCGCCACACGCGCGACCATGTCCGCAGGCCCCGTGGCTCCGAACTGGGAAAACATCAGCACGATGATCACATAGGCTTTCGGATTGAGAACGAGCAGGCATGCGCCGTCTGCAAACCCGGCCTTGCCGTCATGAATCCGGGCATTGGTCTTGCCGGCGCACGCCATTTTCCACGCCAGCCACAGCACATAAAGCGAACCGGCCGTTTTGAGGGCGAGAAACAGCGGGCCTGCCGGATCGATGGCTGACACAAGCCCTGCACCGATAAGAATGGTCACAAGCAGCGTTGCGAAATGATAGCCGGCATTGGCCCAGAGCGTCGCCGCGACACCGAACCTTGCGCCATAGGCTGCAAAGAACATATTGCCTGGTCCGGGACTGTAGGCCAATGGAAACAGAAACGCCAAAAGGGCAAAAAGGAACAGCATCTTCGCATCGGCCTCCCGTGATCTTCGGCCCAGCATGAAGCGCCGGCTTGCAGCCCGCCACCCGATTCCAGCCAAAGCCGCAGAAGATCGACGCTGATTGCCGGCTTGCGTTCAAGGCCGGATTCCGGCTATTTGCGCCGATCAGCTCTTGAAACTGCAGCCGTCGCGCCGCCCGAAAATCCAAGGACATCAGCCATGTCTCTTCCAGACAAAGCCTTTCCGGTCTCCTGGGACCAGTTTCACCGAGACGCGCGGGCGCTGGCCTGGCGGTTGAGCGGCACCGGGCAGGTCTGGAACGCGATTGTCAGCATCACCCGCGGCGGCCTGGTTCCGGCTGCGATCATCTCGCGCGAACTCGACATCCGTCGCATCGATACGGTCTCGGTTGCCTCGTACCACGACTATGTCAACCAGGGCGAAATGCAGGTGCTGAAGGAAATCAACCCGGATATTCTGGAAACCGAGGGCGAAGGCGTCCTCATCGTCGATGACCTCACCGACACCGGCAAGACCGCGGCAATCGTGCGGGCGATGCTGCCGAAAGCCCATTTCGCCACCGTCTACGCCAAGCCCAAGGGCCGGCCGCTGGTCGACACCTTCGTCACCGAAGTCAGCCAGGACACCTGGATCTATTTCCCCTGGGACATGGGCTTTGCCTATGTCGAACCGATCTCCAAGGACAGCCGCGGCTGAGCCGGGACCGGTCCGTGCCGGCCCCGGACACAACATCTCCCCAACCCGACGACACGCCGGGCGAAAAACCGGCCGCATCCTCGCGGCCGCTCCTGTTCATCTTCCTGGTCGTTACCATCGACATGATGGGCGTGGGCCTCGCCTTCCCGCTGCTGCCCAAGCTGATCCAGAACATCGGCGATTTTTCCATATCCGAGGCTGCCTTCTACAATGGCGGCATCGCCGTGCTCTACGCGCTGGCGCAGTTCGCGTTCTCGCCCCTTGTCGGCAATCTGTCGGATGCCTATGGCCGGCGACCGGTGCTGCTGATCGCCCAGTCCGGTCTGGCGCTCGATTATTTCCTGATGGCGCTTGCGCCGAACCTGTGGTGGATTGCGGTCGCCCGTCTGGTTTCCGGCATGTTCGGAGCCACCGTCTCCACCGCTAGCGCCTATGTCGCCGATGTCTCGACCGCAGAGAACCGCGCGAAAAACTTCGGCTTCATCGGCATGGCCTTTGGCCTGGGCTTCGTGATCGGACCCGTTCTCGGCGGCGTGCTGGGCGGGATCAACATCCATCTGCCGTTTTTCGTCTCCGGCGCGCTGGTGACGCTGAATGTGATCTTCGGCTATCTCGTCCTGCCCGAATCGCTGCCACGGCAGAACCGCAGGCCCATGGCCGGCTGGCGGCAGAGCAATCCCTTCTCGGCCCTTCGCCTGCTCACGCGCCTGCCCAGGCTCACGCCGTTTCTCCTCTGCTTTTTCCTGGTCTTCATGGCGCAGCGCGGGCTCGAGAGCATCTGGGTGCTCTATGCGGATTTCCGTTTCGGCTGGGGCATCCGCGAAGCGGCCTTTTCGCTCGCCTTCGTCGGCCTGATGTACATCATCGTCCAGGGCTTTCTGGTCGGCCGCGTGGTCAGCCGCTTCGGTGAGCAGTCCGTCATCAGCGCGGGCTATCTGCTGGCCTCTGTGAGCCTCCTGGCCTTCGCGCTGGTAGACCGTGGCCTGCTGGGGCTGCCGCTGGTCGGGACGTTCATTCTGGGCGCGGCACTCGCCGAACCGGCGCTCAAGTCGCTCGCCTCCCAGGTCGTGGCCGGCAACCAGCAGGGCCTGCTGCAGGGCGCCATCGCCTCGGTCAACAGCCTGGTGATCATCATCGCCCCGGCCTTCGCCAATCTGGTTCTTGCCCATGTCTCGGGCCCCGCGCCCCTTGCGCCGGTCCCGGGCGCGTGGTTCCTGCTCGGATCCGCGCTGTTCCTGCTGGCTTTCTTCATCTTCCGCCGCGCCCGCGCGAGCGCCTAGGCCCCGTCGACCCGTCGGTTTTGACCGTTGTCATTAACGATCCCTTATAAGCCACCATGCCATGATAGGCTGTTCAGGATTGAACAGGCGGCTGGGATGAGTCCAGCGTTGAAAGGCCTTCGGCAGGCATGCGGCGCAATTCCCATCTCGCGGTTCTATCAGCTTCATGCAGCAGGCCTCTCCCAGCGGAAAATTCAGGCAGGTCCGAATCGTCAGCGCCAATCTCGCGGTAATCGTGGTTGTCCTGGCGGCGGCGGCCATGACCCCGCGGGACGGACAGGCGCTGGTGATTGTCTCACCCTGGAGTGAACCCGGACGGATCATCGAAGTCATCGCGGACGCAGGTGGATCTTTCATGAACGGAACCGGCTCGCCCTATGCCGCCATCGCGCGTTCCGACGAACCCGGTTTTGTTTTCCGTTTGTTTGGATCCGGCGCGATGCTGGTTCTCGACGGCAGTCTCGCTTTCTTTTGCAGGAGTACACCTTCGCCATGAACTACATGACCCAGCTTCGCAGCCGCGCAGCCATTGCTATCATTTCGCTACTTTGGATCAACCTCGGCATGATGGTGCTGCGCGCTTTGTGGGGCATGCAGGCCGACCCGGTCATCGTTCTTGGCGGCGGCATTGCGATCGCCGGTGCCGCAACACTGACTTGGTGGCGTGACCGGACCGGCACAGCGACGCAGATTTCAACAGCTCTGGCGCACGCGGCGAGCGTGGCCCTGCTGGTCTACGCGTTTTCCGGCTCGCCGCTGCAGATCGACATGCACATGTATTTCTTCGCAAGCCTTGCGATCTGCGCATCCTGGGTCGACTGGCGGCCGATCCTGGCCTTCGCGGGCCTCACCGCGGTCCACCATCTTGGTCTGTTCCTCCTCATCCCGGCAGCCGTTTTCCCCGGAGAGACGGATTTCAGCCGCGTCGTTCTCCATGCGGTCATCCTCATTCTCGAGGCCGGTGCCTTGGTAGCTTTGGGCCATTCATTGTCCAATGCCTTTGCTCAGAACGACGAAGCGATGCACAACACCAAAATTGCCAATGCGCAAGCCACAGAAATGTCTCAGAAAGCCGAACAGGCCCAGCAACAAAACCTCGAGGACGCGAAACGTCGTGAGGCTGAACGCGCCGCTGACACGGCCCGTCTGCAGTTTGCCATGGAATCGCTCGGTCGTGGCCTTGATCAACTGGCCTCCGGCGACTTGCGGTTCCGCCTCAACGACCGGTTCGATGGTTCGCTGGAAAAGCTCAGGACCGACTTCAACACCTCGATGGAAACGCTTGAACGCGTCGTTGCCGAACTTGGGCGCTCGGCGCTCGATATGCGGGAAGGCACCAGCAGCGCCAGCCACGATGCCGACCGCATTTCCCAGAGAACCGAGCAACAGGCCGTGTCACTCGAGGAGACTGCCGCCGCCATAGGCCGCATCACCGAAAATGTGCAAAGCGCCTCGAAACGCGCCGGGGAAGCCGGGCGTCTTGTCGATGAAACGACACGGAATGCCTCCCGCTCCGAGGAAGTTGTCGCAAGGGCAGTTGGCGCTATGGCGGAAATCGAGGATTCCTCGCGCCAGATCGGCAAGATCATCAGCGTCATCGACGGCATTGCCTTCCAGACCAACCTGCTGGCGCTCAATGCCGGGGTTGAAGCAGCCCGCGCCGGGGAGGCAGGCAAGGGATTTGCCGTGGTCGCCCAGGAAGTGCGCGAACTGGCCCAGCGCTCGGCCAGCGCTGCCAAGGAAATCAACACCCTGATCGAGACCTCCTCCAGCCAGGTCGCGACCGGCGTCACCCTGGTCAACCAGACCGGCGAGGCGCTGCGCTCGATCGGCGAACAGGTCAAGACCATCAACGGCATCATCGGCACCATTGTCGACACCGCCCGCGACCAGGCAAACGACATTTCGGAAATCAACGGCGCTGTCGTCACCATGGACCAGGGCACCCAGCAGAATGCGGCGCTGGTGTCGGAGGCGACCAATTCGATCCGCCATCTCGCGACCAGTGCCGACGGCCTGGTGGCGAAGCTCGCCGTGTTCAGCGTCAATGACGGCGACACGCCGCACCTGATCTCGACGCCGAAATCCGCGTCCACCGCGCCCCGGGCCCCTGCTTCGGCCAGGCCGGCCCAGCGCGCGGCAAGCAGCGCCCGTGGCGGGGCAGCCGTGGCTGTTGCCCAGCAATGGGACGAATTCTGACCGCGGAACCGGGCGGTCGGACGACGTGACCAGCAACGTGCAAGATTTTTCGGGCGGCGTCCGGTAAGTTTTCGCCTGTCTTTCCACCCTGGACATGCTTTTGCCGGCCTGCGGATTGGTACCGCAGGGCGGCTCTAGGCATTGAAACGGCATGGTTCGCGCCTAATTGGTAGACCTTTCCACCTTGTCTGCATTCCGTCCTGCAGCACTGTGGCAATACTGTCATACTGACAAGCAACCTATGCCGAGGGAGTTGATTCGCTGACCATGACCGCTTTTGACCGGATCAAGCATCTGCTTGATCTTTTCCGGCATCCGGACAATGACGATCAACGCTTTGGCGGCAAGCCGAAGCGGCAGGCAGCGGCTGCGGTGTTTCGCGGGACCGGCGACGGGCGCGAATTGATGCTGATCACCAGCCGCGACACGGGCCGCTGGATCGTGCCCAAGGGCTGGATCGAGGATGGCGAGGACGGCCCGGCTGCCGCCCTTCGCGAGGCCTGGGAAGAATCCGGCGTCACCGGCGATATCCTGCCTGACGGACCCGTGGGCCACTACCGCTACATCAAGCAGAGAACCCGGCGCGGCGACGCGCTGTGCGATGTCGACGTCTATCTGATCAGCCTGCGCGAGGAAAAGGACCAGTGGCCCGAAAAGGGTCAGCGCCGGCGCAAATGGTTCCCCATCGCCACCGCCATCGGCATGGTCGGAGAGGACGGGCTCAAGGACGTCATCCGCGACGCCTTCCAGGTCCTCAAGGCCGCCTGACGCCGAAGATCTCCGACAATGGCCTCGGTGAGGCAATACTCTGCATTCCTGTGCGCTTGCCTGGGGTTATCGCGCTGCCCTGAACCGGCATGTAAGCAAGGTCTGCATAAGCCGCCATCGAAGGATCAATTCTCACCCGTCAGATTTTCCTCAACTGTGCGAACAAAGCCCGGGCCAGTGATCGGATACCTGCGACCATCGCCCCAAGGCCCTGCAATTCCGGGCTTTCTCTCACGGCAATGGCCATTGCGATCAAATCGGCTTTTTTCCTCGTTTTCCACAATCCTCGCCCACTAGATGTGGTGTACATGAATCCGTCACAATCAACCTCTTGACGCATGCAACCGAGTCGCTCCTTATAGGGTCAACGTTGCGGCGGCGGCGCGGCTGGAGAGTTTTGAGGCCAGTCAATTCCTGATTTTTTCGGTTCCAGACGTCTGACACAGTGCAGATCTGCGCGGTGGCCGGAGGGGTATGTCCGGGGCGTGAAAATCTCGGGGCGACGCGAAAAAGGACTGGCGGCAAGAGTCTGTTAATACTATATTTAGCGTTTGCGGCCACCCTTACCACAAGATACAGCGGTTCTCAGATACGAGAATCACTCCATGTGAGCGAGTACGGACAACGGGCTGCACAATGAGTGCGCGGCCTGCACAAAAGATATTGCCGTGACGCAAGGATTGCGGCCGGCTTCGGATTTAAAAGAGGAAGACTATGCGCATCGAACGTCGGTTCACCAGGGACGGCCAGTCCGCCTATTCAGACATCGAGTTCCGCAAGGCGACGAGCGAGATCAAGAACCCGGACGGGTCGATCGTCTTTCGTCTGGCCGGCATCGATGTGCCCGTGCAGTTCAGTCAGGTCGCAGCCGATATCCTCGCCCAGAAATATTTTCGCAAGGCCGGCGTTCCCGCGCGGCTGAAGAAGGTCGAGGAAAATTCGGTCCCGTCCTGGCTGTGGCGTTCCGTGGCCGATGAAGAGGCGCTTGCCGAACTCCCCGAGGACGAGCGCTACGGCTCGGAAACCGACGCCCGCCAGGTCTTCGACCGGCTCGCCGGCACCTGGACCTATTGGGGCTGGAAAGGCGGCTACTTCACCTCTGAGGACGACGCCCGCGCCTTCATGGACGAGCTTGCCTACATGCTCGCCACCCAGCGCGTCGCGCCCAACAGCCCGCAATGGTTCAACACCGGCCTGCACTGGGCCTATGGCATCGACGGCCCCGGCCAGGGCCATTTCTATGTCGACCCGTTCACCGGCAAGCTGACCAAGTCGAAGTCCTCCTACGAGCACCCGCAGCCGCACGCCTGCTTCATCCAGTCGGTCGAGGACGATCTCGTCAACGAGAACGGCATCATGGACCTGTGGGTGCGCGAGGCGCGCCTGTTCAAATACGGCTCCGGCACCGGCTCCAACTTCTCCTATCTGCGCGGCGAAGGCGAGAAACTCTCGGGCGGCGGCAAGTCGTCGGGCCTGATGAGCTTCCTCAAGATCGGCGACCGCGCCGCCGGCGCCATCAAGTCGGGCGGCACCACCCGCCGCGCCGCCAAGATGGTGGTGGTCGACATCGATCACCCCGACATCGAGGCCTATATCAACTGGAAGGTCAAGGAAGAGCAGAAGGTTGCCGCCCTTGTCACCGGCTCGAAGATCGTGGCGATGCACCTCACCGCCATCATGAAGGCCTGCCTCAATTGCGAGGCCGACAACGACGCCTGCTTCGACCCCAAGCAGAACCCTGCCCTCAAGCGCGAGATCAAGGCCGCCAAGCGCGACCAGGTGCCGGAAAACTACGTCAAGCGCGTCATCCAGTTCGCCCGCCAGGGCTACACCGACATCGAGTTCAAGACCTACGACACCGATTGGGATTCGGAAGCCTATCTCACCGTCTCCGGCCAGAACTCCAACAACTCGGTCTCCATCAAGGACGACTTCCTGCGCGCGGTTGAAACCGACGGCGACTGGAACCTGACCGCCCGCAAGGACGGCAAGGTGATGAAGACGCTCAAGGCCCGCGACCTGTGGGAGCAGATCGGCCATGCCGCCTGGGCGTCGGCCGATCCGGGCCTGCATTTCAACACCACCATGAACGACTGGCACACCTGCCCGGCTGAAGGCCCGATCCGCGCCTCCAATCCGTGCTCGGAATACATGTTCCTGGACGACACCGCCTGCAACCTGGCCTCGCTCAACCTGCTGCAGTTCAAGGACGCCGGCACCAAGCGCATCGACATCGCCGATTACGAACACGCCGTGCGGCTCTGGACCATCGTGCTCGAAGTCTCGGTGATGATGGCGCAGTTCCCCTCCCACCAGATCGCCGAGCGCTCCTACAAGTACCGCACGCTGGGCCTGGGCTACGCCAATATCGGCGGCCTCTTGATGACCACCGGCATTCCCTACGATTCCAAGGAAGGCCGCGCCATCTGCGGCGCGCTGACCGCGATCATGACCGGCGTCGCCTACGCCACGTCTGCCGAAATGGCCGGCGAGATCGGCCCCTTCCCGGGCTACAAGGACAACAGGAAGAACATGCTGCGGGTGATCCGCAATCACCGCCGCGCCGCCCACGGCGAGGCTTCAGGCTATGAGAACCTGTCGGTCAACCCGGTGGCGCTGATCCACGAGGACTGCCCCGATCAGGAACTGGTCAAGCACGCCACCGCCGCCTGGGACAAGGCGCTGACGCTGGGTGAAAAGCACGGCTACCGCAATGCGCAGGCGACCGTGATTGCCCCCACCGGCACCATCGGCCTGGTGATGGATTGCGACACCACCGGCATCGAGCCCGATTTCGCGCTTGTGAAGTTCAAGAAGCTCGCCGGCGGCGGCTACTTCAAGATCATCAACAACGCGGTGCCGGAAGCGCTGCGGACGCTCGGCTATTCCGAGGCGCAGCTGGCCGAGATCGAGGCCTATGCGGTGGGCCACGGCAACATCAACCAGGCGCCGGGCGTCAATCCCGGTTCGCTCAAGGCCAAGGGCTTCACCGACGCCCAGATCGACATCGTCAACGGCGCCACCAAGGCCGCCTTCGACATCAAGTTCGTCTTCAACAAGTGGACCTTGGGCGAGGAGTTCTGCAAGGACGTGCTCGGCTTCACCGACGAGCAGATGAACGATTTCTCCTTCGACCTGCTGTCGGCGATCGGCTTCTCCAAGAAGGACATCGAGGCCGCCAACATCCATGTCTGCGGCGCGATGACGCTGGAAGGTGCACCGCACCTCAAGGTCGAGCACTATCCGGTGTTCGATTGCGCCAACCCGTGCGGCAAGGTCGGCAAGCGCTACCTCTCGGTCGACAGCCACATCCGCATGATGGCCGCCGCCCAGCCCTTCATCTCGGGCGCCATCTCCAAGACCATCAACATGGCCAACGACGCCACCGTCGATGACTGCAAGAACGCCTACATGCTGTCCTGGAAGCTGGCGCTCAAGGCCAACGCGCTCTACCGCGACGGCTCGAAGCTCTCCCAGCCGCTGAATGCCTCGCTGATCGAGGATGACGAGGACGAGGATGACGCCATCGAGGCTCTGGTGGCGATGCCTGCCGCCGCCCAGGCCGTCCAGGTCACCGAGAAGATCGTCGAGCGGGTGATCGAGCGGCTCTACCGCGACCGCGAGAAGCTCCCCAACCGCCGCAAGGGCTACACCCAGAAAGCCGTGATCGGCGGCCACAAGGTCTATCTGCGCACCGGCGAATTCGACGACGGGCGTCTGGGCGAGATCTTCATCGACATGCACAAGGAGGGCGCCGCCTTCCGCGCGATGATGAACAATTTCGCCATCGCCATCTCGCTCGGCCTGCAGTACGGCGTGCCGCTCGAGGAATATGTCGAGGCCTTCACCTTCACCAAGTTCGAGCCCGCCGGCATGGTGCAGGGCAACGACGCCATCAAGAACGCCACCTCGATCCTGGACTACATCTTCCGGGAACTGGCGGTGTCCTACCTGGCGCGCCATGACCTCGCCCATGTCGACACTTCCGACTTCGGCAACACCGCGCTCGGCAAGGGCATTTCCGAGGGCAAGGCGCAGCCCTTCTCCAAGGGCCTGACCCGCGGCGCCTCGCTCAAGGTCGTCACCGGCGCCAGCGCCGCCGGCAATGTCGGCGGCTCAGTCGGCGGCTCCGTCGGCACCGGCGACCCCAAGGGCATGGCGTCTCCCGCCAAGGCCCCCTCGGGCGCCTCGGTGATCACCGCCTCGTTCGCCACCAAGAGCAGCGGCAACCTGGCGGTCAAATCCGACCCGGAAGCCGCCGCCAACGACGGCGCGGTGGCCTTCAAGCGCGACTACGAGGAGCGCGCCGAGGTGCTCGCCGCCGAGATCGCGCTGGTCGAGCACGACGCCCAGTCGCTGTTCTCCGACATCGCCGAGACCGAGGCCCGCGACGCCAAGGCCAAGGCGGCAGCCCGCCGGGCCAAGTCGCTGGCCCAGGGCTACACGGGCAACATGTGCTCGGAGTGCCAGAACTTCACCATGGTGCGCAACGGTACCTGCGAGAAGTGCGACACGTGCGGGAGCACGAGCGGGTGCTCGTAAGCTCGCATTGAATTGAAGCAATCAGCCCGGGGCGACAGCTCCGGGCTGAAGTTACATAGGGAACAAAGAGGCAACAACGCATAAAGTTATCTTTATGTGAAATGCAGCCAGAAACACCAAAGCCGACCCTCTCGGATCGGCTTTGGATACCGCGAAAAAGCCTAAGCTCACGCGGGGTGAAGAGAACTGAATTCCCTCCCTTTGGCGAGGATTACTATACGGGGATTCGGAGATCAGAGTCGAGGTAGCTTGGGCGTTTTGTAAACAACCAGCAAGGTAAATTCTACATGGTTAAAATACCCAGTTTCGGCTTTTCTGCCTTCCTGAAAATTGTCTGCGCGAATGAAAAGCCTCAAAAGCGGGCAATCAGGGAAAGGCATAAGCCATCGAAGAGCGGCTATGATTTCCACAGAAATCTCCGACTCCGCGTTCAATGGTTGGCTAGCAATAGCCATACAGTCGCAGAAGTAATCAACTCTCTGAATGGCATAACGAAAGCTCCAGAACGGAAGTCGACTTATGCCGCAATCAAAAAATTCATCGAATGGAAATCTCATCACAAGAAGGAACTCAGTTACTGCGACCCAATAACGTTTCAAAGCCCAAACGGGTTATTTCAAGTGAAATTTACACCAGACTTTCTAACTGAACTGGACGGAAGAATGACAGCCGTTCATGTCTGGAACACACAAGAGAAACTAAGCCGGCATCTGGTGATCGCCATCCTTACCACCGTGGCATCAAACTGGAGTGACACGCCAGATCGGCCAGATGACTTTGCCGTTTTTTCGCTGCAAGATGGTCAGTTCTATAGGTGGTCGGAACACACGGTCGAACATCGGAAACTGGCGCAAAGATTGATGCTCCA
>NZ_JACIYP010000120.1 GCF_014359905.1 Hoeflea sp. | reverse complement strand
AGCAATCGCAATACTATTTTTCGTACTGGCGCTTATTGCGAGCAAACCCACGGTAGCGGGTGAATTGATCGGTCATTATTTCGGATCGAACTCTCAATGCAGGATCGATGCGCAACCGGTCCTGCTGGTCACCGACCTGACCGTCACCGGGGAGATCGACGACAGCATCTCGATGCATGTCTACCGCCAGCTTGAACTCCGCGGATGCGTCAAGATCATCGGCGTGGTGTCGATTTTCGGAAACGGCAAATCGACTACCGCCGAAATTCACCGCAACATGGGGCGCCGGCTGCCCGATCTTGGCTGCGGTGATTGGCGCCGCTTTCGTGGTCCGGATGAACGCTACACCACGGTACTCAACAATCGCAGCGAGACTCAGGCCGATATCGGGCGGCTTCAGGCCATTGCGGATCTGGTCAGAACCTCGGCCGGTCCGGTCGTCATCGCCGAACTGGGGCCTGTCACGGTGTCGGCACGATTGCTGGCGGGAGGCTATCTCGATCGCTCAGACGTCAAAATGATCCTCGGCGTCGGTGGGCGCATGGCCAATGAATCCTTTGCCACCCACCGCCGCTTCGGCCACTTTTTTGCCTTCCGCGACATGAATGTGGCCGAAGATGTCTGGGGTCAGGACTATCTCGTCCGCACCCATCCGGACAGGTTGTGGATGGTGACTTACCGGACCGGAATCGCCAAGCGAGAAGTCAGCGAGCGCCAGGTTGCCGAGACCATTCCGGCCCTCGCCGACCACGCCAGATCCCGCGCAAAAGTGCTTCGCCTAATCGGCTTTAATGGGATTCCGACCTGGGATACCTGGACCACCAGCTTCTTCCTGCGCGGCGGCGACGACAAGCTCGGATGCAGACCGCTTCGGGCCCGAATGGCCGCAACCGCAAGCGGACCGGATACGATGCGCCTGATCCTCGGAAATGGCGGGCAAAGAATCATCGCCTGTACGGACGTGGCGGACTGAGTCCGCCGGCCACACCGGCGTCCCCATTTAACAGAAGGAGCCACTTGCGGCATGATGAGAAGGAAATCACAGTGACAACCCAAGCAACTGCCATCGCCGTTGTCCTCGTCTTCGGAATTGTCAATTCCGCAGCTTTCATCGCACCCGCAAACGCCGAGACCGCCCGGTACAATTTTTCCTCCTGCATAGTCAGGGTAACCGGAAGCGGCGCCGCAGTGATATTCAAGCCCGGAACGGTGACAACTCCGACGGGGGGACACGGTAACCGGCTCTTTCAATCGGTCAAAGGGGACCTTCTTTGAAGGCAGCGCGACGGATATTTTCTACCGGAGAAGTTCCGGCAATTATCGGCTTGAAGGCCTCGACATGAACAGGAGGGAAAACCAGAACGGCCGCATCAAGGGACCTTATCCGGAATCGTGGAAGTGCAAGGCCAGATAGACACGGGGTTGACCATGCGGTTCTAAGGCTCCCTGGAAGGGCGCTACCTGCGCATAACCTTCAGGTTCTCCAGTTCAGGAAGCCTTGCGTTGGCTTCCGCCAGTGTCAAAACGCCGCCGATTTTTTTTCAGGTGAATATTCGTGCCGGATTTGATAAGCGTATAAAGAGGACACAGTGGAACGGCTCCGGAAGTAACCGCTTCGGGCGCCGTTTCGTTTTTTATGTGCTGCCGCCATGGGTCATGGCGGCGGCGCGACATGGACAAGGATGAGACCGATGGTTGAGAAGGTTCCGATGACGCAAGGAGGCTACACCAAGCTGCAGGAAGAACTGCGCTGGCGCCAGCAATCCGAACGGCCGCGGATCATCGAGGCGATTTCCGAGGCGCGCGCCCATGGCGACCTTTCCGAGAACGCCGAATATCATGCCGCCAAGGAAGCCCAGAGCCACAATGAGGGCCGCATCGGCGAGCTCGAGGATTTCATCGGCCGCGCCGAGATCATCGACGTTTCGAAAATGTCCGGCGACACCATCAAGTTCGGCGCAACCGTCAGGCTGGTCGATGAAGACACCGAAGAGGAGAAATCCTACCAGATCGTCGGCGACCAGGAAGCCGACGTGAAGGCGGGGCGGATTTCCATCTCCTCGCCGATCTCGCGCGCGCTGATCGGCAAGGCGGTCGGCGATTCCATCGAGGTGGTCGCGCCCGGCGGCTCCAAGGCCTATGAAATCCTTGAGGTGAAGTGGGGCTGACGCCCCTCCTTCTCCCGGATGATGAGATGAGCACCCGTCCCGCCAGCAGCCCTGCAGAGCCCGGCTGCGATGGCGGACGCGACGGGCTGTTCGTCCTCAACCAGCACCGCAATTTCACCGGCGTCACCGCGACCGCCGCCGCGGTGACGCGTCATCAGCTTGACCGCTACGATGTCAGGATCGTGGGCAGGCCCCTGCCCGGCTGCCCCGAGCCCATCTCGTTCTGGCAGGCCGTGCGGGCGTCACGCGAGAAACCGTCCGGCAAGCCTTTCCACATCTGGCATGTGCGCCGCAATCCGGAAATGCGGGCAGGCATCTTCGCCCGCGACATCCTGAGGCTGCCGGTCAGGCTGGTGTTCACCTCCGCCGCCCAGCGCCGCCACAGTGCGCTGCCGCGCTGGCTGATTGCGCGCATGGACGCGGTGATTGCCACAACGCCCGAAGCGGCAAAATTTGTGCCTGGAGTCCGCGCTGTCGCGCCGCATGGCGTCGATACGGAACGCTTTCACCCCGCGCCGTCCCGCAGCGAGGCCTGGGCCGGAAGCGGCTATCCCGGCACGGCAGGCATCGCGGCCATCGGCCGCATCCGCCCGGAAAAAGGCACCGACCGCTTCGTCGCCGCGATGATTGAGGCCCTGCCGCGGCTGCCGGGGTCTACCGCGCTGGTGATCGGCAAGGCGGCGCCCGAACATGCATCGTTCCTGGCCGGGCTTAAGGCGCAGGTAGCCGCCGCGGGCCTTGAGCAACGGATCCTGTTTCCGGGCGAAATCGGTCCGGACGCCATGCCCGGCCTGGTGCGCGGGCTCAGCCTGCTGGTGGCGCTGCCGCGCTATGAGGGCTATGGCGTCACGCCGCTCGAGGCGATGGCGTCGGGCGTGCCGTTCGTCTCCAGCGACGCCGGATGGTTCAAGGAGTTCTCGGGCGGCGGTGCTGCGGGTCTGGTCATCCCCGGTGGCGAACCGAAACCGGCCGCGCAGCAGATTGTGGCGCTCCTGTCGGATGCCGGCCGCCATGCGACGATGGCCGAAGCCGCGCGCGCGCGCGCGATCAATCGTTTCAGTGTGGCGGCCGAGGCCGAGGCCATCAACGCGGTCTACGAAGAGCTGTGGCAGGGTTCCTGACCGGACCGCGAGCCTAAAGCGCCACCAGCCCCTCGTCCTTGACCTGGCGGATCGTCAGCATGGTGCGCACCGTGTCGACATTGTCGGTGGCGGTCAGTTCCTCGATGACGAAATCCTGGAAATGGGTGAGATTGCGCGCCACGCAATGCAGCAGGAAATCGCTCTCGCCCGACACCATCCAGGTTTCCCGCACGATCGGCCATTCCTTGGTTCTGGCCGCAAAGGCCTTGAGATTTGCATCCGACTGGTGCTTGAGCCCGACCAGGCAGAAGGCGACAAGATCGAAGCCGAGGCTCGGCGCATTCAGCTGCGCCCGGTAGCCGCGGATGATTCCCGCCTTTTCCAGCTTGCGCACCCGCCTAAGGCAGGGCGGCGCCGAGATGCCCACGCGCGCCGACAGATCGACATTGGTCATGCGCCCGTCATTCTGCAATTCACGCAGGATCTTGAGATCGATCACGTCGAGTTCGGCCTTGATCACCATGAAGTCATCCCTGTTATCGGCATCCCGTTCCGCACGAAATCAGCGGCGCCACGAAACTTTATTGCGTCAGGGGGCAGGCTCTGTAAAGAGTCAAGGACTGATCGTGCGCGATGTTCTGTGTGTAACCGCGCGGAAAAGCTTGAAACCGGGGCTTGCCCGCACCTAAATGGTAGCCTTGTAGTACGGCGTTTGACGATAGCGGCAAAATGGCCTGCATTCGTCATTGATGCGTCACGGAGGATGGCCCAAACTGGCCCCTCGCAACATCTGTTCAGGATTGTCCCATGTCCACTCGCCATGTTCCCGTTCTCATCATCGGTTCCGGCCCAGCCGGCTACACTGCCGCGATCTATGCCGCACGCGCCATGCTCAGGCCTGTGCTGATTGCCGGCATGGAGCAAGGCGGGCAATTGATGATCACCACCGACGTCGAAAACTATCCCGGCTACGCCGATCCGGTGCAGGGCCCCTGGATGATGGAACAGATGCTCAAGCAGGCCGAGCATGTCGGCGCCGAGATCGTGAGCGACCTGGTGACCGAGGTCGAACTGACCCGGCGGCCGTTCACGGTGACAACCGATTCGGGGGCGGTGTGGACCTGCGACGCCCTGATCATCGCCACAGGCGCACAGGCCAAATGGCTGGGCATCGACAGCGAAAAGGACTTCATGGGCTTTGGCGTCTCGGCCTGCGCCACCTGTGACGGGTTCTTCTACCGCGGCAAGAAGGTCGTGGTCGTGGGCGGCGGCAACTCCGCCGTGGAGGAAGCGCTGTACCTGTCCAATCTCGCCGCCGAGGTCACCGTGGTGCACCGCCGCGACGCGTTCCGCGCCGAAAAGATCCTGCAGCAGCGGCTGTTCGACAAGCCCAATGTCAAGGTGATCTGGAACTCGGAAGTGACCGAGTTCCTCGGCGAGCCCGCCAGGCCGCCGATGCCAGCCTCGGTGAACGGGGTCAGGCTCAAGAACCGCAACACCGGCGAGACGACCGACATGCCGATTGACGGCGTGTTCGTCGCCATCGGCCATGCGCCCGCCGTCAGCCTGTTCACCGGCAAGCTCAAGCACAAGCCCAACGGGTATTTGTGGACAGCACCGGATTCGACTGCCACAGATGTACCCGGCGTTTTCGCGGCCGGCGACGTGACCGACGACATCTACCGTCAGGCGGTCACCGCGGCGGGCATGGGATGCATGGCGGCCCTGGAGGCCGAACGATATCTGGCGGGTCACGTCAGACACGCGGAAGCCGCAGAATAGGCGCATAAGCGCCAAAGCAAGGCCCGAACAACGGGCCAGGGGGACGAGAGCTTGGTGCCACTCGACTGGGATAAACTGCGCATTTTTCACGCGGCCGCGGAAGCCGGGTCGTTTACCCATGCGGCGGAGAAGCTGCACCTGTCGCAATCGGCCATCAGCCGCCAGGTTTCAGCGCTCGAACTGGACATCGGCGCCAAGCTGTTTCACCGCCATGCCCGCGGTCTGATCCTGTCCGAACAGGGCGAGATCCTGTACCAGACGGCGCATGAGGTGCTGATGAAGCTGGAATCGGTGAGAAACCGCCTCACCGAAACCCGCGAGCGGCCCTCGGGAAAATTGCGGGTGACGACCACGGTCGGCTTCGGCCAGGGCTGGCTCACCGAAAAGGTGCAGGAATTCCAGTCCATGTACCCCGACGTGCAGATGCAGCTGATCCTCGACAACGAGGAGCTCGACGTCAACATGCGCCAGGCCGATTGCGCCATCAGGCTGCGCCAGCCGCAGCAGCCCGACCTGATCCAGCGCCGCCTGTTCACCGTGCACATGCACGCCTATGCCGCTCCCTCCTATCTCGCGCGCTATGGCGAGCCCAAGACGCTGGAAGACCTGGATAACCACCGAATCATCACCTTCGGTGAACCGGCGCCCAACTACCTGCGCCACGTGAACTGGCTTGAAATCGCCGGACGGGCGCCGGACAATCCGCGCATCGCGCATTTGCAGATCAACAACATACCCGCCGTTCGCCGCGCCACCCTCAATGGCGCCGGCATTTCGCTGTTGCCCGACTACATGTACAATCGCGATCTGGCCTTGGTGCAACTCGATATCGCAGCCGACATTCCCACTTTCGACACCTATTTCTGCTATGCGGAGGAAATGAAAAATGCGGCCAAACTCAAGGCTTTCCGGGATTTCCTGATCAACAAGGCGCGCAACTGGAGCTATTGAGGCGCGGCCTCGCGGCGCCAAATCCTGGCTTGCCGCGGGCGGCGATGACAAAACCGGCAATCCGGATTTCGCCTGTTTTTTATGCAATAACCTAGCCATGCAACCTTGGCATGGCTGACATGCAGCTCTCCATCTTGCTCATTGCTCAAGAAAGAACCATATCGATTACAGCTGATGCACCTTTGGCGGCCTACTCCTCCCAGTGCCGCCGCATGAGCTGTTCCCCTCTGGAGGTTTTTAACCTTCATACCTATTGGGCCCGAGAGCAATCTCGTGGCCCATTTTTTTTGCCTGACGCGTGCTGGCCAAATCGGATAAGGCCAGACGCGCGTTCGTTGCCCGGTCATGCAGAAGCGCGGCGCAACACGGCGAGGGTTACCACCAACATCATCAGCGCATTGGCCGGATGAAGCGCGGCCAGCCACGCGAGCCCGGCTCCCATGCCGGCCACGACCAGCACGATCTGCAGCAGGTAGAGCGCCAGCAGCAGCGATGCCGGAAAGCGACAGGGCCTGCCGGTAGAGCCGAGCCAGCCGCAAAAGACCAGCCCGATGATCGGGAGCGACAGAAATCCGCCGAACAGGCTGTGCAACGCAAAGCCCTGTGTACCGAATACACCGAGACCGGCCAGATAGGCCTGGGTGACGAGCCCGCCCGCCACGAGCCAGGCCATCAAAGGCGCGGGCGCCGTCCACCGGATCCCTGCGGTCCTCATGCCGAGACGCTCTCGCCGGATGCAGCGCCAGGCTGCCGCGCGCTTGAGGCGGTTTCGGCCTCGAGGCAGCCGAGTCCTTTCAGCGTTTCCCGCACCGCCTCGTCAACCGGCGTGCGCGGCTCCTCGCCGAGAAGCGCGACCAGCCTGTCATTGCCGAGAATGAGCTCCGCTTGCCAAAGATACCGCATCTCCAGCAGTTCGCGGAACACCGGCACAAAGGGCCTGCCAAGCTGCAGCATCCACCAGGGGAACGGCTTGATCGGAAGGCCCGGCTTGCCCGTGACGCGGCGGATGGCGTGCGCCAGTTGCAGGCCGTCCCGATCCCGGAACCCTTCCATGTGGAAGCGGGCGAAGGCCGGCAGAGCGTCGGCTCTCGCCACCAGCCGCACCATGGTCTCGGCGACATCGGGGAGATAGGCCCATTGATGGCCGACGCCGGGAGCGCCCGGATTCGTGATCGCCTTGAGCGGCGCCCCTGGCTTGACCACGGCCTGGGCAAACCAGTTGTTGCCCGCGCCGGGGCCGAAGAAATCCCCTGCCCGGACAAGGATGACCGGGACCCCGTCCCTGGCGGCGGCTTCAAGCCGCTGTTCGAGCGCGACGCGGATCCTGCCCTTTTTCGAGACCGGATGCTGCGGACTGTCCTCCCGCACGCGGGCAAAGGTCTCCGGTCCGTAGTTGTAGATCGTGCCCGGCATCAGGATGCGGGCGCCCGCGGCTTCTGCCGCGGCAATCGTGTTGTCGATCATCGGCAGCACCAGCTTGGCCCAGTTGCGGTATCCGGGCGGGTTGACGGCGTGGACGATGAGACAGGCGCCGGTAGCGGCCCGCATCACATCCGCGCGGCTCATCGCATCGCCGGTGACCCATTCATACTGCGGCGCCTTGATCGCCTGCTCCGTGGCCGTGCGGTGCATTGCCCGCACGTCATAGCCATTGGCCAGCAGCTTCTGCGCGACCGCGCCGCCTATGCCGCCGGTGGCGCCGAGTATCAGCGCTAGCGGCTTCCTGACGATCATCACTGCATTTTGGTCGGTCATTGTCGTTCTCCATCGGTTGCGATGAAGCCAGTATCGCCGCTCTCTGCTTAAACGGAATTGCGATAATACCTGTATCTGCTATACAATAATGTATGGAGAGATACTTGCTCGACTGGGGTCACTACCGCACCTTCCTCGCCATCCTGAAAGAAGGATCGCAGTCGGGGGCGGCGCGCGCGCTCGGGCTCACCCAGCCGACCGTCGGGCGGCATCTCGATGCGCTGGAGCGGGCCGCGGGCAAGCCGCTGTTCCTGCGCTCGCACCAGGGCCTGGCGCCCACGGAGACCGCGCTCGCCATGCGCGCCTATGCCGAGACCATGGCATCGAGCGCCGCGGCCCTGGCGCGCGCCGCCTCCGGCGATCCGCAAGCGCCGGAAGGCACTGTGCGCATCAGCGTGAGCGAGGTGATCGGGCTTGAAGTCCTGCCGCCGATCCTGGCCAATCTGCAGGAGCGCCATCCGCGCCTGGCGATCGAGCTGTCGCTGTCGGACGCGGTCGAGGATCTGCTCAGGCAGCAGGCCGACATTGCCGTGCGCATGGTCGAGCCCACCCAGGGCGCGCTGGTCAGCCGGCGGATCGGCGGCATTCCGCTCGGCATGTTCGCCCATCGCCGCTACCTCGATCGGCACGGCACGCCGCAAGCGCCCGAGGAGCTGGCATCCCACAGGCTGATCGGCTTTGACCGACAGTTCGCCTATATCCGCGACATGCTGAAGAAGCACCCCGAGCTGGCCGATGTCCGCTTCGGTTTCCGCACCGACAGCAATGTCGCGCAGCTGGCCATGATCCGCGCCGGAGGCGGCATCGGCCTTTGCCAGGTGGGTCTCGCCGCCCGCGATCCGGACCTGGTGCGGCTGTTTGCCGACCGGATAGAACCGCAATTGATGACCTGGCTGGTCATGCACGAGAGCCTGAAGGCGGCGCCGCGCTGCCGGGTTGCTTTCGACGCCCTGGCCGAGGGCCTAGTTGCCTATCGTGCGGCGACCAAGCCGCACCCAGCCGAGCCGCGGCGCCTCCCGGAGAGGGCGGAACCATAGCGCAGCCGTCGTGTTATAGATCGTGTCCCACCGCTCGTGGTGGAACCCTGGCCGATGCTCCCCATCTGTCACGGCCAGACCCTCAGGAGTTTTCATGCGCACGGTACTCATTCTCAACCAGGACGGCGGCACCATTCGGGGAATGGACGCGCGCGAATTCGGCGAGATGGCCTGCGAGAAGCTGGCCGGACTGGGCGACGGGTGCGAGGTGCGTCTGGTGTCGGGCAAGGACCTGGTCGAGACCCTCGACGAGGCGGCCGACGACACGGACATCGGCACCATCGTCGCCGGCGGCGGCGACGGCACCATCTCGGCTGCCGCGACCGCCTGCTTCCACTCCGGCAAGACGCTGGGCGTGATCCCGCTCGGCACCATGAACCTGTTCGCCCGCGGCCTGGGCCTGCCGCTCGACCCTCCTGCGGCGATCGAGGCGCTGGCTTCGGCCACAGTGATGCCGCTGGATATCGCCACAGCCAATGGCCGGCCCTTCGTGCACCAGTTCTCGGCCGGAATGCACGCCCGCATGGTGCGCCAGCGCGACCGGCTCGACACATCCACCCGCATGCGCAAGATCGCCTCCACCATCAAGACCCTGGGCCGGGTGATCCTGCATCCGCCGAAGTTCCGCGTCGAGATCGACACCGGGTCGGGCCGGGAAAGCCACATCGTCTCGGCCATCGCGGTGTCCAACAACCTGTTCGGCGACACCCCGCTCTCCTATGCGCCGGTGCTCGACGCCGGCGTGCTGGGCGTCTACCAGTCCCATGCGCTCGGCTCGGGCGAGGTGTTCCGGATGACCCTGCACGCGGCGCTGGGCAGGCTCCAGGAAGACCCCGGCATGACCGTCGGTACCGCGCAGAAGGTCACGCTTAGCTTTCCCGACCATCATGTCGGCACAAGGGCCGCGATTGACGGCGAAATCGTGCCGCTCGACACCGAGGTCGAACTGGTCTGCCACGCCGGCGCCCTGAAGGTGCTCGTCCCCGACACCTATGCCGGTGCGCCCGAAGCCTGAACCGGACAGGCCGAAACCGCGTACAGGGTCAGGTGAACCGCAACATCCCTGAAAGGCATGGCCATGCATATCCCTGAAAAGACCCTTCGCCCGACCGCCGCCCCCTGTCCGGCCTTGCGGGAGTGCGCCCGATGATCATTCCCGCCGGTTTTCTCAAGGCCTGGGCCGGAGCCGCCGTTTTCCTGCTGATTGTCGACGCCATCTGGCTCGGCCTGGTCGCCCGCGGCTTCTACGTCCGCCAGCTCGGCGACCTGATGCTCGAAAGCCCGAAGCTGGCGATCGCAGCGCTGTTCTACGTGATGTATTCGGCCGCGATCGTGATCCTGGCCTCGGCGCCCGCCGCGCGCTCCGGCTCGCTCACCGACGCGCTTCTGCTGGGCGCCATCCTCGGCTTCGCCGCCTACGGCACCTACGACATCACCAACCTGTCGACGCTGAAGAACTGGCCGGTCGCCATGAGCCTCGTCGACATGGCCTGGGGCACGCTGCTGACCGCCGCCGTGTCCGGCGTGGGATACTGGCTGTTGCGTCCGGGGCAGTAATCACTGCGGGAGGGCGAAGCCGCACGACGCAAAGCTTCGGCAAGAGGCGCTGCCGGGTATCGGATGATGGAGAGCTGCCGACGACCCTACTCGTCAGCCTGATCCTGAGCCTTGCCGTCCTCGGCTCGCCGGTCTTGTACTGGCGGACGCGCCCGGGCCGGTTCAAGACTGTGATCCACCACACATCCAACAAAAAATCCCGCCCCGGCTGACCCGGGACGGGATTGAAATCCGAGCCTTCCGTCCGCTCAGCGTAGCGCGGCGCAAAAGCGCTGGATGCGGTTGCAGGCTTCTTCCAACTGTTCTTCCGACGTCGCGTAGGAGATGCGGAAGTTGGGGCCGAGGCCGAAGGCCGAACCGTGGACCACGGCCACGCCTTCGGTTTCGAGCAGTTCGGTGACAAAATCCTCGTCCGTCTCGATCACCTTGCCCGACGGCGCGGTCTTGCCGATGCAGCCTGCGCAGGACGGATAGACATAGAACGCGCCTTCCGGCACCGGGCACTGGATGCCCTTGGCCTGGTTGAGCATCGACACCACGAGGTCGCGGCGGCCGCGGAAGATTTCCTTGTTCTTCGGGATGAAATCCTGCGTGCCGTTGAGCGCTTCAACAGCGGCCCATTGCGCGATCGAGCAGGCGCCCGAGGTCTGCTGGCCCTGGATCATGTCCATCGCCTTGATCAGCTCCATGGGACCCGCGGCATAGCCAATGCGCCAGCCGGTCATGGCGTAGGCCTTCGACACGCCGTTCATGGTCAGCGTCCGGTCCTTGAGCGCGGGCTCGACCTGCGCCGGCGACGTGAAGACGAAGTCGCCATAGGTCAGGTGCTCGTACATGTCGTCCGACAGGATCCAGACATGGGGATGGCGCATCAGCACCTCGGTCAGCGCCTTGAGCTCGGCCTCCGAATAGGCCGCACCCGAGGGGTTGGAGGGCGAGTTGAACATCAGCCATTTGGTCTTGGGCGTGATCGCGGCTTCGAGGTCGGCCGGCTGCAGCTTGAACCCGTTCTCGATGGTGGTCGCCACGAACACCGGCGTGCCGCCGCAGATCGCCACCATCTCCGGATAGCTCACCCAGTAAGGCGCGGGAATCACCACCTCGTCGCCCGGGTTCAGCGTCGCCATGAAGGCATTGAACAGGATCTGCTTGCCGCCGGTGCCGACAATGGTCTGCTGCCAGTCGTAATCGAGATTGTTCTCGCGCTTGAACTTGGCGGCGATCGCCTTGCGCAGTTCGGGAATGCCAGAGACCGGCGTGTACTTTGTCTCGCCGCGATTGATCGCGTCGATCGCCGCCGCCTTGATGTTGTCCGGCGTGTCAAAATCCGGCTCGCCTGCGCCGAGCCCGATCACGTCGCGGCCCTTGGCTTTCAACTCGCGCGCCTTCTGGGAGACGGCGATGGTGGCGGATGGTTTGACCCGGGAAAGGGCGTTGGCGAGAAAGGCCATGGAATGCTCCGGTGCTTGACATGGTGCAAATGGCGCGGCGCCCGCGCCCGTGTGCTTCTATGTCGCAAGCGGGACGCCGATGCAAGCCGCGAGGCGGGGCCGAAAGGCCGGATTTAACCTTGCGGAAAGTTTTGGCGGGTAAACTCGCCTTTTACGGCTACTCGCCAAACGGAGGCCTGCGTGACATGCCAGGGCGTCGTGATCCGCATTTCCTGCAGGATGACCGGGGCTTTTACACCACGTCCTACGGTCCCTTCGTGTTGCGCTCGGCTTTTCAGCCGATTTTCAGCCAGGACGAGCACGGCCACCTAACCATCGAGGCCTTCGAGGCGCTCATTCGCGCCCAGCGCAATGGCCAGGCGGTGTCGCCGGCACATTTCTTCTCGCTGGTCGAACCCGACGACGCCATCGCCGTCGACACCCTGTGCCGGGAACTGCACATTCTCAACATGGGCAAGCTCGGCCGCCGCAAGGCGCGGCTGTTCATCAATTTCAATCCCGGCCTGTTCGACGCCGTCGCCGACATCGACGCCGAGATCGACCGCATGGTCGACGTCACACTCAAGGCCGGCCTCAGGCCCGGCCGCATCGTCTGCGAAATCACCGAACAGGGCAGCGGCGACGAAGCCGTGCTCACCCGCCTGGTCGAGGGACTCCGCTCGCGGCTGTTCAGGATTGCCGTGGATGATTTCGGCGCCGATGATTCCGATTCGAAAAGGGTGGATGAGCTCAGGCCCGACGTCCTCAAGTTCGACGCCGCCTGGGTGCGCCGCTTCACCGAGACGTCCGCCGGCATGGGGCTGCTCAAGCTGATGGTGGAGCAATTCATCGAACGCGGCATAACAGTGCTGTTCGAGGGGCTCGAGGAGGAGCACCAGGTCGAGTTCTGCCAGGAAATCGGCGTGCAGCTGATGCAGGGCTATGCGCTGGCGCGTCCCGAAATCGTGCCGAAGACCTTCGATGACCGCTTCCCCGAGCAGGCTTTGCCGCAGCCAGGCGACACGGCTTCCCATGCCCGTAAGGTTGCCATTGAGCGGGAACCGGCGCCGGGTTTTTCCCATCGCCTGTCGTCGCATCCACACACGCCGCACCGCACCGCCACCTTCGGCAAGCGCACGCGCTGAACGATGCATGTTCACGCTTCCTTAACCTGCGACACATTCTTGCCACCACAAATATGCGGTCCTGCCGCAATCCTGTCCGATTGACGACGCGTTCAGGCAGTTAAAGTGTCCCCGAACAGCACAGATCGGGGAAGATCATGTTTTCAGAAGACGACGTCCTGCTTGCCAAACAGGCCCGGCGCGAAAGCGCCACGGTGGCCAGAATTGCACTGATGGCCGTGATCGGATGCCTGGCGCTGTTGACCGTGCTGGTCATCCAGGCCCGCGCCGAGGCGGACGCGGCGCTTCACGGGCCGGCCGTCCCTGCACACGCGCTGCAGCAACAGCCCCCGCTCCAGTCGCCGCCCGTGACGCGCGGATCAGGCGCGTGACACATGCACGCCGAGTGCCGCCAGGCGGCTCGACAGATCCGAGCGCGCGCTTTCCGGGTCAGCCAGTCCGGCCACGACCACCGGCGGGCCATTCCCCCGCTCGATCACCAGCGAGCCTGCGCCGGTGATCCATCCCGACAGTCCTCGCTTGAGCGACAAGCCGGTGACCGCCGGGTAGGCAACGATCGCCGGGTCGCGCGCGGGAAAGCCCGGATGGGCCTCCAGATGCGCGCCGCGCAGCGTGAGCCTCACTGTCGAAAGCCGCAGCCCGGCATGGGCGAGGATCAGCGGCACGCCGATCACCAGCACCAAGAGGCAGACCCGCGCCAGCGCGCCCTCACCCCGGCCGGTTGCGTGCAGCAACAACCACAAGCCGGCATAGCCGAAGGCCACCACCAGCCCCGGCAGGAACAAGGCAAGCGCGCTGGCGCGCCAGACTCCCGGGCGGCGGGCGTCGCCCGTGCCAGTGTATTTGCGGTCCA
>NZ_JACIYP010000012.1 GCF_014359905.1 Hoeflea sp. | reverse complement strand
GACCGGCAAAGCGAAAATAAGCCTTCGGCGATCTCTTGCTTGAAGGCCCGGTCCGGCATAGCGTCTCGCTCCATTGCGGCCTGTCACCGGTCAAACCGGAGCCGGCGGGCGAAACAGGAATGCGACGGGGCCCAGGTTCGAAATGAGCAGCTTTGACGACATTGTGCCGGCAGCCATCGAGAACACCGCGGGAGCTCCGGAACGGCGCAGGCGCGCCGGCGGCGGACGCGGCGGAGACCGGGGAAAGGGCCGGAAAGGCCCTGTGACCTTGCGCTACCGGTCGATTCTCAACACCCAGGACCCTTCCCTGCTTCTGTCACCCGAGGGCCTCGAAGCCATTCATGAGGCCTCGCTCACCGTGCTCGAACAGATCGGCATGGATTTCATGCTGGCCGAGGCCCGCGACCGGCTGAAGGCCGGCGGCGCGAATGTCGTGGACGGCACCGAACGGGTGCGGCTGGATCGCGGCCTGATCATGGATCTGGTCGGCAAGGCACCGGGGCCCTTCACGCTGCATGCCCGCAATCCGGAACGCAACATAGAGATCGGCGGCCGCAACATTGCGTTCGCGCAGGTGGCGTCGGCGCCCTACTGCTCGGACCGCGACAATGGCCGCAGGACCGGTACCCAGGAAGACTTCCGCAATCTGATCAAGCTGGCGCAGTCCTTCGACATTATTCACATGACCGGCGGCTACCCGGTTGAGCCGACCGACCTGCACGCCTCGGTGCGCCACATCGATTGCCTCTCCGACCTGGTCAAGCTCACGGACAAGCCTTTCCATGCCTATTCGCTGGGCAGGGAGCGCAATCTTGATGCACTCGAGATCGTGCGCATCGGCCGCGGCATCAGCGCCGAGCAGCTTGAGGCCGAGCCGTCGCTGTTCACCATCATCAACGCGTCGTCGCCGTTGCGCTACGATGCGCCGATGCTGCAGGGCATCATCGAGATGTCGGCGCGCAACCAAGTGGTGGTGATCACGCCGTTCACGCTGGCTGGCGCCATGGCTCCGGTCACCATCGCCGGCGCCCTGGTTCAGCAGAATGCCGAGGCTCTGGCGGGGATCGCCTTCACCCAGCTGGTGCGCGCGGGCGCACCGGTGATCTATGGCGGCTTCACCTCCAATGTGGACATGAAATCGGGCGCGCCTGCTTTTGGGACGCCGGAATACATGAAGGCGGTGATGGCGGGCGGACAGCTGGCGCGGCGCTACGGGATGCCTTACCGGACCTCCAACACCTGCGCCGCAAACACGCTCGACGCCCAGTCGGCGTATGAATCGATGATGTCGCTGTGGGCCGTGATCCAGGGCGGCGGCAATTTCATCATGCATGCGGCGGGCTGGATGGAGGGCGGGCTGACGGCCTCGTTCGAGAAATTCATCCTCGATGTCGACATGCTGCAGATGGTGGCCGAATTCCTGGCGCCGCTCGACACCAGTCCCGAGGCGCTGGCCATGGACGCGATCGCCGAAGTCGGACCCGGCGGCCATTATTTCGGCACCGCGCACACGCTGTCGCGCTACGAGACCGCGTTCTACTCGCCGATCCTGTCGGACTGGCGCAATTTCGAAAGCTGGAGCCTCGCCGGCCAGCCGACCACCTACGATCATGCCAACCGGGTGTGGAAGGAAACGCTGGCCAATTACGAGGCGCCGCCATTGGATGAGGCGATATCCGAAGAACTCGACGCCTTCGTCGCCCGGCGCAAGCAGGAAGGCGGCGTGCCGACCGATTTCTGATCAGACGATGACCCTTGTCTTGCGGTTGGTTAGCCAGACGCCAGCGACAACGATCAAGGTGCCGACGACCATTAGCACCGTCAACGCTTCACCGAACAGAAACCAGCTTTCGATCGCCACGGCCGGCGGCACCAGATAGGTGAGCGAGGCCGCGCGCGACACCTGGCCGCGGCGGATCAGGTAGAGTAGCAGCATGATCGACACCAGCGAGAGGCCGAGCACGGACCAGCCCATGGCGAGGGCGAATTCAAGGTTCCAATCCACCCTCATCGGCTCGAACAGCAGCGCCAGCGGCATCACCACGGCAAAGCCTCCGACATACTGCAGCGCGGCGATCGCCCGCAGGTCGCCTTCCTGCAGATGGCGCTTCTGATAAAGGGTTCCGGACGTCACCGACGCCATGGCGACAATATTGACCAGCAACGGCACCAGCGCGACCTGCATCATGGCTGGATCGAGAGCGAGAATTCTGGGCAGGATGGCGACGGCGAGCCCGGCGAAACCGAGGACGACGCCCAGCTTCTGCTGTCCGCTCAACCGCTCGCCCACGATGAACGGCGCCGCAACCGCAGTCAGCAGCGGCTGCAAGGCTGCAATGAGCCCGGACACGGACGCCGGCACGCCTTGCGAGATCGCCCACCAGACACCGCCAAGATAGAGACCGTGCAGAAACACGCCCGAGGCGACTCCATGGATCCAGCCGGCTCGCGTCCTGGGCCAGGCTGCACGGCTGGCAATCGTGATCGCGGCAAACAGTGCTGCGGCAATGGCAAAGCGCAGGCTCAGAAAGGTCAGCGGATCAGCGTGAGGGCTTGCATATTTGGCCACAATCCAGCCCGTCGACCACAGAAGAACGAACAGCGCCGGTGCGATACGATCGAGAGTCATGAATGGGGCCTTGTTGCCGGAGCGTCAGAGGCGCCGGTCCCGACAAGCGCGGCGCCCGGAAGGGTTAGCCCCCTATCCCGACGGTGCGCAAGCCTGTCGTCCGTCAACCAGGAAAATCAATTGCCTGGCACCCGTTGATTGCGGCCCTGTCGCAACAATGCCCGAAAAAAACGCGCGCGCAGCGCAAAGCAGAGAAATCCTGCACGCTTCTTGCTTTCTGGAACATGATACGATCTTATGCGGTCAAAAGGGAGCGACAAACACGTGCCTTTCGATGAAATGCTGACTTCGGACAGCCTTCCGCGAGCACCCTACAAGGGGTACTTCAACTGGCATTCGGAACAAAAGACGTCCGATCTCATCAAGAAATCCCGGGACGCGGAAAACATATTCCGCAAGACCGGCATCACCTTTGCGGTCTACGGCAAGGAAGATTCATCGGAACGGCTGATTCCGTTCGATATCGTGCCGCGCATCATCTCCGGCTCCGAATGGCGCAAGCTGGCGCAGGGGATCGAGCAGCGCGTGATGGCGCTCAACGCCTTTCTTGACGACATCTACCACAAGCAGGAAATCATCAAGGCCGGCCGCGTGCCGCGGGCTTTGATCGAAAAGAACGATGCGTTCCTGCCGGAAATGATCGGCATGCGTCCTCCGGGCGGCGTCTATACGCACATTATCGGAACCGACATCGTGCGCACCGGCGAGGGCGAATTCTATGTTCTCGAAGACAATGCCCGCACACCTTCGGGCGTGTCCTACATGCTCGAAAACCGCGAAACCATGATGCAGATGTTTCCAGAGCTGTTTCATCTCAACAAGGTTCGGCCGGTCGAAAACTACCCAAAACTGCTCCGCCACAGCCTGGCCGCAGTCGCGCCTCCGGGTTGCGACGGCAAACCTCGGATTGCGGTGCTGACGCCTGGCATCTTCAATTCCGCCTATTATGAGCATGCTTACCTCGCCGACCAGATGGGCGCCGAACTCGTCGAGGGCTCGGACCTGCGCGTCATCAACGGCAAGGTCGCGATGCGAACCGTTCAGGGCTATGAGGCAATTGATGTCCTTTACCGGCGGGTCGATGATGATTATCTGGATCCGCTGACGTTCCTGCCCAATTCGACGCTTGGCGTGCCGGGCATCATGGACGTCTATCGTGCGGGCAACATCACGATCGCCAATGCGCCGGGAACCGGCATCGCCGATGACAAGGCGATCTATTCCTACATGCCGGAAATCGTCGAGTTCTACACCGGTCGCAAGCCGATGCTCGAAAACGTTCCGACATACCGCTGTTCGGAACCCGACATGCTGAAATACGTGCTCGAGCATCTGGCCGAATTGGTGGTCAAGGAAGTGCATGGATCCGGCGGCTACGGGATGCTGGTCGGACCTGCCGCGAGCAAGCGCGAATTGAACGAATTTGCCGCCAAGCTCAAATCGAGACCAAGCAATTACATCGCCCAGCCGACGCTGTCGCTGTCGACCGTGCCGATCCTGACCAAGAAAGGCCTTGCACCGCGACATGTGGACTTGCGGCCCTATGTTCTGGTTTCCAACAAGGTTCAGATCATTCCCGGCGGATTGACCCGGGTGGCATTGAAGGAAGGTTCGCTTGTGGTCAATTCCAGCCAGGGAGGCGGCACCAAGGATACTTGGGTGCTGGAGGATTGAACATGCTGGGAAGAACCGCAAACGGCCTGTTCTGGATGTTTCGCTATATCGAGCGTGCCGAGAACACTGCGCGCCTGATCGATGCGGGCCTGCGGATGTCGCTCACCCGCATGGATGGCCAGGAAGAAGACTGGGAATCGGTGCTGCGCAGCTCGGGCGTGTTCAGCGCCTATTGCGGGACCTATCCCGAGGTCACCAGCGCCGACGCTGTCAATTATCTGCTGCGCGACAGGTCCAACCCCTCAAGCGTGCTTTCAGCCATTGAAGCAGCCCGCAACAATGGCCGCATGGTCAGGACCGCCTTGACCCGGGAAGCCTGGGAAGCAACCAATGAGTGCTATCTCGACATCAAGGCGCAGCTCACGCGGCGCGTGCCGAGCGCCGACATGCCTCAGGTTATCGACACGATCAAACAGCGCACGGCCCTGATCCGCGGCGCCTTTCATGGAACCATGCTGCGAACCGAGCGGTATAATTTTTCCCGCATCGGAACCTTCATCGAGCGCGCCGACAACACCGCCCGCATTCTGGACGTGAAATATTACGTGCTGCTGCCGGCCAGTTCCTATGTGGGGTCGTCACTCGACAATGTGCAATGGGAATCGATTCTCAGATCGGTTTCGGCGCACCGCTCCTACGGCTGGGTCTACGATGACGACTACAAGCCTTCCAACATTGCCGACTTTCTGATCCTCAATGGCCGCATGCCGCGTTCGCTGGCCTATTGCTACGACAAGATCAATGCCAACCTGTCTTACCTCGAAAGGCAATATGGCAAGCGGCTATCCTGCCACGAAACTGCGACTGCAACCCAGGGGATGCTGCACGAGCGCGAAATCAAGGAAATAATGGACAGCGGCCTGCACGAATTTCTCCAAGGTTTCATCAGCCAGAACAACCGGGTTGCTGCAGAGATCGCCGAAGCCTACCGGTTCAATCAGGACTGATTCCATGCTTCTCAAAATTTCCCATGTGACAGAATACGCCTATGCGCAGCCGGTGCGCTACGCGCTGCAACGGCTTCGGCTGACGCCTCAAGACAGCCCATTGCAGACCGTCAATTCCTGGGAGATGCAGGTTGAAGGCGGCGCGGTCGAAGCACAGTACTCCGATCATTTCGGCAATGTGGTTGAACTGGTGAGCGCGAGCCGCGACACCGAGGCGATCAAGGTTGTGGCGTCGGGCGTTGTGGAAACCATTGACAAGATCGGCGTATCGGGACCGCATCGGGCCTATATGCCGCTGTGGCTCTATCAGCGGGACTCGGCCCTGACCAAGCCGGGCAAGATGATCCGCGACCTGGCGCGCAGCATCGAAAAGGGCACGCCGCTGGAACAACTCCATTCGCTGATGACCAGACTGCACGAAGCCATGGCCTATGTTCCGGGCGCGACGCAGACCCATACCCTGGCGGAAGACGCACTGGCGGCGGGACAGGGCGTCTGCCAGGATCACGCCCAGGCATTTGCCGCTGCCGCCCGGGTGATGGGATATCCGGCGCGCTATGTGTCGGGATATCTGATGATGGAGGAAACCTCCAACCAGGCCGCAAGCCACGCCTGGGCTGAAGCCCATGTCGAGGGGCTGGGCTGGGTCGGTTTCGATCCCGCCAACGACATCTCGCCCGACGACCGATACGTCCACATCGCCTACGGCCTCGACTACAAGGACGCCGCCCCTATTTCTGGTATTCGAACCGGATCCGGTGAAGAACAGCTTGCAGTCCACATCACAGTGGAGCAATAAGAATCGGTTCTCACCAAGGGCGGATTCGCGAATCATGACTTATTGTGTCGGGCTGCGCCTCAACCGAGGCCTGATTTTCATGTCCGACACGCGGACGAATGCGGGCGTCGACAATGTCTCGACATTTCGCAAGATGTACACCTGGTGCAAGCCCGGCAACCGGCTGATCACGCTGTTGTCGGCGGGCAATCTGGCGACCACGCAGACCGTGGTCAGCATGCTCGAAGAGCACTCGAAGGCCGCCAACGACCGGCATCCCGACATCATGGATGCGCCCTCGATGTTCGAAGTGGCGCGGCTGGTGGGCGAAACGGTCCGCGATGTCATCAAGACCGCGTCGGATGGCGGACTCCAAAGCGAATCCACCTTCAGCGCCACCTTTATCCTGGGTGGCCAGGTCGAGGGCGGCGCGATGCGGATGTTCCTGGTCTATCCCGAAGGCAATTTCATCGAAGCCACCGAGGACAATCCGTTCTTCCAGATCGGCGAGCACAAATATGGCAAGCCGATCCTGGTGCGCGCCTATGATCCGGACATGACGTTCGAAATGGCGACGAAGCTGCTCTATGTCTCGTTCGATTCAACGCTGAAATCCAACCTCTCAGTCGGCCTGCCGCTGGATCTGCAGTTTTACGAGCGCGACAGCCTGACCAAGGGCTATGAAAAGCGAATCCAGGCCAGCGATCCCTATTTTCGCAAGATTTCGGACGGCTGGTCGGATGCCTTGCGGGCCGCTTTCAACAGCCTGCCGGATTTCGAGCGGGACTGAGCTCCGCCCCAATGCATGTCGCGCAAAAGTGCGTAGCGGTTTTGCGATAACGACACGCAAATACAAAAGGTTAACGCGCGTCACCTGAATCCGGATGAATGCGACGCGCGTTAGGCTTGTTACTGCGCGGCCGCGGACACGCGCAGGCCCCCGTTTTCCTCGATGAACGCGACCACGTCCTCAATGCCCGCCCCGCGGCGCATGTCGGTGAACAGATGCGGGCGGCCCTTGCGGCCGGCCGTTGCGTCGCGTTCCATGACCGCGAGATCGGCGCCGACATGGGGGGCAAGATCCATCTTGTTGATCACCAGCAGATCCGACCGGGTGATGGCCGGCCCGCCCTTGCGCGGGATCTCCTCGCCCTGGCAGACCGAGATCACGTAGATGGTCAGATCGGCGAGATCGGGCGAGAAGGTGGCGGCGAGATTGTCGCCGCCCGATTCGACGAAGATGATGTCGAGATCGGGATGCCGCTCGTTGAGCGCATCGATGGCGCGCAGATTGAGCGAGGCGTCCTCGCGGATTGCCGTGTGCGGACAGCCGCCGGTCTCCACGCCGATGATCCTGTCGGAGGGCAACGCCTGCATCCTGACCAGCGCTTCCGCATCCTCACGGGTGTAGATGTCGTTGGTGATGACGCCGATCGACCAGGTTTCGCGCATCGCCTTGCAGAGCTTTTCGGTGAGCGCCGTCTTGCCTGAGCCGACAGGGCCGCCGATGCCGACGCGCAGGGGTCCGTTGGATGAGGTCATGTCCGGAAAATCCGTGAGTTCAGGGTTTCATGCCGCATCGCCGCGACTTCCGCATTGAGCGCGGCATTGCCCAGATCGTCAAGGCTTGACCGCGCCGCGCGGGCTGCGACCGCACCGATTGCCGGCTCAAGCGAAGCGAGCACGTCGACACCCGCCACCTGCCCCAGCCGCATCAGCCGCAGCGCCGCTTGCACCTGATTGGCGACAAAGGCATGCAAGAAGGCAGCGATCGTCGGTTCCAGCGGCATCTCGGATGCGCCCGCCACTGCGCCCACCGCCACCGGCCAGGCTGCGCCGCGGGCAAGATCCGCATGCACGGACAGCGGCCAGGCACGAGTGGCGTCGAGAAAGGCCGCGCCCTGGTTCATGGTTTCAAGATGCCGCTCGCAAGATCCCGCCATCGCATCGGCAAGCTCCGATATTTCCGTGAGATCGGCCCCTTCGCCGGCAAGCCGCCAGCTTTCGGCGAGCAGCACCGCGTCATTCCAGGCCGAACCGTGGCTGAGAAGCGTTTCAGTCCAGTCCCTCAGCGTTTCGGCATCGATGACCAGACCATCTGCCACCGCCTGCTCAAGCCCGTGGCTGTAGTTGAAGCCGCCAACAGGGAAGGTCGGCGACAGCCAGGTCATGAGGCGAATGAGGTTGCGGGTCCCGGTCATGTGATCCTCCCGATCCGGCTCTGCAGCAGATCGACGAGCTCGGGCTGCATGAAGGTATAGACGTCTGCAATGTCAAAGCAGACGATGCGCTTGCCTGCCACCGTGCGGGGAAACTTGCGGCGCAACCGCGCTGCTTGCGCTTTTTCCATGCCCACCAGATGTGTCGCCCATTGGATCTGTTCATCCGCCAAGGGGACGTCAGAATCATTGCCGAGCCCCGCCGCATCGGTTTCAAACCCCTTGATGGCGCCGAAGATTTCCGCCGCAGTGGGGCTGCGATGCAGGCACTTGCCACAGATGAAAAGCACCCTTTTCAACCGTCTTTCCCAATACGGACGCCGGTGCTGTCCCGCCCGTGCCGCAGCGACCATTCGTCCACCGCGTCCCGCAACGTCAAGCCCGCAGGGGATTTCATCCATGCCATGAACGGCCGGTCGAACTTGAAGTGGTCGCCGATCTCCGCCTTGAAGAAGCGGCGCACGTTTTGGGTGTTCCTGTAATGGGCGTCGATCCGCGTGTCGGCGGTGATCGGATCGCTGTGCCAGTCGCGCACCTCAATCATGGCTGTGTCCATGATCGCCATGGCCATGTTCATGGTGAGCGGCATGCGCCCCGCCATAGGCGCCGCCCTCGGGATCAAACGGGGCCTCGATGTCGGTGACTGTCGCGCCCAGGCCTGCGAGCATGGCGCGAATCACATGGTCGCGCCTTATGCGGATGCTGTCGGGGGCGATTTCGGCGGCGAGATGCCGGTTGCCGATCTGCCAGGCGAGCGCCAGCAGATGCGCCGCGTCCCTGCCCCTGACCTCCATCAGCGCTTCGGGCCTGGCGCGGACCTCGATGATGCGGCCGTCATCGAGCACAAGCCCGTCACCGTGGCGCAACAGGCGGGCCTGCGGTAGATCCAGCAGGAAAACGATGGTGGCGCCGTTTGGCAAACGGTCCGAGGTCATCATCATGCGGCGGCGATGCCGCGCGGTTTCATCCAGCGTGATGGTGGCGGCAGGATCGCGGAACTGGCGGGTCACAGAGGTCGCTGACAACATGGACGAACTCTACACCAACTAGCGACCATCCCGCCAGCGGAGAACCATCCACATCGTCAGCGAAAACAGCAGGATGCTGATCGAAACCGCTGTGTCGGCCGCCGGACGGGTCTCAAGCCCGGCGGTGTCGCACGAGCAATTGCCAAAGCCGCCGGGGCCGCATCTCCGGAATGGACGCAAAGTCCCATCCGAAGATCCGGCCCGCGATCAGGCTTTCCTAGTCGAACAAGATCTTCTCAATCTCCGGCACGGGATGCTTGGTGAGATCCTTGGCGACTTCGGCTGCAATCCGGCCGGAAACCGCCTTGGACAAGGACTTGCGCAATTCGCCCAGAACCACCGCCGGCGCTACGATGACGACCTGTTCGAACCGGTCGTCCTGAGCGCTGCGTTCCAGAAGAGCTGCAATCTGGTGGGCGAATTCATGCTTGGCCAAGCGGTGCCAGTCGGTTTCCTGCACGGCGCTGCGATGGGCGCTGCCCATGCCATCGGCCATCCTGCCGGGGCGATCCACGCCCTGCTCCGCGGTTCTCGGATTTGATTGCTCGAACCCGTTGAACACTTCCAGAGCCGGACGATCCGGCGTCCCGGCATTGACCAGGAACAATACTTTCTCGCCGTCGGCGACCACGACCCAACCTTTGTGCTTCAATCTGATACCGGACATCTAACCCTCCATCTCGAGCTATCAAACAACCGATCCAACCACGAAATGATGCAGGAGGGACTGATCGGGATCAATGATGCAACAGAAAATGTCCGGATGACCGGCAAACCTTCACCGGCCGACCGCGCACAACCCGTGGCCGTCACGGGCATCCGCTGAAGCCGACGCGGCTTTGGCTTCGCATCAGGCCCGGCTTCTCAAAGCCGGTCGAGCAGATCCTGGATTTCCCGCTGCCTTGTGGTGCCCCGGGCCTGGAAGACGTGGTCGGGAGTGTTGGCAAGGCGGTCTGCCTGGGTTGCAAAGCTGATGGATCGCGCGGTGCCGCGGAGAAAACGGCTGAACGGGTTTTGCTTGGCAGTTGTCATGGTATGGCTCCTTGATTGTTCAGGCATATATAGGACCATACTGCACTGCAGCAAAATGCCTATCGAGGACAGGAGCCATGCACTCCAGGCATGGGTCGCCTAGAACAGAAAATACCTCTGCGCCATCGGCAGCACCGTCGCCGGTTCGCAGGTGAGCAACGCGCCGTCGGCGCGAACCTCGTAGGTTTCCGGATCGACCTCGATATGCGGCAGCGCGTCGTTGAGCACCATCGAGGCCTTGGAGATGCCGCCGCGGGTGTTTTCAACCGCACACATCTGCTTGGCTGTGCCAAGCTTGTGGGCGAGTCCGTCCTCGATCGCCGCCTGGCTGACGAAGGTGACGGAGGATTCGGTCCGCGCCTTGCCGTAGGCGCCGAACATCATGCGGTAATGCACCGGCTGCGGCGTCGGGATCGAGGCATTGGGGTCGCCCATCGGGGCTGCGGCAATCATGCCGCCCAGGAGCACCATGTCGGGCTTGACGCCGAAGAAGGCCGGGTTCCACAGCACCAGATCGGCGCGTTTTCCAACCTCGATCGAGCCGATGTGCCTGGAGACGCCCTGGGCGATGGCGGGATTGATGGTGTATTTGGCGATGTAGCGGCGGACGCGGAAATTGTCGTTCTCGCCGGTCTCCTCGGGCAGGCGGCCGCGCTGGCGCTTCATCTTGTCGGCGGTCTGCCAGGTGCGGATGATGACTTCGCCGACCCGGCCCATGGCCTGGCTGTCCGACGCGATGATCGAAAACGCGCCGATGTCGTGCAGGATGTCCTCGGCCGCGATGGTCTCCTTGCGGATGCGGCTTTCGGCAAACGCAATGTCCTCCGGGATCGACGCATCCAGATGATGGCAGACCATCAGCATGTCGAGATGCTCGGCGATGGTGTTGACCGTGTAGGGCCTAGTCGGATTGGTCGAGGACGGGATCACGTTTTTGAGCCCGCAGACCTTGATGATGTCGGGCGCATGGCCGCCGCCCGCGCCCTCGGTGTGAAAGGCGTGGATGGTGCGGCCCTTGATGGCATCGACTGTGGTTTCGACAAAACCGCTTTCGTTGAGCGTGTCGGTGTGGATCATCACCTGGACGTCATACTGATCGGCGACGGCGAGGCAGTTGTCGATGGCAGCCGGCGTCGTGCCCCAGTCCTCGTGCAACTTGAGCGCGCAGGCGCCGCCCAGGATCATCTCCTCGAGCGCCGCGGGCCGCGAAGCATTGCCCTTGCCCGACAGGCCGATATTCATCGGGAAGGCATCCATGGCCTGGATCATCCGCCCCAGATGCCAGGGACCGGGCGTGCAGGTGGTGGCGAGCGTGCCGTGGGCCGGCCCGGTGCCGCCGCCCAGCATGGTGGTGAGCCCGCTCATCAAGGCTTCCTCGATCTGCTGGGGGCAGATGAAATGGATGTGGCTGTCGAAACCGCCGGCGGTGAGGATCTTGCCTTCGCCAGCGATCACTTCGGTCCCCGGACCGACGATGATGTCGACGCCGGGCTGGGTATCCGGATTGCCGGCCTTGCCGATTGCCGCGATCCGCCCGTCCTTCAGGCCGATATCGGCCTTGTAGATGCCGGTATGATCGACCACCAAGGCATTGGTGATGACGGTGTCGACGGCGCCGTCGGCGCGGCTGACCTGGCTCTGGCCCATGCCGTCGCGGATCACCTTGCCGCCGCCGAATTTCACCTCCTCGCCATAGGTGGTGAAGTCCTTCTCGACCTCGATGAAGAGTTCGGTATCGGCGAGCCGCACCTTGTCACCCACGGTCGGTCCATACATGGCTGCATAGGTGTGGCGCGACAGTTTCGTCATCAGGTCATCCCCCGGATCTGTTGAATTGCTACCATGGTGCCGCCACACAATGACCCAGCGATCGCCTTGGGGGCGGCAGCCTGAAGCCACAATCGGACGGTGTTTTGTAGGCGCCCGACGCGATGCGGAAGGCCGACCCCGAATCTCCAACGAAGGGATACATCATGAAAGCCGGAATAATCCTCGCCGCAGCGCTCGCACTGACCACCGCGCCGGCCCTTGCGCAAGCCCAGGAAAATGCCCCCGCTCCCCAGGCCCAGACACAACAGCCGGCGCTCCAGACTGTCAGCGTTATCGATGTTTCCGAGCTTCCGGCACAGTCGCAGGCGCAGGTCGCGCAGATCGAGGAACAGCGCTCCGACGAGGACCTTACGAATTTGCGCCGGTCCATCGAAGCATCGCCGGAGGTTCTCAAGGCGCTTGAACGGCAGGGGGCCACCCCCGCCGACGTGGTGGCTGCCAGCCTCAGTCAGAAAGGCGACCTGACGATCGTCACGCGCAAGGAAAGCTGAACGCCCGGTCTTTTGCGGCGATCGACCATCTGAAAAAACAAACGGGGGAACCAATTTCCTCCGTTTGGCTTTATAAAGAGCGTTTGAAACAGATTCGCCTCTGTCCGAAAGGAACACCGAATGACGACGACCCACACGCTCTCCAGGAAGTGGATGCATGGACTTGCGTTCGCGGCCTTCCTCGCCGCTTCGGTCCATAGCCTGCCGCTCGGCGCCCAGGGCGTCGTCGAACAGGAAGTGGTCGACAGGATTGTGGGTTCCGAAGTCAACGAAGAGGAGGTGCGCTCCGACGCCGGCGACGACCGGGTCATCGCCGCGATCGAAAATCTGAGTGGCAACATCGACATCGTCCGCAAGCTCACCACTCTCGACCGCGTCGATATTATCTACATGCCGGATTCCTCGCAGATCGAAGGCGGACCTCCGCCCAAGATCGCGGCCAAGCTCGCCGAACACAGTGAGACGGTCGACAATCTGCGTAGGGAACTTGAAGGCAATGCCCTGCTGTATCACGCGATCAACTCCAAGGATGTCCTGATCAAGGATGTCCTCGCCATCGAATTCGACGGCGAGAAAAACCTGGTCATTTTTGCCGCAGCCAAGCCGGCGCAATAGCTTTGGGATATGCTGGCGGGCATGAGTGATCCTCGGTTCATTCGCAATCTCTCGTGATTGACATGCAAGAGACGGGCCATCACCGCGTCTCAATCGCCCTTTTCAGCACCTCGATGCGTTCGCGGGTGAGACGAGCGAGACACAGGCTGCCGACCATCGGCTGGGCCGAGCCGCCAAACACTTCATAGGCTTCATATTCGCATTGCGCATCACGGAAGCTGATCCAGGCGCGCTGGGCGGTGCGCAGCGCTTCCAATGTGGTCGGCACACCCATGGATTTTGCCTGATCGGCGACATATTCGTCACTTTGCCTGGCCGCCGCCACCACATCAGGCCACAATGCGTTGAGTTCCTTGTCGGCGTCTTCAAAATCGGCGTGAGCGCAATAACTCATCTCCATCTGCGTTTGCGGGTCGATGCAATCGGGCAGGTCCTGGGCGCGCGCCGGTGCGCCCAGCAACACGACTATGCAAATGCCCAGGCTGATTCGAGTGGTACTCACGGACTGCCTCAACTTTCGGTGCTGCGGGCGGAACTCCACAGGGTTTGCAGGCAATCGCCTTCAAACCGCATGGAGCTTTCCCAGGTCTCAGATCATCGCCATGACGCGCGCCGGCCCGCCGGTGCCGTTGCGGTGCTTTGGCGCGCCGACGAACAGCGTGGCGCCGGTGGCGGGCAGCTGATCGAGATTGGCGAGGTTTTCAATGCCGAAGCGGCCGCTCGGCAGCCAGGAATAATGCACCGCGAAATCGGCCGAATTGCCCGGGTCGAGCGACAGCGTGTCGACGCCGATCGAGCCGGCCCCCATCTCGATCAGGAGATCGGTCGCAGCCTTGGAAAAGCCGGGGAAGGCGAAGTTTCCGTCGGCATCGTTGCGGTAGACGGTTTCCGCCACCTTGTCCTGCCAGCCGGAATTCATCGCCACGCAGGCGCCTTGCGGAATGGCGCCATGGGCGCTGGTGAAGGCCTCGATGTCCTCGGGCTCGACCATGGCATTGGGCTCGTCAGCCGCCTTGGCCTTGATGTCGACGATGCACAGGGGGCAGATCAGGTTCTGCGGATCGAGTTCGGCGACCGAGGTTCCGTCCTTGGAAAAATGCAGCGGCGCATCGATATGCGTACCGGAATGCTCGAAAATCGTCAGTTCCCAGATCTGGTAGCCGGATGCGTCGAAGTTGACATTCTCGGTGAAAAGGATCCCCGGCTTGCCATCAAAGGTCGGAAAATCACCGTCGAGCACATGGGTCAGGTCGACCACCTTGCCACTGGCCTGCGCCAAGGCCGGCCGGGCTGACACGGCGCCCGCAGCCGTGGCGGCAATACCGGCTGCGGCCGACTTGCGGAAGAAATCACGGCGCGACAGCATTGAGGATTTGACGTTATTGATCACACATACATTGCACATATGGGCACTCCTTCCCCTGTTACGGCGCTGTGAAAACGCGTTGATGAGGCGTCTGTGCCGACAGATGGGTTGCATCCGTCAGATCATGGCCCCTAGAGCTTCCCCATCACCTTTTGTTGAAATCCATAGACCTCCCGGGCGCCCGACAAGGGCACGAGAGTGACGTCGCGTTGCTGGCCGGGTTCGAACCGCACCGCGGTCCCCGCGGCAATGTTGAGCCTGTGGCCGCGCGCCTGGTCCCGCTCGAAACTCAGGGCCGCATTGGCCTCATAGAAATGATAGTGACTGCCGACCTGCACCGGCCGGTCGCCGGTGTTGGCGACCTTGAGCGTGATGGTGGGCGCGCCGGCATTGATCTCTATGTCGCCGTCCTTGGTGATGACTTCGCCTGGGATCATGGGCACGCCCTCCATCGTTTCGTTCAAGATCAGCCGGCGACAGCCAGCACCACACCGGCAACAGCGGTCATCGCACCCGCAGCACGGGTGATCCAGGATTTGCCGTCGCGGCTCTGCAGCTTGGCAAGAACAAGACCGAGGCCGATACCCGCGGCATGGAGAAGCGCCGTGGCTATCATGAAGCCGATGGCAAAGCTTGCAGCCCCCGCATCACCCAGTTCGCCGCCATGGGCGTGGCCGTGGAAGAAGGCGAAAAACGCCACCGCTGCAGCCATCCCGGCGGTCGAGAACGGCAGCGCCAGCGCCACCATGATGCCGATGAAGACGATCGAAGCCAGAATCACCGGCTCTACAAAAGGCAGCGGTACGCCGGCGATGGAGGCAATGAAGCCCAGGCCCATGGTGCCGACGAAGGCCGCTGGCACGACAAGCATCGCGCGGCCCTTCAGCGAGGCGGCCCAGAGGCCGACAGCCACCATGACCAGAACATGGTCGAGGCCGAACAGCGGGTGCGAGAAGCCTGCGGCGAACGAGCCATGTTCGGAGGGGTCGAGATGGGCAAAAGCAGGCGCTGTGGCCAGGCCAAGGGCGGCGGCTGTCATGAAAAGTCGTCGGATCATCGAGAAAGTCCTTCTTTGGTCTACGCGGCGCCCGCAATTGGTCGCGCCGTCAAGATGAATGCACGAAGCGTACTGTCGGATATTGCGCGCTCCCGATGGTCGATGTCGAGGGGGCAAATCATGTTCACACCGCACATTTCTAGCGGATCGGTTCATGCACGGTCACGAGCTTCGTGCCATCGGGGAACGTGGCCTCGACCTGGATGTCGTGGATCATCTCGGCGATGCCCTCCATGACCTGGTCGCGTGTAATCACATGGGCCCCGGCTTCCATCAGATCGGCCACCGCACGGCCGTCACGCGCCCCTTCGACGACGAAATCGGTGATCAGCGCGATGGCTTCGGGATGGTTGAGCTTGACGCCCCGCTCCAGCCGTCTGCGCGCGACGATGGCCGCCATGGCGATGAGCAGCTTGTCTTTTTCCCTCGGGGTCAGGTTCATGGCGTCTCTTTCATATCGACCAGACTTTCGGCAGGCCGCCCGACGGGTTGAGCAGGCGGATCAGCGGGACAAGAATCTTGCGCAGGTCATAGCTGTCGCTTGCCACGATCCGAGCAAGAAGCTTGCCAGTTTCTTGCGCTCCGGCTCCAGACCGGCGCACCGTCAAATAGCTGGCGCCCCCTGACGCGCCGATCAGCGCCCGTGCGCGTCCAAGGCTTGCCTCGGAGTCGGGCGCAATCATCAGCACTGTTGCCATGGCCAGACCGCCACCGGCGACCGCGCCGCGTTCCAGGGCATTCGCGATATCCGGACCAAGCCGCATGTCCTCGGCATGCAGCAATTGCCCGCCCTGACGGATGCGCCAGCGATCGCGGAACTGGCCTTCGATGACCGATTCCTTCATGGCGAGACGGCCGAAGACCACCGGCTCGACCATCAGCAGCCGGGATCCCGGGGCCATGTCCACCTCGATGGAACGCCTCAGCCGCGCCCGGTCGAACAGAATGGTTTCCTGCGGCAGCCAGGCGAGCGAACTTGAGGGATGGAGCGTCAACCGCACCGAGACCTGCGCTTCGCTTGCGCCATGCGCCTTGTAGGTCTTCTCGCAGGCCTGGGTGGCGAGCACCATCGCCGCACCCTCGCCCGCCTCGAAAGCCCAGTCCATGTTGTCGCCGCCGGTCAAGCCGCCTGCCGTGTTGATCAGCACCGCTTCGAGCGGTGATCCCGGCTGACCGCGCGGGATGCGGATGCGGGCGGAGCCCTCCTGAAACAGCCGATCGATCCGGCTCTCGCCCGATGACAGCTTGACCGACAGGCGTCCACCGCCGCGGGCGCGCTGCAGGCTGACGTCCGATTGCGGCGTCGGAAGGGGAAACAAGGAAGTCATCAGCGCCCATCAATTTGTCCGGCCTGATCATCGGAAAAGCTTTGACCACGCGCAAGGTGTTTCAACAGGGCCGCCTGAAATGGGCGCGGATTGGCGAGCGCCTGGCCGATTTATGGGCATTATGCCGAATATTTGTGCGCACCAGATTTGCTATCATTTTGGATTGAGGACGGAAGACCAGTTCCGGTTCATCGCAGGTTCATCAACATTGAGCCAGAGTGATGAAACCAAATCGTCGCAACTGCGTTATCTCCATCAGACACCTTCGGAATGGGCCGAAACGTCGGGAATGCACCGAAAGGAGTAACGATGTTAATTTCTATGCTTGCACTTGCGATGAGCATCGCCATGATGGCTTCGGCCATCGTCATACTCTATAATGAAACCTTGGCCCGGAAGCAGCCGACCTCGATCGAGTGAGTTTGCGTCCGTTTTTGCCGCACCACAATGGAGCCTTTGATGACCAGACTCGTCCTTTCCACGCTTGCAGCGCTCGCCCTCGTGGCCGCGGCAGGATGCACCACAACTGAGAAACGTGCCGGCACTGGCGCAGCGATAGGCGCCGGTACCGGCGCGCTCGTCGCTGCAGCGACCGGAAGCAGCGGCAGCGGTATTGCTGCCGGCGCCTTGATCGGCGGAGCAGCCGGCGCCCTGATCGGCGCAGCCACCACCCCGGGCATGTGCCGCTACCGCGCCTATGACCGCAACGGAAATCCCTACGTCTACGAAGACCGCTGCTGATTTCAGGTTGCCATTGCTTCACACCCGGGCATTGCCCGGGTGTGATCAGCCTTGTCGGCTAAGCACCGAAACCTGCAAAACGAGGTCTGTTCGGGTCAGACCGCAAGAAAACCCGGATCATAGCGGATTGAACGTGTGCCGCCGTTCGCGAAGTGCAGCACCAGGCAATCGCTATCGACACCTATCCCTGACATTTTCCCCTCCTCGGGCAGCGCCGCGCAGGCGCCGATCACCTGCCGGACAATGATTTCCTGATGCTGACCAAGAGCGAAAGCGGTTGGCACACCCGACCGGGTGAATTCGTTTTCGCCGCAGGAATCGGCATGGCCAAGCGGCGACGCCCGCGCATCCTCGATGCCGAGAACGCCGATATGGCGACCGGACCAGGGCGCGTAATCGCGCCCGCCGTTGCTCATCCACAGCATGGTGACCGGCAGCACTTCGGGACGCTTGAGCACGATCACATGATCCTGTTCCGCGGTTCGGCTGACGGCGGTCCAGCCCAACGATCCGCCATCTAACTCCCGGACTTTTTCGACCAAGGTGAGAAAATCCTCATGCCGGTCACCGGGCGGATAGCGCGTCAGGTCCACAAGGCCGCCGGCGGCCAGCGGAAACGCAGTGACATCCGATGTTTGTGCCGGATAGGCCAAGACGGACCGGCCGCGCGACGCGTCGGGTTCGAGCGGCTCGGAGGGTGTTCGGGCGCTGTGTTTTGGCGAGAACGCCAGATCGCCGCCCGCCTGCATATGAACCATCACGTGGTGGGCGACGGACACCGCACCCGCACCGCCGGTCAGACTGTGCTCCTGATAGACAAACGGATGACCGGCAATCAGCGTGAGCCGCTTTTCCACCGTGGCGCCCATGACTTGCCGCTTGAGACGGAAGGCGATGGTGACGCGAGCCTCCCGGCTTATGGTCTCGAGATGATCCCAGCCGCTGTTGGCCGGCCATCCATGCGACGGCGCCTCCTCAATGTCGTTGCGGCCGAACGGCGCGCAGAAGAAATCGCCCGACAGGCGCTTCACGTTCGGCGCGGTCCCCGCCGGGAACTCCGCCCGCGGGTCATCCACCCATGGCGCCCGATGCAGCGGCGACAGGATCCGTCCGCCGTCACGGATCTTCAGATCGGAAATGTGGCCGACACTTGTGTCAAGTTTCAGGGCGATGGGATCAAGGTCGAGGGAATGGATGGTCATAATCAGATCCAGTTGTTGGCCTATGCCCCCTCTACAGGCGCACCCATGGCGGCTGCAACAGCGCCATCGGAAAGCGCGAAGCTACGGCACAGGGTTTGTTGCGCAGGAACCGATCTGATATGGCGTGCGGGCGCGGGCCAGCCCGACATGCTGAGCCGAGAATGCCTGATGCGGAGATCGAATGCCGACAGTGACAAAAACCGATGTGATTGTGCTTGGCGCGGGTGCAGCCGGCATGATCTGCGCCGTCGAAGCGGGGCGGCGCGGCCGCTCGGTCACGGTCATCGATCATGCCCGCGCGCCGGGCGAGAAAATCCGCATTTCCGGCGGTGGGCGCTGCAATTTCACCAATCTCTATTGCAAGCCGGCCAATTTTTTGTCGAACAACCGGCATTTCGCCATTTCGGCGCTCAAGTCCTTCACCCAGCAGGATTTCATCGACCGGGTCAAAGCCCGTGGCATCGCCTATCACGAGAAGACCCTGGGCCAGCTGTTCTGCGACGGATCGGCCCGCGAGATCATCACGATGCTGACCGATGACATGGCCGACGCCGGGGCGCGGCTGGAGCTCGCCACCGCCATCACCGGCATCAGCCGGCACGAGGCAGGGTTCGAAATCCAAACCAGCGCCGGCATCTGGCACTCGGACCGGCTGGTCGTCGCCACCGGCGGCAAATCGATTCCCAAGATGGGCGCCACCGGGCTTGGCTACGAGATCGCCCGCCAGTTCGGTCATCGGATCACCGAGACCCGGGCCGGGCTTGTGCCGTTCACCTGGGCCTCGAACATGCATGAAAGCTGGGGCGCCTTGTCAGGCGTTTCGCTTGATGTGCACGCGGCCTGCAACGGCGCAGCCTTCGATGAAGCGATGCTGTTCACCCATCGCGGCCTGTCTGGCCCTGCAATGCTGCAGGTCTCCTCCTACTGGCGCGAAGGCGACACGGTCACGATCGATCTCGCGCCGGCGATCGACGTTGCCGGCCACATCAAGACCGAACGCAAGGCGCGGCCGAAGGCTTCGGTCTGGACTATTCTGGCCGACGTGCTGCCAAGGCGGCTGGCGCAACAGTTCAGCAGCCAGGAAGGCGCCGTGGCGCCTCGGCTGGCGGATCTGAGCAATGACGACATCGACCGGATCGTAACCGGCATTCGCACATTTGAAGTCGTGCCCGGCGGCACCGAAGGCTACCGTACCGCGGAAGTGACGCTGGGTGGCGTCGACACGGCCGGGATCGACCAGAAGACCATGGAAAGCCGGCTGGTTCCCGGCCTGCATTTCATCGGCGAGGTGATGGATGTGACAGGCCATCTCGGCGGGCACAATTTTCAATGGGCCTGGTCGTCCGGCGTTGCCGCCGGACGGTCGGTTTGAATACTCAAGCGGAAGCTTCTATCAAGTTCGCAAGATGAAGGAGACTATGATGCGTGTATTGTTCACCGGCGGGTCCGGCAAGGCCGGCAAGCATGTCGTTCCCTATCTGGTTGACCGCGGGCACCGGGTGGTCAATGTCGACCTGACGCCGCTCGATCATCCCGGCGTCGACAATCTGACGGCCGACATCACCGATTCAGGCCAGATGTTCAACGTCATGACCAGCTACGCCGATTTCGACGAACTGGAGCCCGGCACCGGCGTGCCGAAATTCGATGCCGTGGTGCATTTCGCCGCCGTGCCGCGAATCCTGATCCGCCCGGACAACGAGACCTTCCGGATCAACACCGTGGGCACGTACAATGTGATCGAGGCGGCGGTGAAGCTCGGCATTGGCAAGATCATCATCGCCTCCTCGGAAACCACCTATGGCGTCTGTTTCGCCGATGGCGAAGTCAGCCCCGCATCGCTGCCGGTGGAAGAGGACATGGATGTCAATCCGATGGATTCCTACGGCATGTCCAAGGTCGTCAACGAGCAGACGGCGCGCGGCTTCCAGCGGCGCTCGGGGTTCGACATCTATGCGCTGAGGATCGGCAATGTGATGGAGCCGCATGAATATGACCGGTTTCCCGGCTTCTTCGCCCATCCGGAAGTCCGCCGGCGCAACATCTTCTGCTACATCGACGCGCGTGACCTCGGCCAGATCGTCGACCGGTGCCTTGCCACCGACGGGCTCGGATTCCAGGTCTTCAATGCCGGCAACGACACCAATTCGGTCGACATGCCGACGGCGCAAATCGCCGAACGGTTTTTCCCGGGCGTTCCCTTCACCCGCGAGATGGGCGAGCACGAGGCGCTTTACTCAAACCGCAAGATTCGCGAGATGCTCGGCTTTGCCGAGGAGCACGACTGGCGCAAGCATGTGAAGTAGCCCTCGCTCAGGGCAAGGGCACGCCAAGCGGATAGCGGAACAGGGCGTAGAAAGCGCCCATGATGAATATGCCGGAGGCCGCAAACACCGCTGCGCTCCTGAGGTCCCAGCCCTCATGACGCGCGGCGATCAAGCCGCCGGCAAACGCAATCGCGGTCGCGGGCAGAAAACCCGCGACCGGCATGAAAAGGCAACAGCCGATCATGCTGGCGACCAGCAAGAGCCGCCGCCACCAGTCGCCGCCGCCAAATCCGTTCTCCAGGTTCGGCTTGAGCCAGGAATAGACGAGCACCAGCGCCGAGCAGACGATCAGCGCATAGGCCACCGTTCTTGGAAACACCACGGAATCGGTGTCGGAATAAGTCGTCACATCGTAAAGCGTGATCAGACCCAGACCGATCAGGAGACTGGCGATGATCAGGGTGCCGACGTCCTTCGACCCGGCTCTGGATGTTGCATCAGTCATTGGCGTCGGCCTGTATCTTGAGGAGCCGTTTTGCCCGGCGGCTTTGTATGACGGGGTAGACGAGCGACAGAATGGTAAAGGCGATGATCGCCAGCGAGATCGGCCGTCCGAAGAACATGCCCGCCAGATTGCCGGAGGCGTCGCCGATGATCCAGGCCTGGACAAACCCCTGTTCGGCGATCGGCCCGAGGATCAGGCCGAGCACAATCGGAGAGGCGGCAAAGCCGAAGCGGGACAACACCCATCCGACCGACCCGAGCACGATCATGATGATGACGTCGGAGACCGAATTGCGAATGGCGAAGGTGCCGATGATGGTCATGAAGCCCACAGCGGGCACCAGAATGGTCTTGGGAATGGTGACGATGGTCTTGTAGGCGTAGCGTCCGATCAGGAGGCCCGTCGGCAGCATCAGGATGGTGGCGATGAACAGGCCGAAGATGAAGGTATAGACGATCGATCCGCCGCCCTCGAACAGGGTCGGGCCGGTTCGCACGCCCTGCACCAGCAGCGCGCCGAGAATGACCGCATCGGGCGGCGTTCCGGGAATGCCCAGCACAAGAGTCGGGATGAAGCCGCCGCCGACGGTGGCGTTGTTGGCAGCTTCGGTGGCCATGACGCCGTCGGGCTCGCCCTCGCCGAATTTCTGCCCCGGCTTGGCGGTGCGCTTGGCCTCGGAATAGGCGACGAGACCCGCCACGGATCCGCCCGCGCCCGGCAGGATGCCGATCAGCGTACCGATGATCGAGGAGCGCAAGAGGTTGAACCGCGATTTCCAGGCGATCGCCGCGCCCTCGCGGAAGCGCACCGCGCGCCCGCCCTCCTCGACCTTCAGATGGCGCTCGGGCGTGGCGACCATGTCGATGAGCACCGGAATGCAGTAGAGCCCGATCAGCGCGCCGACCACCTCGATTCCGCCGATCATGGTGGCGGAGCCGAAGGTGAGGCGGATGTCGGCCGAGATTTCCGCCACGCCGACGCAGGACAGAAGCAGGCCGAAGGCGCCGCCCGCCAGCCCCTTGAGCACATTGCCGGTCGACAGCGAGGCGATCAGCGACAGGCCGAAGACCGAGAGCCACAGATATTCGACCGGCCCGAAGGCGAGCGCCACCGAGGACAGCGGCGGCGCCAGCAGCAACAGCGCCATGGCTCCCACCATGCCGCCAAAGACGCTGGCGTAGCAGGCGATCGCCACGGCGAGATCGCCATCGCCGCGCTTGGCCATGGGATAGCCGTCGAATGTGGTGGCGATGGCCGAAGGCGTGCCGGGGGTGTTGAGAAGGATAGCGGAATAGGCGCCGCCATAGATGGCGCCGGTGTAGATCGCGCCAAGCAAGATCAACGCCGAGGCCGGCTCCATGGAGAAGGTGATCGGCACGAGCACGGCGACTGCCATGGTCGCTGAAAGACCCGGGATGGATCCGATGATCGTGCCGGCGACGACGCCGAAAAGTGCCAGCGCCAGATTGGTGAGAGTCAGCGCATTGGCCAGATGTTCGAAATCCATACCGGATTGTCCAGTCAGCTCAAGGGCGAAGCCATGCCGATCGCGTGCAGGAAATGCCTGCCTGCGGATTGCCGGACATCACACTTCATGGAAGGAGCGCCCGGACGAGATGAGCCCGGGCGCCAGGCGGTGGATCAGTTGAGCAGACCGGCTTCGGTCGCCGCTTCGATATATTCGGCCTCGCGGGCCTGCATGAAATCGTCCATGCCTTCGATGCCGACATCAAGGAGGGCAAAGCCGCCTTCGAGCATCTGCTTGCGGAACGCCTCGTCGGCATTGATTTCGGCAAACAGGTCCGACAGGGCCTTGACCGTTTCAGCCGGCGTGTCTTTCGGAACCGCCATGCCGCGATAGGCGCCCCCGACCATGTCGAAGCCGAGCTCCTTGAAGGTGGGAACGTCGGGGAACAGCGGATGACGCTCTTCCATGGCCACCGCCAGCATCCGCACCGCATCGCCCTGGGCGGCGCCGACCGTGGTGTAGCCCCATTGCGCCTTGACCTGCTTGCCGAGCATGGCGGTCACGGAGGCGCCGGTGCCCTTGAACGGCACATAGGCGGTCTTGATCCCGGCCATCTTGTCAAAGCGGATCTGGGCCAGGTGATTGGCGGTGGCCTTGCCCGAGCCGGACATGGTCACGCCACCCGGATTGGCCTTGGCGTCGGCAATGAAATCGTCGAGCGTCTTATAGGGGCTGTCGGCGGTCACCACGATCGCATCGGGCGTGTAGTGGAACATGTGGAATGTCTTGATGTCTTCGGTCGTGTAGCCGACATCCTTCTGCGCAGGCTGGATGACGATGTGCGGCAGGTTGACGCCCATGATCGTGTAGCCATCGCTTGCCATCGAGTTGAGCTGAGCCCAGCCGACCGCGCCGCCGCCGCCGGGCTTGTAGGAGACAACGAGATCCTGACCGAACTTGTCCTTGAAAAACGGTTGCTGGAACCGGGCGGAAATATCGGATTCGCCTCCGGGTCCAAACGGAATGATGTATTCGACCGATTTGTCCGGAAACGCCATGGCGCTGGTGGCCGCGGCAATCGAGACTGCGGATGCAATCACCAATGTCTTGGCGAATTTCAAATTGAGCATGCTTTCCTCCCAGAAACTTTCAAAGTGCAAGCGCTTACATGCTGGCTTGCAGTACGTCTTTCTATTGCCGCCCCACCTCATTGCGTGTCCTCTCCCAGACTGCGGGCCGGACGACAAATCCATTTAATCATCTGCCAAACGGATTGTCATGGCTTTTCCCCGATTTCCGGTTTTTGGCCTCCCTGCCCGGCTGCCCGGATCGCTCTGAACGCATTTTGCCGCGGGCTTCGCTCTGATCGGATCCACTGATTCCGACGTCATCATGGCTGGCTAGCATTGCAATATCCGGCCTGGGTACAAGGTTTCCGTAACTGCACTGGAAACTGTCATTGCAGACAGACCCTCCGCAATCCCGGGCAGGCGCGTCAAGAGAAGCACCGATAACGCGTGTTCTTCAAAAAATATTACAGACCATTTTTTCTTTTTCTTTACCACAGTGCGGATCGTCGGGAAGGCAACGCCCCGATCAACGGCAAAGCTGTGACGCAGCTTTAGGCTTTTTTTGCATTTTCGGCCTAAGCTGATGTTCGACTTGAGATCGTGGCATTGACCAGGGTGCTTTCACAGGTTGCTCGATTTCGCAGGAATCAACATGCGCTTGACCGTGACAAGACTTCATCATTGCAATTTCCTGCGGCGGCCAAGCGTCCTTGCCGCCGGTATAGCGCTTGCCGTTACTCTGGCCGCGGGCATTTTTGCCGAGAACCAGAACCGCATTCTCAACGATCAAAGCGCGCGCGCCAAGGTCAGCGAACAGCTTGGGCTGGTGCGGGCAAAGCTGGAAGGCAACATCAACAGCAATATTCAATTGGTCCGCGGATTGGTGGCCGTCATCGAATCGCAACCCGATATCGACCAACCCTATTTCAGCAGAATTGCCGCCGGGCTTGTAGGCAACCACTCGCAATTGCGAAACATTGCCGGCGCGCCGGATATGGTGGTTCGCCTGATGTACCCGTTGGAGGGCAACGAACGAGCGATTGGCCTGGACTACAGAACAAACGAACGGCAGCGCAAGGCGGCGATGGAGGCTATCGAAACGAAAGAGATGGTTCTGACAGGACCCGTGGATCTGGTGCAGGGCGGACAGGGATTTATAAGCCGGTTCCCGGTCTTTATTGCAGACGGCAATGGCCAGAGACATGCGTGGGGCATAGTCTCCGCTGTCATTGACGCCCATCGTCTTTACGCGGAAAGCGGGCTTTTCTCAGCCGACCTGCCGCTTGATGTTTCGATTTCAGGCGATGGCGCGGCGGGTGGCGCGCTCTTTTTCGGAACGCCGGCGGCTCTGGACAACGATCCGGTGATCACCGAAGTGTCTCTGCCCAGCGGCAACTGGAAGCTTTCCGCCGTACCGAAAGGCGGCTGGTCCGACACGCCCGACAATGTCTGGCGGATCCGGCTGGTCATTCTGTTCGGCGGCTTGCTGGTTATTCTGCCTATCTCGATCGCCGGCCATCTCTATGACCAGCGCCGCGTCAATGTGCGGGAGCTCAATCGCCGGCAAATCGAGATGGAAAAGCTCTCGCACAGGCTCAAGCTCGCCCTCACCACCTCCAAAATCGGCGTGTGGGAGTATGGCCTCGATACATCCGAACTGACCTGGGATGAGCGGATGCGCGAGCTCTACGGCGCCCCGAATGATGGCGCCAGGCTCGGGGTCGAATACTGGTCGCTGGCGCTGCATCCCGATGACAGGGAGCAGGCGGAGGAGGAATTCAACAGGGCGATCCTGACGGGAGGCGCCTATCTCTCGGAATTCCGCGTCCTCACCGGCGATGGAACGACGCGCTGGATCCGGGCAATCGGCGCCACGCACCACGATCTGGACGGTCGCCGATATGTTGTGGGCGTCAACTGGGATGTTTCGGCCGATATCGAACTCAAGACAGGATTGCTTGCGTCCAAGCAGAATGCCGAGCTGAGAAACCGCGAACTCGAAGAGGCCCGCGCCCAGATGGAGCGCAATTCGCTGCATGACAGCCTTACCGGCCTGCCCAATCGGCGGTTTCTCGACGAGCGGCTTCTCAAAGGCCATGCCGGGCGGAAAGTGACCGCGCTGCTTCACATCGACCTCGACCGGTTCAAGCAGATCAATGACACGCTGGGGCACGCCGCGGGTGACGCGATGCTGATCCATGCCGCGAATATTTTGAAGGCGAGCACGCGCGCGGGCGACTTCATCGCCCGGATTGGCGGTGACGAATTTGTCATCGCGACAACGTCCCAGCCCAGCGAAGAGCGGTTGTCGGCGCTCGCCGGCCGCATCATCGTGCAGATGCGTCAGCCGGTTCCCTACGAGAACCACGAGTGCCGTTTTGGCGTCAGCATCGGCATTGCAATCGCGAATGCTGATGAAGGTGAAGAAGATTGCGGCAAACGGCTGCTGATCGATGCCGATATCGCGCTGTACCGGGCCAAGAGCAGCGGCCGCAACCGCTTCGAGTTCTTCACGGCCTCCCTCAAGGCCGAGATCATCCGCAACAAGCGTGTCGCCGATGACATTCTCAACGGCCTCGAGCGGAAGGAATTTCGCCCTTATTTCCAGCCGCAATTCGACGCAAGGACCCTCGATATCGTCGGTGTCGAGGCCCTCGCCCGGTGGGATCACCCGACGGAGGGCATTCTGACGCCCGACGTCTTTCTCAAGACCGCGGGCGAACTCAATGTCGTGCCGCTCATCGACCGGTCCATCCTCGAGCAGACGCTGTGGCAATCCACACGCTGGAAGGCGGCGGGTCTGTCTATCCCGAAGATGTCGGTCAATGTTTCGGCGGGCCGGCTCTACGAGACCGACCTGATCGACAGCCTTGACGGCATCGAAATCGAACGCGGAACCCTGTCCTTCGAGCTTCTCGAATCCATTTTCCTCGACGAAAAGAACGAAACCATCGTCGCCAATATCGAGCGCCTCAGGGCGCTGGGCATCGAAATCGAGATCGACGATTTCGGCACCGGCTTTGCATCCATCGTGAGCCTGATCCAGGTTCGCCCCGACCGGCTGAAGATCGACCGGCAATTGATATCGCCCATAGTCCGCTCCGAAAGCCGGCGGCGACTGGTCGCCTCTATCATCGAGATCGGCCAGTCGCTTGGCATCAAGGTGATTGCCGAGGGCGTCGAGACCATGAATCACGCCGTCATTCTTCGCGATCTGGGGTGCGATACGCTTCAGGGCTATGCGCTGGCCCGCCCCATGTCCTCGGAAGACCTGATGACGTTCGTGCGGGACGAAAACTGGCGTCAGGTCGCGTAAGCGCCTTCGCAGGTTGCGCCTTCTAATCCAGAAACCGCCAGAATCCCTGCTTCCTGCCGTGATCGGATTTGAGCCCTGCCGCGTAGACGTCATGGGATTTGGCGTCACCGAAATCCCCGATACGGGGCGCGAGAGCCTGACATTCCGCGAAATGCCGCGCCGCGTGCCTGTAGCGGCTCGATCGTGCCTGACCGAGCGTGAAGTCGATCATCGACCGCAACACGATGGTTGCCGCAAGCGGATACTTCTCCTGCAAAATCCCGGCGGCCGGTGTCATCGCCTCATAGCGGTTGCCATCGAGTTCGGCCTGCCGGTTTATGACAAGCTGAGCCGCCTTTTCCAGCGCCGGCCAGCGCAACAAGAAGTCGAGAGCCTGGTGGACATCCGGGAAAGCGAGGGCGTAGCTGCACGCTCTTTCCTCAGCCTCCATGTCATCGAAGTCCGGCAGCCGGCGCAGGAAGGCCCGCAGGTGCTCATCATTGAGCGACTGCTCGAAGCATGTCCATCTGAAGGCTTGCGCCTCTTCAGGGCGCTCAAGGGCTTCGAGAGCTTCGGCGCGGGCCAGTTGCCACGCGAACGGGTCCTCCAGGCTGCCCGGTGCGTCGGCCTCATCGAGCACCGAAAGCGCTTCATCCGCTCTCCCTGCCGCAAGCAGGCGGTTGGCGATTTCAGCTGCGATCCGCGGCGCCTTGAGGCTGTCTTCCGGTTGCTGATCAATATAGGCGTCAACATCCCCCAGGGCATCGGCGATCTCCTGCAGGGCGATGCGAACGGTCAGGTCCCGAAAGTTGCCGTCGATTTCGTCCTTATACATAGGCCCCTTGGCGCTCCAGCCGATGACCTCCCGATCCTGCGGGGCCGGCGTTTCCTGTGGCTCCATCGACCACTGCACAAATAGGGCCTTCAACCGGTCCAACCCGTCCTTGCCGAGCGCCGGGACCATGGCCGCGATCAGCCCGTCATACTGGCCATAGTCGTTGTTCTGCAGGGCCGCGAAGACCTTGGCGGCCAGGGCATCGCTCTTCACCCCGGCCAGTTCGGCGATCACGCCGGCATCGCTGCAGGCGTCACGGAAACTGTCGAGCAAAGCGCCGCTGCCGTCATCGGACCGGGCGAAGATCGGATCGCCCAGCGCAAGGAACTGCCAGATGAGCTCGAAGGCTTCCGACGGATCCTCGGGCGCGAGAGTGTCGAGGATCGTCGCTCTCTGCGTTTCGAGGTCCTTCTTGAGCGCCTTCACCTTGCGCCAGTTGATGAAGGTGCGAGCCCGGGCGATGCTCACGAGCCGTTTGCGGACGACCGAAGCAACTTCCTTGCTGCCCTGGCTTCCGGCAAGTTCAAGACGCAACCGTCTCTTGCTGGCAGCGCTCCCGGTGCTGATCTCCATGAGAAGCTCGGCCAGCCGCTGCGCGCCGAGTGCCTCAAGGTTTTTCGCGTTGAGTGTTTTCCTGGGTGCCATTGACTGCCCGTCGGGCTCCTGTCCTGCAAATCAGCGTCATGCGTATATCCTGAATCCGAATGACTGGGCGAGTCAACGCACTGTGAACGGCGGCCGCCGCCATCCGGTCAAACCAGCGCATCCCTCAGGATTCCGGCCTTTGCACTCTGCCCGCTCGGTCGCCCACACCTCCATGATTATTGCATTGATGCGCCGCCCATGATGGGCTAGAAGACCGTCTGTCAGCTGCTTCGCGGCAGGATTGCTCGGCCCGTCCAAGGGCCGTCTCCCCTCCCCGCCAGGCGCCACGGATGCACCCGTAGCTCAGCTGGATAGAGTGCTGCCCTCCGAAGGCAGAGGTCACAGGTTCGAATCCTGTCGGGTGCGCCACTATATAATCCAATGATTACAGCGGTTTATGTACGGACGAACAAGCTGCGAATACCTCCTGTTTTGCCACCGGTCACAAACCGGTCACACTGACAGGAGTTCCCCACGTGGCATCCCTACGCAAACGCAATGACAAATGGCAGGAACAAGTTCGACGCACTGGCCAACGTCCCCGCTCCAAAAGCTTTCAAACACGCACCGATGCGCTCCGCTGGATACGGCAGACCGAACAAGAGCTAGACCGGGTGGGCCTGGCCTATGACCCGTCCATTCTTGAACGGATGACGGTAGCGGACCTGCTCAACACGTCTCTTGCCGAGATCACACCTAGCAAACGCGGCGCTGCTTCAGAGGCCAAACGCCTTGAAGTCTTCCTGCGAGCAGAGTGGGCCAAGCTAACGCTCGCGCGGCTTACACCACAGACCTTCACACAACACAGAGACATGCGGCTGCGCCAAGTGGAGCACGGGACAGTCATCCGGGAGATTGGTCTGCTGCATGCCATTTTCGAGGTCGCCCGTCGCGAGTGGGACGTTCCCTTGATGGAGAACCCACTGGCCAAGGTGCGCAAGCCCAAGGCCGCTCAGGGGCGCGCTCGCAGGCTTCAGCCGGAGGAACTGGTGGCACTGCAGGCAGCCAGCAAGATGGGAAGGAATACCTGGCTGGAGCCGGGCATATTGCTCGCCATAGAGACCGGCATGCGTCGCGGCGAAATCCTGAACATACGAAATGGCGACATGGACCTTGAGCACAGTCTGCTCTGCATACCGGAAACCAAGACCGACACGCCGAAAACGATCCCTCTTGCAGACGAAGCTGTGCATCTGCTGTCCGGATTGCAGGGAACCACTACCGGGAAGGACCGAAAGCTTTTCCCGGCTACAGCCAATTCATTCCGGCTGGCGTGGGAAAGGTGCAAGCGACGGGCGGCACAGACGGTGCCGGGAATACCGGACCTGCTGTTCCATGACCTGCGGCACGAGGCTGTAAGCCGGTACTTTGAACTAGGTCTCAGCGTGCCGGAAGTGGCGGCTATTAACGGACATAAGGATCCGAGGATGCTGTTTCGCTACACGCATCTCAAGCCTGAAGACATCGTAGCCAAACTCCGGAAATTCAACACAGAGGCAGCATCATGAAAACCAGAGCACTGGCCATGCCGGCTTTCGTCGCCAAGTTGATCACAGAGGAGGTTCTACGACTGGGTCTTGAGCCGAACATACAGGGGGGCGACGTGGTCTTCGCACCTTTGACTCACGAAGACGGGAGCGAGCTTTCGCTTGTCATTATGTGTATCGGCGAACGGCGGTGGTTCCATACCAAGGCGTCTATCAAGAGCCAGCTCGGAATACGGCTGAAGACCCTCAGGAAGGCGCGCACGCTCACATTGGTGGAGCTTGCGGCGCTGTCCGGGTCTCTGCCTCGACCATATCCAGAATCGGGAACGGAGCTTTGTCCCCTGCGCTCGGTCTGATCCTGAAACTCTGCGAAGGACTCAATGTCTCTATCAGCCAGATCATATCCGAGAGCGATGAAGCCGTGGGGGATCGAGTGCGCCAAATGGCCGATTCTCGCCTGTGCGCCGCGACGAAGGCGTCCTCATCGACACCGTGAACTATGACTATCTATATCCATGTTCCGAACTCAAGAACAAGCGGATGGTGCCGATCCGGGCGCGGCTGAAGGCCCGTTCGATGCAGCAGTTCGGCCCGCTCATCCACCATGGCGGCGAAGAGTTCCTCTTTGCGCTCAAGGGCTCTATCGAGGTGCACAGCGCGTTCCATGCCCCCATCTCGCTTGGGGAGGGCGAAGGCGTCTATCTCGACAGCACCATGGGCCATGCCTATCTCAGCACCAGTGCCACCGACGCGGAAATATTGTGCATTTGTACGGAAGCTGAATTACAGCAAGGCCCATCTGCATCCGGCTCAACGCCTGATGGCCGCGGAAGCGCAGAGCTCGTTTCTCCGGCGCCTGCCGCCAATCAAAAGTTCCGCGGAATCCAGGGGAGGCTCCGAGCATCGACGGGCCAGCGACATCGGCAAGCAGAGAAATTGTGGCAAAGCAGTCGCGTTTCGACGGATCACCGATCCTTTGCATGTGAAAAGAACGAACCCCTAAAATTTGTCATTATAATATTAGGAATTCTGCATAGTTTCGCGTGTTCCATGCAAATTGGGTCAATGACGGCTCTATGCAAGGGCGCGGGTGCAAGAGTGAAGCTCGATTTTTCAGCCACCGGGAGGGCCAGGGTAATCGCTGGCACCTTGTTTGGCACACTTTTCTGCGTCGCTGCGGCGGTTTTTGTCGACTCCTACAATTTCCCCGATCTCTCGGAGCCCAAGATAAGACACGCGCTCTTGATCGACATCCTGCTGCCTACCGGCTTGGCGGCGCCACTCCTGTTCCTGCTTCTGCACAAGATGCGGCAATTGTCGATCGCACACCGGGATATGAGCATCATCGCGACAACCGACAGCTTGACGGCAGTTCTCAATCGCGGCGCATTCAAGATGCTGGTCGATGCCTATCTCGAACAGGCCCTCAAGCAGCAGCCGCAATCAGCAGCGGCATTCCTGGTCATTGATGCCGACAAATTCAAGCTGATCAATGACCGCTTCGGTCATCAGAAGGGAGATGACGCCTTGCAGCTCATCGCGCAATCGATCCAGAATTCGCTAAGGTCGGGCGATATCGTCGGGCGGATCGGTGGCGAGGAGTTCGGGGTTTTCCTTCCAAAGACCAGCCCCGACCAGGCAGGCATCGTGGCCGAGCGGATTCGACTGCAAATCCGTGAACTCGAATTCCCGCCGGCCACCAGAGCACACATGCTTTCGGTGAGTGTGGGTGGCGTGGCGTTTGGCGGCAATACCGTTTACGACGAACTCTTCCGGGTGGCCGACCAGTGCCTCTACTCCGCAAAGCATAGAGGTCGAGATCAGGTCGTTTTCGAACGTCTTGCTGCCTGAAGCGCCGAGCGCCGCTTGCGTATCGGCGCATGCGGGAAAGTCCAACCGCCATAAACAGCGTCAATGACACCCTCACCGCTGCGTCAGGGGGTAGAATTCGCAACTGAGGTCCGCGCGGAAACCATTCAGTACCTGTCTGGCGCAGTTGCCTGACGCGTGTCGCAGCTTTCGGGTCCACCACTTGCCCAGGATAGCAATTTGCCGACCCACCTTCAGCATTGCAGACATGCAGGCAGGGTTGGCGATGGTCCGAAGGCGCATGTTCGGCCCGAGCCTGGCGCGCGTGAGGCCGAGAGAGAAGAAGAGGCCGCTTGATCAGGGCCGGGCCGCCCTACTGGGGCTCCGTTGCGGCATGGCGGGCTCACCCCTGATGCTCTCCAGAAAGGCATGGTCCTGAACGTGGCCGGCAGCCGGGCCGCAATCTTCGAGCAGCATCGTGCCGCGAGAGGGCATGAAGGAAATCTAGTCCGCCTGCTTAGCCGTCGCCACCGGTGCTGTTGTCAGCCTGAACTCCACCATCTCCTGAGGCGTCAGGTAATACAGCCGGTCCGGTGGCGTTTCCAATGCGTTGATCCATAACCCGCTTCCGATGCCCATCTCGTCAAGGTGCCGGGCGATGCGCGCCGTCGTGCTCTGGGCGCCGGACATGGCCTGCTCGGCAGACGGCTTTTCCTGCCCGGCATTGAAGACCTGATGGATGCCGAGAATGGCATCCTCTTCCGCCTCTCGCGCGACCCCGCCGGCAAAGACCAGCGGACAGGAGGACGCGCAGAGCGCCTTCGTCGCCACTTTGGTGTTCAGGCCCTTTTCCCGGATCAGTTTCGACATCGCCAGCGCATCGTCGACCGAGCCGCCCGGTGAATTCAGCGACACCGCTTTGACATATTCGCCGCGCGCCGCGATCTCCTCGGCGAACCGGTCGGCGGCGCCCGGATCGATCGATCCTTCCGCCTTGAGCTGGCCCCCGGGCAGGAGTTCGAAGCGTATCGGTTGGCGCAGCACCTGGGGAGAACTCTGCGGTTCTGCCGGCGCCACCTGTGGACCGCCATCCGTCAGCGCGGGCGGAAGCACGGGGGCGTCCGTCGTCATCGGATCATGGCCGGGAAGTGCTGCACTCGCCAGGCTCATTTCCCTGAGGTCGACGAACAGGAAGGCGGCCGCTGCCACCAGAAGCGAGAAGAATGCGCCGCGCATCAGCAGGCCGTCATCGGCGCTGAGAAAGGCGGACTTCAAGCGCGCGCCGAGCGACGCGGGCTTCACGCGGGCGGCCCCTTGCGTGGCGCCTTTGCCGACATGTCGAGGCTGGTGATGTTGGAGTCCGCGTGTGCGCGCTCGTCCTCGGTTTGAGCTGTCTGCAACGCCTGCTCCACATCCAACCCCTGGCGGCCGAGCGCGCGCTGCACCTCGAGCGCCTCCAGAAGTTCCGCCGCGGTGATCCGCTGCGCAAACGGCAGCCTCTGCTCCTGGCTCCGGATCGCCCCGTGAACGACGGCCAGGATAAAGACCAGAACGGCGGGAAGCAGGTCGATGGAGATTGCGCCTGCCCAGGCCGGAATGAAATCGCTCGCATAGCGCAACACGGCTTCGGCGGAAGACAGCGGCACGAAGCGGCGCTCCGCAACCGGCTCGCGCGCCAGAATGTCGTCCGCGGCCTGCGACAGCACCTGCGACTGGGCGGAGACCGAGGCGCGGATCGTCTGCATGACCTGGTCCTGGCGGTCGGCAAGATCGGCAGCCCTTCCGTCGGCGACCGGCGCGATGAAGCCGAGCGACAGGTCTTCTGCCGCGCGCTTCACCGAGGGGGCAATCGAGGTCTGCTCCAGCGATGTGATGACGCCGGAAAGCGCCACGACCTCGGCAGAGAAGTCGTCGCTGCGTGGCGCCACGGCCCCTGGCGCCGACACAAGCGTGCGCATGGTCGCAAGATGGTTGCGCCCCTTGTCGAAGAGCGTCGTGACCCGCTCCCGCGAGGCAATGACGCCGGCCTCGAGTTCGCTCAGTTGCGAGGACATCTGCGACAGAAGCTGGACGACGCTGCCCGATCCCGTGGTTCCCGTCAGCGCCCCGTTCTGGCGCTCGTCCTCGGCAAGCCGTGAAAAGCGCTCCGATGTCCGCTGGATGTCGGGCAGCAGGCTTTGGGCCGCGAGCGCGTTCTGATGCGCCTGGTCGAGGTCGGCCGTGTAGTCCTGCACCGTCTCGGCCAGATGCTGTTCGAGCGCCGCGGACCCGGCAAGGGCCGCCGCATTGAGCCAGCTCGACATGGCGATGATCATGGCGCAGCCGAGCGCCATCACGCCGATCAGGGCGCCGCGGGAGGCCGTTCCGGTGACATGCGGATAGAACCGCGCCATGTAGGACCAGAAGGCGTAGATCGCCACCGAGACCGAGGCCGAATAGATGATGGCGGCGAAGAAGATTGCGGTGGGCGATCCGTCGAGCAGGCTGCGAACCCCGAGATAGGTGTAGACGCCGGACGCGAGCGCCAGCACGGCAAGCGCAAAGCGCGTCATGGTTTCGACGGCAAGCACGCCGTCCTGCAAGCGATGCGATGCGCCAAGCGCCATGGAGACCTCCATCAGGAACGAAGTCTTAACAAGCTGTTAAAGGGGGCGAAATGAAGGCTGTGGCGCGGCTTCCGTGCCATGCCGGCCTCTTCGGTCTCGAAGCGCCATGGTCAAGCGCGCCTTCCGCCTTGGAGGGATGGATCTCTGCGCGCAGGCCGCCCGCTGAAGTTCCCTGGTCGCGGGCCCGTGCTGCGGGTTGAACGGCGCGGGCCAAATTACAGGCATTACCCGGTTCAGCGCCAGTTCGGGATCGCTGCGATCAACGCCTTGCCGATTTCCGATTGCGGCCGGGACAGAACGGCATCGGCGTCGCCGATCTCGACGATCCTGCCCTGATCCATGATGGCAACCCGGTGGGAAATCAATCGCACCACCGCCGGGTCATGACCGATGAAGAGGAAGGAAATGCCATCTTCCCTTTGCACTTGCACGAGCAACTCCAGCATTTGGCCGCGCAACGAGACATCGAGCGCCGACAGCGCCTCGTCGAGAACGACCAGTCGGGGCCGGCTGGCCAGCGCCCGCGCCAGTGCGACCCGCTGGCGCTGACCGCCAGAGACCTCGTGGATGCGGCGGCCCGATATGTCGGCGGGAAGACCGACGCGCTGCAGCAAGGCTGTCACCGCCGCGGCGCGGTCACCGCGCCCGCCAACCGCGTGGATACGCAAGGGATCCATGATGGCCTTGCCGATCGTCGTGCGCGGATTGAAGGCCGACAGCGGATCCTGGAACACCATCTGGATGCTGCCGCGCCGACGGCGCAACGCCGCGGCGGACAGCGCCCGCCAGTCGTCGCCATTGATGAGGATGCGGCCCGCATCCGGCTCGATCAGTCGCAACAGAACCCGGGCCAGCGTCGACTTGCCGCTTCCTGAAGGTCCGACGACGCCGAGCGTCTCCCCCTTGCCGATGGTGAAGGAAACATTGTCCAGCGCCACAACCGGGCGGCGCCCGCCAAAGCGTTTTGACAGGCCTTCCACGGTCAACAGATTAGCGGACATCGGATGCACCGACGAGCCGTGGCGAATCGAGATCGATGTGGGTGGCGAGCAATTGCCGCGTGTACCCGGCCTGCGGCGTGTTGACGATCGACCCGGCATCGCCGATTTCCACCAACTCGGCGGTGCGGAAGACGGCGATCCGGTCGGCGAGGCTGGCGGCAAGCCCGATATCGTGGGTGACGAAGATCAGCGTCATTTGGCCGGTTTGCACAAGATCCTCGAGCAGCGCAGCAATCTCTGCCTGGACAATCGTGTCGAGCGCGCTTGTCGCCTCGTCGGCAATCAGCACGGATGGTCCCGCGGCGATGGCGGCGGCAATTGCAATTCTCTGTCGCTGACCGCCGGAGAACTGGTGCGGGTAGGCGCCTACCGCTTGCTCGGGGTGTGGCAGGCGGACCCGCGCGAGCAGTTCGATCGCCTTGTCGCGCGCAGCCCTGCGGCCCAGACCGAGATGGTGGCGCGCGCCTTCGCCGACCTGCTCGCCGATCGTGAGAACCGGGTTCAGGCTTGAGCCGGGATCCTGGAAAACGATGCCGATGTCGCGACCGGGCAACGGAGCGGAGCCCGGACCGGTCCAGACAATTTCGCCCTCGATGAGGGCTTCAGCAGGCAGCAGGCCGGTCAATGCCAACGCCAGGGTGCTTTTGCCCGATCCGCTTTCGCCGATGATCGCCAGTTTCTCCCCGGCCATGATGTCGAGGCTGACCGACTTCAGGGCGCTGTGCATGCCGGCCGGGGTCCGGTAGGCGACGGAGAGCCGCTCGACGCGGCAAAGGATATTCCTCACATGCGCCTCCTGCGGATCGACATGGCTTCGACAAGTCCCTCGCCAAACAGGTATATCCCGACCACGGCGGTGACGAGGCCGAGCCCGGGAATGATCGACAGGAAGGATGCGGAGCGCAGCAGGTTTCGCCCGTCGGCGATCATCCCGCCCCAGGTGACCGCATTCGGATCACCGAGACCGAGGAAGGATAGCGCGGCCTCGATCAGCACCGCTGACGCGACGATGACGGAGACCAGCGACAGCACCGGCGGCAGCGCGTTGGGCAGCACCTCGCGAAAGGCGATTTCCGCCGGGTGCATGCCGATCACCCGTGCCGCCGCGACATAATCGCGTTCGCGGATCGACAAGACTTCGGCGCGCGCCAGCCGCGCCGGCCCTGTCCACGCGCCGAGCCCGATGGCGATGACGATGATCGCCAGGGACGGTCCGGCGACGCTGACGAATGCCAGCGCCAGCAGGAAGCCCGGAACGATCTGAAAGGCGTCAACGATGCGCATGAGCGCCTCGTCGACGAGCCCGCCGGCAAGTCCGGCGACGGTGCCGACCAGTGTGCCCACCACAATAGCCACCACAGCGGATGCAAAGCCGACGGTCAGCGAGGCCTGCGAACCGTAGATCAGCCGGGTGAGAACATCGCGGCCGAGCTGGTCTGTGCCAAGCGGGAATTCCGCCACGGCAAACGGCGGCTGAAGCGGCAGTGCGACGATGGCCGCCGGATCGCCGGAGAGCAGCATTGGCGCCAGCACCGCGATCAGCGCAAGCAGCAAGAGGAGGACGGCGCCCGCCACACCTTCCGGCGAGGACAGGAAACGGCTTGCGAAGGCTCTCATTTGCCCGCGCCCTCCGAACTGCCGACCCGCGGATCGAGCCAGGCATAGGCGATATCGACGAGGAGATTCACAACGATGACCAACACCGCCGAAATGATTATGACCGCCATCAGCAACGGAGCGTCACGGCCGGCCACCGCCTCCTGCGCCAATCTCCCGAAGCCGGGTATCGCAAACACGCTTTCGATCACCACCGAGCCGCCCAGCATGGTGGCGGCCTGCAGCCCGAGCATCGTCACCAGCGGCAGAAGCGCATTGCGGGCAACATGGTGCACGACGATACGCCGGCGGCTCAGCCCTTTGGCCAGCGCAGCCAGCACGAAATCCTGGCGCCAGACCTCGCCCATCCCGGCGCGCATCATGCGCAGGTACAATGCAAGATAGATGAAGCCGAGCGAAGCGACGGGAAGCACCAGGTGCCTAGCTATGTCGAGGGCGCGCGCGATGCCGGTCTTGCCGGAAGCGATTGTCTCGATGCCGGAGGTGGGAAGCCAGCGCAGTTGCACAGAGAAGACGAGGATGAGCACAAGCCCCAGCCAGAAGCCAGGCACAGCATAGAGAGTGAGCGAGCCGATCGACAAGACCCGGTCGAGCACGCTCCCCGGCCGGGCCCCGGCCAGGATCCCCAACAGGGAACCGGCCGTGAACGCCAGCGCCGTCGCTGATCCCATCAGCCACAGCGTGTTGGGCAGCCGCTCCAGCACGACGTCCAGGATCGGCCTGTTGAAGACCATCGACCACCCCAGATCGAGCCTGGCCAGCGAACTGACATAGAGCCACAGCCGGTTGGCGGCGGACTGGTCGAGGCCGTAGCTTTGTCGGAGGCTTTCGGCGAGACCGGCATCGCCCCCGCCAAGCGAGACGAGATAGGCATCGACCGCGTCGCCCGGTGCGAGTTCCATCAGAAGGAACGTGCCGAGGATCACGATCACCAGAACCGGAATGCTGGCGATCAGTCGTCTTCGCGTCAAACGCCAGGCACGATGCATATCCTGCTGCCCTGCTATCGTGTCACGCCACGATCGCCGTGTCGGACCAGTTGGACACCACCCACCGCGGATTGTTGCCAACGTTCTTCACGTCGACGCTCGCGACCGAGGTGAAGCCCCAATCGGCCACGTTGATCAGCGGCAGATCGGCTGTGACCAGTTTCTGGAACTCGTTGTAGAGTTCGATGCGCTTCTGGGCGTCGACAGTGACCAGCGCGTCTTCGATGATCGTGTCGATCGCGGGATTCGCATAGCCGCCCTGGTTGGAGAAGAAGATGCCGTCGGGAAGCCCCGACTGGACCAGGTTTGTCGTCGAAATCGCCGGGTCGCCACGGAAGACGGCCGCACCGATGGAAAGGTCGAATTCGTGGTCCTTGTAGACCGCATTGAGATGGCCCGGCGCATCGTTGCTGACCAGTTCCGCCTCGACACCGATGACGGCGAGCGCCTGCTTGAGATAGTCGCCCATTGCCCGCGTTTCAGAGAAGAAAGGCGCAGGCAGGAGACGGATTGAAAAGCGCGGACCGCCATCCCTGGCCGGATACCCCGCTTCGTCGAGCAACGCCTTGGCCTTCTCGACGTCGAAGGGATAAAGCGTGACATCGGGTTCATAGAACTCCGGCGCGTTCTTCGGCACCGGGCCGGTGGCCTCGGCCGCATAGCCGAGGAACACGGTGTCGACGACGAATTTCCTGTCGATGGCATGGGCGATGGCCTGGCGGACCTTGAGGTCGTTGAGGATCTCGTTGCGATGGTTGATCTCGACGATCAACTGGTAGGTCAGCGCTTCGTAGCCCTTGGTGACCACTTCCAGTTCGCTGTTGGCGGACAGGCGATCCAGGTCGGAGAGCGGCACCTGCGAGAAAGCCGCAAGCTGGATTTCGCCGGCCTCGAGCGCTGCTGCGGCGCCTGCCCGGTCAGGCAGCACCCTGAAGATCACCTCGTCCAGCTTCGGCTGGTTTTCGCCCCAGTAGTCTTCATTGCGCGTCAGCCGGTAATACTCGCCGGCCTTGTGCTCGGCGAAGACGAAGGGACCAGTGCCCACGGGGCTGTTGTTGGCCGGATTGGCGGCGATGTCGGTGCCTTCATAGAGGTGCCTGGGCAATACGCTGGTCACCACCGGAAGCGCGTTGCGGATCAGTTGCAGCGGCGTCGGTTTGGAGAAACGGAATATGGCGACCAGTTCTTCGGGGGGTTCCACCGCCTCGAGATTGGCCAGGACCGAGCGGCCGATATTCTGCAGCGGCTTCCAGACCTCCATCGCCGAGAACGCGACATCGGCGGAGGTGAAAGGCGTGCCGTCGTGCCAGGTTACGCCTTCGCGGAGCCTGAAGGTCACGGAAAGCCCGTCATCCGACCCTTCCCAACTGGTCGCCAGCCGCGGCGCAAGTCCGTCGGGCCCGTCGAAGGACGCTTCGGCCAGCGGCTCGATGACCTTCGAGGCGATGTAGAATACGCCGTTTGACGCCACGATCGCCGGGTTGAGGTTACGCGGCTCGGAATCGGACGCCACCACAAGCCGGCCGCCCTGCATGGCGTCCTGCGCAAAGCCGATGCGGGGAAGAACGGCCGCGCCGGCGAGGATGACAGTTCCGCCCAGCAGTCGCCGGCGGGAAATCTCAAAAATCGACATGGCATGCCTCCTTGGTTGTGGAAAGGTGTCACTCCTCATTGAGCAACACCCGCATCGCTACATCAAGACATGGTCCGCCGGTCAGCATGGGGCGGCGGACAGGACAGACGTCCACACTATTCCGCCGCCTGAACCGAGTGCAACTGTTAGAGACGGATCATGCCCGCGTCGACGTTGACGCACTGGCCGGTCATCCATCCCGCATCGTCGGAGACGAGGAAGGCCACCACCTTGGCGATGTCCTCGGGCTGGCCCTTGCCGGGCATCGCCTGCAGCATCTCGACGAACTCGAAGCTTTCGGCATGAGGGCTGCCCTTCACGCCGTCGGATTCGATGAGGCCGGGGGTGACCGCGTTGACCCGGATTCCGTATTTCCCCACTTCCGTCGCCAGCGAGCGGGTAAACCCGACAACACCGCCCTTGGCGGCGACATAGGCGGACATGTTCGGGGTGCCGGCATAGAAGGCGTTGGAGGCGATGTTGAGCACCGTGCCCTTGCGTCCGGCGGCGCGCATCATGTCGGTCGCCTTGCGGCTGGCGATGAAGACGCTCGTCAGGTTGGTGTCGATGATCTTCTGCCAGTGGGCCAGGTCAACATCGTCCCAGGCGATATAGGGCACAATGGAGGCGTTGTTGACGAGAATGTCGATCGCGCCGTCCTCGGCTGCATCTTCAAGCATCTTGTCCACCTGCGCCACCACGGTGGAATCGCAGGTCACGCCCACAGCGCCGTGACCGATATCGGCGGCGGCGGATCTGGCGCCTTCGCCGTTGATGTCGGAGATCACGACCTTGGCCCCGGCTTCCGCCAGCGCCCGGGCGATCGCCTTGCCGATGCCCTGCGCAGCCCCCGTTACAACCGCCTTGCGGCCTTCAAGACTCTTACTCATTGCTTTTGTCCTTTCCTGTTTGCCGTTGCCGGCCCTATGCGTCGATTGAAGCGTCCCAGGCGGCCTGCGCCGCAGCCAGCCCCGCCGCCACGTCCACCTTTGCGCCGGCGGCCTTGAGCGCACCGCCCATGGCGGCGACCGCGACCAGCGCGTAGGCCGGTTGAGCGGTCGGGCCCATGTGGCCGATCCGGATCAGCTTGCCCAGCGTTTCGGCCCGGCCCGCCGACATGGACACGCCATAGCGCGCGCGCGCCTCCTTGAGCACCGGGCCGGCGTCGATGCCGTCCGGCATGCGCACCGCCGTCGTGGTGGGCGAGGCGATGGCCTCGGTTACCGGCCAGAGCCCAACGCCCATCGCCTTGATGCCTTCACGACAGATCCTGGCGGTCAGCGCATGTCGTTCCCACACTGACTCCGGTCCTTCATCGAGATAGCGCTCCAGCGCAGCATCAAGGCCATTGATCTCGGCCACGGACGGGGTGAATGGGAACTTCTCTGTTTTCTTCCAGGCGTTCTTCCAATCGCCGAGGCTGAGTATGGAGGCAAACGGCGCGTCGGGATTGGACTCGATCTTGGCCCAAGCCGCTTCCGAGACGGCGACCAGCGAGAGGCCTGGCGGACAGCCAAGGCACTTGTTGGGGCCGGTGACATAGATTCCGGCCCTGCAGGCATCGGGGCTCGTCGGCATCCCGCCCCAGGAGGAGACGGCGTCAACGATCAGCAGCGCGCCTGCCTCGGCAGCCGCTGCGCCAATCGCATCAATGTCATTGATGGTGCCAGACGGCGTGTCGTGGTTACACACACAGACAACCTTGACCTCTGGATGTGCCTTGAGGAAAGAGCGAACCTCCTCGGGATTGATGGAAGTGTCGTAAGGCACCTCGATCTCTTCGACCTTTTTGGCATACCGCGCAGCCCAATAGCCAAAGCCCTTGCCGTAGACGCCCGAGGCGAGGTTGAGCACCACATCATCTTTGGCGATCAGACAGGCGGCGGCCGCCTCAAGCGCCAGAACCGGCTCGCCCTGAAGGATGAGCGGCGGGGTCTCGGTCCCCATCGCCTTCTGCGCCTTCAGCGCGACGTTCTCGTAAAACGCCTGAAAGGCTGGATCGTAATCGTAGAGCACGGTCTTTCCGAGCGCGCGCAGCACTTCCGGATAGGCGTCCACGGGACCGGCGGTCAGGGTGAAGACCGGCGGTTTTGTTTCAGGATATCGCATCGGGCTCTCTCCTTCAGCCGTAGAAATTGACGCCGGTCCGGTAGTCCTTGAAGCTTTCCGGATCGTGGCTGAACAGCACCTCGGCGTCCTTCTCCTTCTCGATCTGCTTGAGACGGCGCATCGAATTCACGCCGGCCACCGGATCGATGTGAAAGCCGGCATTGATGTCGTTGTCGTAGTTCTTGCGGGTATAGGCCGCATCGAGCGTCAGCAGCAGCGGACGGCGGTTGTCGAACTCGACCAGCAGAGAATAGTGCCCGACGGTGTGTCCCGGCGTGTAAATCAGCGTTACGCCGGGCGCGAGCTCTACGTCGCCCTCGATCAACTCATACTTGGTGTTGGCAGCCGTCTGGCCCATCGTGAGCTGGTCTGACATGCCACGCGCCTCGGCCACCTCGGTCGAGAAGGCGAGATCCGAATAGCCGAGGACCTCGAAAGGCTGGCACCGGGCGGCCTGCGGCAGTTCGTCCTTGTGGCAGATCTTCTTGGTGTCGGGGAAGAACTTGTTGCCGCCCACATGGTCGAAATGAAAGTGGGAGTTGAACAGGACATCGATGTCCTTCGGTTCCAGCCCCAGGAGCTTGAGTGCGCCGGGGATGGTCTGCTGCTCGGTCTGCTGCGGCTTCTCGAACGGCAGCACCTTCTGCACGTGATCGAAATCGTAGCCGGTGTCGATCAGGAACTTGCCTTTCGGATGGTCGACGAGCACCGAATAGACCGGAAAGCGAACCTCGCCCCCGGGGCCCTTGTTCCACCAGATATGGAACCCGTCGAGCACCAGTGATCCGCCATCGAGCAAGAATACTTTTGTATCGGCCATGTCACTTCTCCTTTGTTGCGCCGCGCCCTTACTCCCTGGCACGGTCATTGTGGGTGCGCCCCTAGCGGGCGCCGCGTTCGTAAGCTGCGCCGAGCGCCGAGGGCAGTTTCGCCCGGCGACCGAAAAGCACCAGCACCAGCATCACCGCCGCAAAGGGCAGCATCTGGATGACGTCGGTGGGCATGTTCGATCCGGCGACCTGCAAGGCCGTGGTGAGCGACAGCGCCGCGCCGAAGACCAGGGCGCCGATGAGCACCCAGAGCGGACGGCCGCGCGCCAGCATGGCCAGCACGATGCCGATGAAGCCTGCGCCGCCGGTCATGAAGGGAATGAACAGCCCTGCCCCGACATTGGCGAGATAGGCGCCGCCGAGCCCCGCCATGCCTCCGGTGAACAGCACAGCGAAGACGCGGAGGCCGAGCACGTTGCCGCCGGCGACATCGAGCGCTGCCGGCTTCTCGCCCGCCGCCCGCAGGGTCATGCCGAGATTGGTGCGCCGATAGAGGATAGCCAGCACCACGACCGCCGCAAGCGCGAGATAGACGATCGGATGCCGTCCGAAGAGCGACGGTCCGAGGACCGGCAGGTCGGTGAGTCCGGGGATGTTGATCCGTTCGGGCGCAGGCAGTCGCGGATAGGTGCGGGAGAACTGGAAATGGTGCAACAGCGCCGTCAGCCCCTCGGCGCCGAGCGTCAGCCCGATGCCGATGACGATCTGGTTCAAACCCAGCCGCACGCACAGGACCGCCATGAAGACAGCCGTCAGCACGCCGCCGAGGATGCCGCCCAGGAAGCCAAGCCAGAGCGAGCTGGTCTCGAAAGCGACGAGGAAGCCCATATAGGCGCCCATCAGCATCATGCCCTCGATGCCGATATTCAGCACACCAGCCTTCTCGGACATCTGCTCGCCCAGTCCGGCCAGCAGAATGGGGATGGCGGCGACGATGGCGCCGGTGAAGAGAGAGGACAGGAACGCCTCGGTCAGCAAACCGTTCATCTCAACGCTCCTTTCGGCGTTTGCGTTGGTCGATATATTCCCCGAGTCCGAGGCATATCAGCAGGCTGGCGACCAGCACCAGCGTGAAATCCTGCGGCACGCCGAGGCGCCGGGCGGCGCTCTCGCTGCCGATCAGCAATGCCGAGTAGAAGAAGACGAGCACGATGGCGCCCACCCCGTGGAACCGGGCAAGAAAGACCAGGGGGATCACCATCAGGCCATAGGCCGGATCCCAGTTGGCGCGCACATTGCCGGCAACGCCGAGGATTTCCGACGCGCCGGCCAGACCGGCAAAGCCCGCCGACAGGCCGAAGGTCGCCATCGTCAGGAGCGGCACGGATAGCCCTGCATGGGTGGCGGCGGCGGGATTGGCCCCGACCATCCGCAACCGCATCCCGAAGGCGGTGCGGGTCATCATCAGGTGGACCAGCAGAACCGCGACCAGACCCCAGATCAGACCGCTGGAAATGGATGTGTCGAAGAGCCGTGGCAGACGGTCTTCAACCGGCAGGGTGCGGGTCTGCGGCACAGTCGTCGTCGGATCCCGGAAGGCAAGCTTGACCAGCGTCGAGGCCAGCAGCACGCCGAGAAATGACATCATCAGGGTCGTGATGATCTCGTTGACGCCCTGATAGGCCTTGAGCAGTGCCGGGATCACAGACCAGACGGCGCCGACGAGCGCGGCCAGCACGAAGCCGATCAAGAGCACCGCCCATCCGGGCAGAACGCCGACAAGAAGCGGTGCGGTGGCGGCGGAAATGACGGCTCCGAGCAGGAACTGCCCGTCCGTCCCCAGGTTCCAGATCCCTGCACGGAACGCGATGATCAGGCTGGCGCAGAGAAACAGGAGCGGCGCCATGCGGGTGGCCGTCTGCTGCAGGCCGAGGCCCGAGAAGAGCGAGCGCTCGAGGATGTATCCGTAATAGGTGAGCGGATTTACGCCCACCAGCATCAGGATGATCGCGGACAACAGGAAAGCCGCGACGATCGGGCCGACTGTGACCGTGAGAATGCGCTGGAACGTGCTGCGCTCGGCCGTCGGACCGGCGGCATCGGCCGCATTGGTCTCCACGCCCGTCGAACCGGGTTTGATGTCATCTTCCATGGTCATGCCGTTGCCTGTTTGTGTTCTTCCTCGCCGGCCATCATCCGGCCGATGCGCAGGCGCAGGGTCTCGCCGCTGCCGTCGTTCTCGACGATGCCGCGGATCCGGCCGCCCTCCATCACCAGGATGCGATCCGAGAGCGCCATCAACTCGTCGAGGTCCGTGGAAATCAGCACGACCCCAAGTCCGCGTTCGGCGATCTCGGCGATGCGCTGGCGCGAGGCGTCGATGTTCTGAAGGTCCAGCCCGTAGGTCGGTTTGTTGAATACCACGACGCGCGCCTCTCCGTGCAGTTCGCGGCCCAACAGCACCTTCTGGATGTTGCCGCCGGAAAGTCGCCCGATCGGCGTGGTTTCAGCCGGCGTACGGACAGAGAATTCGGCGATCATGTCGCGCGCGTGCTGCGCGATGCGCTGGGGGCGCTCCAGCCCATTCACCCAGAACGGCGGTTGCCCGATATCCTTGAGTACCGTGTTCTCAGATACCGGGAAGGCTGCCACGGAGCCCTCCTCAAGCCGGTCGTCGGTCAGGTAGCGCAATCCCCGGCGTCGTCGCTGAGCCACCGAGACCTTGGTGATATCCTCACCGTCCAGCACCACGCGACCGGCCGTCACGGCGCGCTGCCCGGCGACCGCCTCGGCGAGTTGCTTCTGCCCGTTGCCGTCGATCCCGGCGACACCGAGAATTTCACCCGCCCGCAAGGTCAGCGAGATATTCTCGAGCCCCATGACATCGTCGTCGCCCAGCGTTGCCAGTCCCTCGACCTGCAGGACGATTTCGTCGCGTGCGCTGCTTTCGCGGTGCGCGTTGGAGGTGGCCGCGGTCTCGCGGCCGAACATCAGGCGGACGATCTCGTCGATCGCCTGATCCTCCGACATGGATTTGATCTGTTCCGGTCCCATTTGGCCGGCCAGCTTACCCTGTTTCAGCACGGAGATGCGGTTGCCGAAGCGGTAGGCCTCGGCGAGCTTGTGGGTGATGAAGATCACCGTCAAGCCGGTCTTCACCAGCTTCTGCATCCGCGCGCCCAGTTCCTGCGCGCCCTGGGGCGTGAGCATGGAGGTCGCCTCGTCGAGGATGAGCACCTTGCTGTCACGAAGGAGCGCGCGGGCGATCTCGATCTGCTGCTGCTGTCCAAGCGACAATTCACCGGTGATCGCATCCAGCGGCAGGGACAACGCGAATTCGTTCTTCAATTCGTCCATCCGCGCCGCAATCCGCTCGCGCGGCAGACGCTCGTACCAGGGTGCGCCCAGCGTCAGGTTCTCGAGCACGGTCAGCGTCGGCACCAGAATGGAATGCTGGAACACCGTGCTGATGCCGGCCTCGAGACTGGCCGAAGGGCTGGATAGACGAGTCCGTTCCCCGTTGAGAGACAGATAGCCCTCATCAGGTTCCTGAAGGCCCGCCAGGATCCCCACCAGCGTCGACTTGCCGGCGCCGTTTTCGCCGAGCAGGACATGCACCTCGCCCGGGTGAAAGGTCAGTGAGACGTCGTTGACCGCAATCACGCCGGGGAAGCGCTTGGTCACGCCATGGACGCCGATGACACCTGCCCCCGTTTCCGGGAGCAGGTTTGTTGGGGTTTCCGTTCGGTTTTCCACGGATATGCTCACTCAGCCACGGTGACCAGTGCGCGGACGGCCGCAGCATCGAACACCGGCTCGACCTTGATGTCGCCGGATATGATCTGGTCACGCAGCGCCATCACCTCGGTCCAGGCTTCCTCGTCGATCTGCGGGGTCTTGAGCAGCTTGACGGAATCGTCGGCCAGGCTGATCGAGTAGCCATGGGTGCCGAACTTGTCGGCCTTCAGGTCCTTGATCATCGCGGTGTAGACCGGAGTCATGTCCCAGACGACGGAGGTCAGCAGATGACCCTTGTCGAGTGCGGACTTGTCGCCGATGACATCGATGAAGAGCACGTCAGATCCGTCGGTGGCCTTGTTCGACTCCACCGCCTGGATCATGCCAAAGCTCGATCCGTTACCCTGTCCGAAGATGATGTCGGCGCCCGCGGCGATGACCGAAGTGGTCACGCGGTTACCGCCCGCTGCATCGGAATAGGCTGCCGGGCCGATCACCGAATACAGAATCTTGACCTCCGAGTTCTCGGCCTTGACGCCCTCGGCAAAGCCTGCCGACTGCGAGTTCCACGAAGGCGGCTCACCCGAAACGACGATGCCGACCGTACCGGTGGTTGTCATCTTGGCGGCCAGCCGTCCGGCAAGGTAGGCGCCTTCGTGACCCGACAGCGTGTAGTCGGCCACAAGACCCTCTTTCAGAGCGTCGGGGCTGTCGACGATCGACACCGGAATACCGGTTTCCTGGGCGATTTCCGGACCGGCGGTATTGTAGCCGCTGGCGTGCGCGATCATCAGGTCGGCGCCTTCCGCTGCCAGTTCACGCATCGGGGCGCGGACGTCTCCGTATCCCAGTCCTTCGGCGACGATGATCTCGACACCCTCGGCTGCGGCCGCGGCCTTGGCCGCGTCGACGCCCTGCTGGTTCCAGCCATAGTCACTTCCCTGTTCCGGAGTGAGGATGGCTATGGTATCGACGTCCGCAGCGGATGCCGCTGAAGCGCCCAGCACCACGCTGAGCGCGGTCGAAATAAGTAGGTTCTTCATAATGATGTTCCCTGGTTGGTTGCTATCTTCCCATCAAAGATGGGACACGGTTGGCAGACTTATTGTTTTTGTGGCCCTGTCTGCTGGGCTTTATGCGCTCCCGGCCCAGGCCGAGAGCGGAGCGTATGTGCCCTATTCAGGCATAATTCACGGAACCGACGGGGCAGATCCCGTGGAGATTTCCGTTGCCAATGAAACCGGCGACACCGTTCAATGCCGGGTCGCGCTGGCGCATTGGTATTCCGATGATCTCGGCGCAATCGCGCCCGGCGACGAACTGACGCTGACGCTCTGGCACGACACGGAGACCGGCGTTCTCAACCTGATGAACGCCACCGGCGACCGCATGCCGGTGGAAGCGCTGTGGTGCTCCACCGACGCCGCCCGCACGCGTCTCAACCTGCCGCTGGCCGCAGGCAAGATGGAAGCGGCGCTGCGCTTCTCCTGCCGCGCCAGCGATGACGCGGGATTGAGCTGCAACGCGAAGGGCGGCTGACCGGATCATCGGGCGCGAACCTCCTCGAGCTTCGAAACGATGCGGTCCTTCACCGCGATGACCTCAGCCTGGTCGGCGAGCACTTCATCGGCGACCCTCGCGAAGGTTGCCTGCAGTTCGGCCTGCCGGTCTTCGGGGAGCATGTAGACCTCGCCGCCATTATCCAGCCATCCCTTCTCGGCACGTTCGACATTCTCCACACCCCATGGGAACACGGTTTCCTCAGCGGCGCGGCCGGCTGCAATGATCGCGGCCCTGACTTCGTCCAACTGCGACTGGAACCAGGCTTCGTTGACCAGGGTCACCGACACGATCTGGTTCATGTTGATGTTGGTCACATACTTGGCGCTGTCGTAGAACTTGAACGCTGTCAGGATCGGGATGCCGGCCAGCATGCCGTCAATTCCACCGGCCTGAAGCTGCGGGGTCACTTCGGAAAGCGCCAGCGGCGTGGGATTGGCGCCAATGGCCTCCATCGGCTTCATCTGAAGCGGCGAAGCGAAGGTGCGGACCTTGAGACCGTTGAACCCTTCAATCGTCGTCACCGGTTCCCGGGTCAGGATCTGCGTGGGCGAGTTGAAGATCGCGCCGATGATGCGCACGCCCTTGTCGAGAAACAGCGTCTCCATGTAGTCGCGGAATTCCGGATCGTGGATCACCGCATGCACTTCGTCGGCATCCTTGAAGAGACCCGGCACATCGAAAGCCTGGAAGCGCGGATCGACGTTGGTGACGAAGGATGTGGGGGTGGTGAAGGCCTCGATGGTGCCGAGCAGAACGCCCTCGGCCATCCGCGGGATCGCGCCCAACTGTGATGCCGGGTAGATTTCGACCTTCAGCGCATCGCCGACGCGGGATTCCATCTCCTTCTGGAACTCCTTCTGCCATTCGTGCTGCACGTCGTTGATTGTGGCGGAGGCAAGCTTCATGGTTTCCTGCGCCTGGGCGGCGCCGGCGAAAGGCAGGACAAAGGCAAGGGCGGCACCGAGGGCGCGTCCCATCAGCCGGCGGCGGGTGATCTGGTATGTCATTGTCTTGTTACTCCATTTTGCTTGGGCGCGGTCATTACATGCCGTTGAGCAGCCATAACGATAGCCCGGGTAAGAGTGTGATGAGGGCAAGCGCCGAGATCTGCACGACCATGAATGGCAGAACGCCGTGGTAGATGTCGGAGGTGGGTACTCCCAGCACCGACTGCGCGACGAAGATGTTCAGCCCGAAAGGCGGCGTGAACATCCCGATTGCAAGGTTGACGGTCATGACCACGCCGAAATGAATGGGATCGATCCCCAGCGATATGGCGATGGGCACCAGCAGCGGCGCCAACACGAGGATCGCCGATGTCGGATCGAGCACGCAACCGATCGCGAGCAGAAGCAGGTTCACGGTCAGCAGGAAGCCGAGCGGGGACATGCCTGCGTCGGCGGTGGCCGCGATCAGCGCCTGCGGCACGCCCTCCACGGTGAGGATCCAGCTGATCACCCCCGCGGCGGCCACCACCATCATGATCCGCGACGTCATCATGGCCGCGCGAACCGCAGCGTCCAGCATGGCGCGGAAAGTGATGGTGCGGTAGACGAAAAACCCCAGCAACATCGCATAGGCACAGGCAAAGCCGCCCGCCTCGGTCGGAGAGAACAGCCCTGCATAAATCCCCGTCAGCACGAAGACCGGCATGGTCAGCGCCCAGAAGGCGTTCTGGAATGCGGCCCAGACCACGCTGGCGCGGAAACCTTGTTCCCGCGGGATGCGTGCCATCATCGCCGAGAGCGATATGTAGCCGGCCATCAGCAGCGCCATGACGAGGCCCGGAATGATGCCCGCGATGAAAAGCTTCGGGATGGATTGCTCGGCCGAGGCGCCGTAGAGGATCATGGCGATGGAGGGCGGGATGACGATGTCGATCGCGCCGCTCGAGGTGATGATCCCGGCCGCACGCCGCCTGCCGTAGCCGCTTTCTATAAGCTGCGGGTACATGTTGCGTCCAACCGCGGCCACGGCCGCAGCGGACGAGCCGCAGATCGTGCCGATCAGGGTCGAGCCGCCCAGCGCCGCGACGCCAAGCGATCCAGGCATCCGTCCGAACAGCGCACGCACCAGACCGATGAGCCGGTCGGCGATGCCGCTGATCGCCATCAGTTCGCCGGCGAAGACGAAGAACGGCACCGAAAGCAAGGCGTAGGCGTCCAGGCCACCGAAAATTGTCTGCTGCAGCGCGATCAGCGGCGGACCGGGAAAGAACAGCAGCGCCAGCGACGCCCCGAAGAGCAGCGCCACGAAGATCGGCGCTCCAAGCGCGGTCAAGGCCGCGATGCTGATACCCAGGACCCATGTCAATCGATCGCTCCTTCAGCCCGGGCGAAGCGGGCAATATCCACGATCGTCAGCAGCGCCGTCACTGCGGCGATGCCGGTGAAACCCACCAGGATTGCGGAATGCGGAACGATCATCGGAATGCCCAGTCCCATGCTCGACTGGTTCAAACCGGCTATGCGCTCGATGAAGTTGAAGCTGTGCCAGGCGATGAAGGCGGAGACGGTGACGGTGGCGACATCAATCGCGACTTGCAGGGCGGCGGCCGGACGGCCCTTCATCGCCGAGGGCAGCAAATTGATCGACAGGTGGTCGCGGTCCCGCGCGGCGAGGATGGCGCCCAGCATGACGATCCAGATCATCCCGTAGACCAGCAGTTCGTCCGCGCCGACCAGCCCGAACAGCCCGCTGTATCGCCCCGCCGCATTGGCCACGTTGACGAAGACCATGGCGAGCAGACCAAGCCCCAGCAGGATCCCGATCAGCCGGACGACCAAGGCCTCGGCGCGCAGAATGCGGCTTTCGCTCATGTCCGCATACTCCCGGCCGGTTTGCCGGACAGCGGCAGCGTCGCCGAGAGCGAGAGCCATCTGGAATAATCTGTCCGGTGGGGTTGCATGGTCCTATTCGCCTCCCTCGAGAATGCGGCGGATTGCAACGAGCTTGCGCGCGCGGTCGGGCTGCAGTTTGGCGATGGTTTCGGGCGTATAGGAATAGATGCCCTCGCCGGATTTGATGCCGAGCTTGCCGGCCGCCATCTGCGCGTTCACCAGCGGCGCCACGTCCTTGCGGTCGGCGAGATCGGCATTCAGGAAGGAGGAGACAGAATGGTAGATGTCCATGCCGGCCATATCGAGAAGCGCCATGGGACCGACCACGGCGAGCTTGTAGCCGATGCCCCAGGATACGCAGGTGTCGATGTCCTCCGGCTCGATCACGCCGCGCTCGACCAGGTCAACGACCTCGCGCAGCAATGCGTAGAGCACACGGTTTTCGACGAAACCCGGTACGTCTTTCTTCAACAAGACCGGCAGCAGGCCGAGCGAGCGGATGAAGTCGCGGATGGTGTCGACCGTTTCGGGCGCGGTCTGTTCACCGCCGATGACCTCGATCATCGGAATGATGTGCGGAGGATTGGACCAGTGCATGCCGATCATGCGCGCCGGGTTCGAGATATGCGCCTGCAACCTGGTGATCGGAATACCAGACGTATCGGATGCAACGATCGTATCCGGGCCGATCAAACCCTCGATCTTGCGGTAGACCTCGGCCTTGATCTCTTCCTTTTCTGGAACGTTCTCGATGACGAGATCGGCGCCTCTCACGGCCTCCTCGATGTCATCGGTCAGGCGCACGGTTCCACCGCTGTCGGCGGACGCCGTAATGCCCAGGGCGTCGAGAACGCCATCGGCTGCTTCCAGCATCGGCCGCGCGCGTTCGATTGCGGCGGGGGCGATGTCGTAGGCTACGACCTCGATGCCGCCTCTGGCGAGACGGGCGGCCATGCCCGGACCCATCGTACCAAGACCAATGATGGCCACGCGCTTGATCATGCCGCTACCCCGACTTTGTTTGAGACTGCGATGAGATCGGCCGCTCTTTCGGCGATCATGATGACGGCCGCATTGATGTTTCCGCAGACCAGATCGGGCATGACGGAGGCATCGACCACCCTCAGTCCATCCACCCCGCGAACGCGCAAGTCCTGATCCACGACGGAGGCCGCATCGTCTCCGGCGCGGCAGGTGCCCGCAGGATGATGGACGGTGATGCAGGTCTTGCGGATATGTTCGTCGATCTGTTCGTCGGTCTCGCAATCGGGACCCGGAAAGAACTCGGCCTCGATAAAGGGCTTCATGGAGGGCTGAGCTGCGAGGTCCCTGGCCACCCTGAAACCGGCGCGAAGGGAATCCCAGTCTTTCGGAGAGGCGAGGAAATTCTGATGGATCAAGGGCGCCGCAAACGGGTCCGCCGAGGCCAGTTTCACCGACCCGCGGCTTTCCGGCTGGGTCGCGATGATGCGGGTTGCAAATCCGTCCTGGAAGGGCGCCTTGAAAGGCTCCAAATAGGGCCAGGCGGCGAGCGGAGCCGCGGTGAACAGGAGTTGTATGTCGGGCAAGGGCCGGTCGGGGGCGCTCTTCAGGAAGGCGACGACGCCGCCCGGAACATCTGCGGAGAAGCCGCGCCCCGTCAGGTAGGTCTTCAGGAAGTCCAGTCCGATCCGGTCGGCGCGCATGTTCTTGAGGAACGGCCCGGGTTCCCGGCGCCTGTACATCAGGATGACCGACACGTGATCCTGCAGGTTCTTGCCGACTGACGGCAGGTTGACCCGCGTCTCGATACCATGCCGAGCGAGTTCGTCCGGCGCTCCCACCCCCGAAAGCATCAGAAGTTGCGGCGTGTTGATGACACCGCCGGCAAGAAGAACTTCCCTGCGCGCCGTCACCGTCCGTTCACCGCCCTGGTGGTTGATCGTCACACCGGAAGCGCGCCTGCCCTCCATCACGATCCGCGTGGCCATGGCTTTGGTCAGGACGGTCAGGTTGGGCCGCTTCAGGGCCGGACGCAGATAGGCCGTTGCCGTCGAGGAGCGGCGCCCCTTGGAGATCGTCATCTGCAGGCGGCTGAAGCCTTCCTGCTGTTCGCCATTGTAATCGTCCGTCTGCGGATAGCCCGCCTGTATGCTGGCCTCGGCGAAGGCATCGATCAGCGGGTCCTTGTAGCGGCAGTGCTGGACATTGAGCGGACCGGAGCCGCCACGGTAGCTGTTCGCGCCGCCCTCCCAGGTTTCCTGCTTGCGGAAATAAGGCAGAACCTGATCGTAAGACCAGTCGCTCAGTCCGTTGGCCGCCCACCGGTCGTAGTCTCCGCGGTTGCCCCGCACATAGGCCATCGCATTTGTCGAGGACGAGCCGCCAATGACTTTTCCGCGGGCGCACTCGACGCTGCGGCCGCCCACATTTTCTTCAGGTTCGCAGAAATACATCCAGTCGTGGCGCCGCTCGGTAAGGATTTTTCCCCATCCGAGCGGGATGTGAATCATCGGATCCCGGTCCCAGCTTCCAGCCTCGAGCAGCAACACGGAGCACTTCGGATCCGCGCTCAGCCTGTGGGCAAGCACACAGCCAGCCGATCCGGCTCCAACGATGATGTAGTCATAGCTATCGGCGTTCGACATGGTTTCTTTGCTTTCGCCTGACGACCTGTCATCAGGATCTGTCTGGTTCGGTCCCGGCAACCCCGGCCGGAGCCAAGGTCGCCAGATGTCTTCAAAGGCCTTTCGGCACTAGCTCATCAGGCCTGCCTGCCGTAGGCGCATCGTCCAGTGGTCCCAGCCGCGGTCGATCTGGGCGCCGACCAGCTTGCCGGCCGTCCTGATCTCGCCGGGGGTGAGATACTTGATGGTGCCGATTTGCAGGCCGGCCGTCTGCGCGGCCGCCTCCTGTTCGGTATAGAATGCCCGGAACACCACCTGGCGAACGGAAGAGCCGACATTGACGATGCCGTGGCGGGCCATGAGAACGACGGGCTGATCGCCGAGGATTTCGGCGATATCGGCGCAAACGTCCGGACCGCCGCCGAAGAGATCCGTCTCGTCGCCGTGCTTGTCGCGAATATCGTAGACGGGAACGGATTCGCCGAGAAACGCGCCCATGTGGGTGACGGGCCTGAGCGGCTGATCGGTGAAGCAATACGGCAACACAGCCGGAGAATGGCTGTGGAGCACGCAATTGACGTCCGGCCGTGCCTTGTAGATCTCGCTGTGGATATAACGCTCGAGGTAGGACGGCCGGTTGTCCGAGGTTTCGCCATCGAGATTGAACCGCTGCATGTCATCGATTGTTATGTGGCTCGGGGCCAGCTTCTGAGCCAGAAAGAAGCCTTGGGGATCCTCGGGATCACGCGCACTGATATGCCCGAATGTGTCGAGAATTCCCTCATGCAACAAGATCTTCGTTGCCGTTACCAGCTCTTCGAAGACGGTCCGCTGAGCAGAAGTGATGGTATCCATTTTGAGATCTCCCAAATCGCAGCGGTTCCGGCGCATTTGTCAGCGCCGAAACCCTGCATTTCACCGGTTTTCGTAAAGACCGACGATCCTGTTTTGCTCGATGATGTTGCCAGCGTATTTTTCGAGAAACTCTTCCCGGGTGGGAGTGCCGTCGACCGTCGTATCCAGAGCGTAGATCCAGAAATAGTAGTGATGCTTGCCGTGACCGGCCGGAGGCTGCGGGCCGTAGTACTGCATGTGGCCTGCACCATTCGGGCCGACACGGTATTTTTCCTGGGCATCCGAAAGATCGGTCGCCGACGGATCGATGCCGTAGACAGTCCAGTGAGTGAAGCCCTGGGGCAAGGGGGCGTCGGGATCATGGCAGATGAGCGCCAGTTCCTTGGTGCCTTCGGGGACTCCGCTGATCGTCAGCTTGGGCAGAACATTGCCCTTGTCGCCGGCGTGCTCGTCCCGCAGCATTCCGAGCGGCTGGAAATCCGTGGAGGTGATCTTGAGGTCTTTTATGTTCAGAGGCATGGAGTGCTTCCTTCTGTCATTGGGTGTCGGGTCATTATGCGGTGGCGAGTTCGGCGACAGTCTTGCCACCCACCCGCTCATGAACGCGCGGACCACTTGCAACGCCGACACATATCAGGATTTCATTCGGCCGCGGACCATCCGGGACGGAGAAGGTGATGGCGTCATAATGGGAGCGGATGTAGAGTTCATCCTTGTGCGCGAGCGGGATATCGATGGACGCGCCGGCACTGGCAACCTTGCTCACTGACGAGATCCAGGCCTTGCCGCCGCCGACCTGCTCCCGCAACGGGTTTCCGAAGACAGTGGTGATCGCAGCGACGACATGTTCCTGCTCGCCGGACACGCCGGCGATGCCGCCCTTGCCGTAGCTTTCGGCCGGCCGGCCGGCCAGAAGCGCGATGGCCCGCTCACCCAGCGCATGACCGATGGCCGCACTGGGGTCCGTGAGCCTGGACAGGTCTGCGGAGTACGTCCCGACATACGGGTTGCGGATGATGACGCCAACCGCAACCTTCACGAGGGTCGCGCCAGGCTCCCCGCCGTCGTGGCGGACTTCCTGAACGCTCGAGTACCAGCCACGCACATCATAGCTTTTTTCAACTTCGGCCGAATGAGTCATTTTTGTCTCCGTAAGAGCGTGCAGTCGCGTGCACGCACAAGTGTTCTTTTGACCGTCTTTCCTGCCCTTACTGGGGCCATGAATACACGCGGCGGATCGGGTCGTAGCGGGCGGCCTGGAGAGCCGCGGTGGTGAACATGTTGCCCTTCGAGAGCGAGCGGTTTGCCGCATATTCACCCGAAAGCGCCTGAGTGTTGTCCGTGATCGGACGAATGCGCTTCTCCCAGGAAACCAGCGCATCTTCGACGGAAGACTGTTCCGCGAGGTCCTGGGCCAGACTGAAGGCGTTGACCATTGCGCAACCCGCGCCCTGCGCCAGGGCCGGGCACATGGCGTGAGCGGAATCACCCACGAGAGCAACCTTGCCCCGCACCCAGCTATCAAGTTTCGTGGTGGCGTACTTGTCGTAGCGGGCCGTTTCCAGCTTGGCGGCTTCAGCAAGGCACGGCTCGAGGAACGGGAACATCTCTACCCAGACTTCGAGATCGAGCGGCACCTTCGATCCGCGGGGATCGGCGGCCGGCGCCATGAGGCCGAGATAGAGTTCGTTTTCGTTGCAGGGCGAATACAGAATACGCTGCACGCGCGGCTCGAAGTTCCACATGTCGATGGTGTTGTCCCACTCGCCGTCGCCGAGCTCTTTCTTCATCCGCGGCACGATCAGCCGGATGATGCCGTCGGTCGACACCCAGCGATCCTGCTCGAAGCCGATCGAGTCCCTGACCTTGGAGCCCACGCCGTCGGCTCCGACGATCAGATCGGCCTCGATAACCTCTCCGGAGTTAAGCGTCAGGCGGCCCTCCGGGTCGGCCGAAACGGCTTCGGAATTGACGCGCATGTTGACGCCCACGTCCCGGGCACGCTTGACCAGGGCATTGTGCAGATGGCTCCGGGTCATAACCCGCCAGGGCAAGCCATTGAACGTCTCCTTGGAGACCGACTTGTTGTGCATCCACGTCTCGTAGGTCGGCGGCGTATGGGAACCTTCGAGGACATCCTCAAGCGCATCGACGCCTTCGAGCACACGAAGACCGTTGTGCCACAGATAGATGCCGGCGCCGAAAGCGCGGAGCTCGGAGTCCTTCTCGTGCAGCGTGACGTCCCAACCATTCTGCCTCAGGGCAATAGCGGCTGTCAGGCCGGCAAAGCCGGCGCCAGCGACCTCGGCGCGAAGCGCCTTTCCAGATGTCTTGTTCAAATTGGCCATATTCTCAGTTCCTGCTGATTATACGAAGACGGCATTCGCGCCGTCAGGCATCGATGAAATTTGTGATGGCTTTCAAGGTGATGTCGGGGGAAACCTCGTTGACATAGTGATCTGCTCCCGGAACGACGACGACGGGAAGGTCGGGGCGAAGCCCGCTTGTCTTCGCCAGCGCCTCGGCCGAAACCAGCCTGCTCTCTCCGCCGCGGACAATGAGGACGGGCTTTCGCACGTCCCGATAGGCTTGCGTCAGGTCTGATCGCAGCCCCTTCGCAATCTGAGCCATGGCGGCCGGCGACGCCAGCGGACGAAGGCCGCCTTCAACCGGATGGTAACCGCTCTCCGCCCGGATCCTGATGGCGGGCGCCGGTATGTTCGGATAGCGGCCGGCCAGGTAGGCCTCCACCGTCTCCACGTCCTTGAACAGCTGGTCGCCCGCATTCACACGCGCTTCCAGCGCATCGAACACCTCGGTCTCGATGTAAGGCGTGAAATCCATCGCCACGACCGAGCGGACAAGGTCGGGATATTTCGCAGCGGCGGTCACCGAATTCCGCGAACCGAGGGAGTGCCCCACCAGAATGGCCGGGCCGCGGTCGAGTGCACGGATCAGTGCGGCAATGTCGTCGGCGAAATCAGCCGCCTCATAGCCGCTTTCCGGCTTGTCGCTGAGGCCGTGGCCTCTCTGGTCGACCGCAACAGTCGTGAAGCGATCCGAAAGCCGGGCCATCAGGGGCGCGAAGACAGCCGAGTTTGCGGTAATGCCGTGGAAGAACAGCATCAGCGGGCCGGCGCCGGCCTGACGGACATTCAAGCTGATGCGGCCGGCGTTGATACGGTGCATGTTCATGCCATCGAAAGAGGCGACTGTCGCCATGTGTTTCAAACCCCGTTCTGTCATGCTCGTGTTGAAAGCATGACACAAAACAGTCAGAGGTCAACCCGATTGTCAGACATTCTTTCAATCTTACGTGTTGACAGAATAGATCTTCCTGCTGTCAAATTCGCGCGCGGTCGCGTATGTTGCTTCAGGTTGCGACCCTCAAATCGTGAGATCAAAAAGATGCCGCCAGAGATGGATCTAAGGATTTTGCCGCGTACGGTGCAGCAGGAGACTGTCGACAAGCTGAGGCTGGCGATTTTCTCCGGCGTTTTCGAACCCGGCAGCCGGCTCATCGAAAGCCAATTGTGCGTGCAACTCGGCATCAGTCGGCCGTCCTTGCGCGAAGCGTTGCGGAGTCTCGCGGCGGAACGCCTGATCGACCTCGTGCCCAACCGGGGCCCGTCGATACCCGCACTCACCTGGGAAGACATGACGGCAATCTACGAAGCCCGGGAACTGCTGGAAGTCGAGGCTGTCGGGCGATGTTCCCAGCGGATTGCCAAGGACCAGTTGCTGGAGCTCGAAAAGGCCCTTTCCGCTTTCGCTGAAGCGGCATCCAGCAACAACAGCCTCGCTCGGCTCACGGCCGCGGCGGACTTCTATTCGATCATTCTTGCCAATTGCGGAAACCCTATTCTCGAGGAACTTCACCGCGGTCTGGTGGCCCGGATCAGCTTCTTCAGAGCGCGTTCGATGTCTCTGGAAGGAAGGGCACTAAGAAGCCTTGCCGAAATGAAGGAGATTTATGAATCGATCGCCGCCGGCGATGAAAAGGCCGCCCGAAAGGCCTCGAGAAAACACATTCTGAAGGCCATGGCCGCTGCCAAGGAATCCATGGACAGCGCCAACTGACCTTCTGCGACCGATCATTCAACAGGATGAGCCCATGCCGGGATGTCGAAACCAGAGACCGTGTGACCACATTCCAATGAGTGGGACCACTGCGTCGGGAACCGGGTTCACCGGTCCCGGTTTCCTCCGGTTCGAAACGAGAGAACGTCAAGAGGTATGATGATGAAGGTCGGCAGTCCCGGAAACCAAATGAACACTGATATCGCCATCATCGGCGGCGGCTCCGCAGGCGCGTTGCTGGCGGCACAACTGAGCGAGGAGCCCACGCGGCGCGTCCTCCTGATCGAAGCCGGCGAGGAAGCGACCGACCCGGATATCTGGAATCCCGCTGCCTGGCCCGCATTGCAGGGCCGCAGCTATGATTGGGACTACCGGACAGAGCCGCAGGCCGGGACCGCAGGCCGGGTGCATCACTGGGCACGCGGACGAATGATTGGCGGATCGAGTTGCCTGCATGCGATGGGCTACATGCGCGGACATCCTGGGGATTTCCAAGCCTGGGTGGAGGCGACCGGTGATTCCCGATGGGGTTGGGATGAACTCCAATCTGCCTTCAGAGCCATCGAAGACCGCTCGAGCAGCGATGAGAAAAAAGACCCCGAGGCCGGTCCCTTGCCGATATACCGGCCGGGCGAAGAGGTGAGTCCGCTTGCCCGCGCCTTCATCGAAGCAGGCGCCGCGCTTGGGCTGCCGCGCCTCGACGGCCATAATGACGGCCGGATGATCGGCGTCACTCCGAACTCGCTGAACATTCGCAAGGGGCGACGCGTGACGGTTGCGGATGCCTGGCTTACGCCGGAGGTTCGCGGCCGCGCCAATCTCGAGATTCTCACCGGCGCCCGCGCCAGACGAATCACGATGGACGGCAACCGGGCCCGCCGGATCGAACTGGTCGGACGCGACGGACCGATCGATGTTTTTTCCGATCTGGTCGTACTCTGCGCAGGGGCACTGGAAAGCCCCGCCTTGCTTATGCGCTCGGGAATCGGACCAAGTGACGCGCTCAAAACCGCAGGCGTCGATTGCCTGATCGACATGCCGGATATCGGCCGCCATCTCCAGGACCACCTGCTTGGCGCCGGCAATCTCTATGCGACCCGCAAGCATCTTCCCGCGTCGCGTCTGCAGCATTCCGAATCGATGGCCTATATGCGAGCCGGCGACTTCACCGCAACCGGCCAGCCGCAGATCGTCGTGGGCTGCGGCGTTGCACCGATCGTCTCCGAACGCTTTCAGGCTCCCGATGCCGGAACAGCATATTCGCTGCTTTTCGGCATTACCCATCCCACCAGCCGCGGCCACCTGCAGATCAGCGGCCCGGAACTGGCGGACAGGCTGATCATCGATCCGGCCTACCTGCAAACCGGCGATGACCGTAAGCTGTTTCGCGCGGCACTCGACGCGGCAAGGACGATCGGCCAGGCGGACGAACTCGCCGAATGGCGGGAGCGCGAACTCAGGCCGGGAGCATTGAACACCACCGCCGAGATCGACGATTTCATTGCCAATGCCGTCATTACCCATCACCATCCATGCGGCACATGCAGGATGGGCAAGGACGATGGGGCGGTCGTCAATTCGGATTTGAGGCTGAAGTCGCTCGACAATCTCTATGTCGTCGACGCGTCAGTCATGCCCAGCCTGACCGCCGGTCCGATTCACGCCGCCGTCCTCGCGATCGCGCAAACCTTCGCCCGGACATTGGCTGCCAGCGCTTGATCCCGGATGCGCCCCTCTGCCTCAGCGCACACCCCCCCCTTCCCGTGTCGGGCAGACGGACCCCTTGCCCTCCTGGCAAAAAAACCGACCCGGGCGACCATGTCACCCCATCCCACGAATGCAAAGGAAGCAGCAGATGAGCAACAGACCAGAGTTTCAGGGAGAGCAGTTCGAAAAGGGTCTGCAGATCCGCCGCGAAGTGCTTGGTGACGCATATGTCGACCGTTCGCTGGCCGCCGCCGACAACGCCTCCGCGCCCCTGCAGAAGCTTCTCACCGAGTGGTGCTGGGGCGAGGTCTGGAGCCGCCCTGGCCTCGAACGCCGCCTGCGCAGCGTTCTGAACCTCGGCATGATCATGGCCCTGAACCGGTCGGCGGAATTCAAACTCCACGTCCGCGGCGCTCTCACCAACGGCGTGACAAGGGATGAAATCGTGGAGATCATCCTGCAGGGCGCAATCTACTGCGGCGCGCCAGCGTCACTGGACGCCATGAGAGCCGCGCAGGCGGTTTTTGCGGAAATCGATGCCGAGAACGAAACCGCGTAACTTTAAGTATATCGCGTATATCATCCGGTCCATAGCTGCACCTGTGCGGCATCCAATCAGCGGACACAATGCGTTGCGTCTTCAGGCTGCGCGTGTCTTCTGTTGCCGCAAATTCCTGGTTTCAAGCGCGTCGAGCTCCCCGTTTTCGGCAATGCTCACGCCGAACAGCCGGCTGGCCTCGGCGACGGTGTAATAGCCCAGAAGGACATCGTTCAGCACCAAAGCCGGATCGCGCTCCAGGGCCAGGCCATAGCCGCCGCCGCCGGGCGTGTCGACACGGACACAATCGCCAGCCTTCATCGGAAGATCCTGCTCCTTGGTGATGTGTTCGGGCCGATGCACCACGCCGTCGCGGATCACCGTGATGGATCCCCGCCCGCCATCGTCGCCGCCAAGCGCGCCCTGCGGGCCGAAACGACCGTGATCCATGACAAAGGAGGCCCGTGCATGTCCCCGCAGGAGCTCCACCTCGTAGGAAAGGCCGAACCCGCCACGATGCTTGCCCGCGCCGCCCGACCCCTCATGCAGCGCATATTTGCGGAACAGGACCGGAAAGACCTGTTCCGTGATTTCGACCGGCGCGGATTTGGAGATGCCGATCGTCGAACAGCCATTGGTGAGACCGTCCTCGCGGACATTGCCTCCATAGCCGCCGCCCGAAAGGTGGTACATCACATAGTCACGCCCGAAGAGCGGATCATCGCCGCCGAGGGAAAAATTGCCGCTGGAGCCTGCAGGCGCTGCGGTGACCAAATCCGGCAGCGCCTTGACCATGGCGGAGAACACAGCCTCCGCAATGCGCTGCGAGACCTCTGCGGCGCAGCCCGAAACCGGCCGTGGATAGCGCGCATCGAGGAAGGTGCCGGCCGGATCGACAATCTCGAGCGGTTCGAACGCCCCCGCGCTCAACGGAATCTCTGGAAAGATGTGGCGCACCGCCAGATAGACGGAGGAATGGGTGGTCGCAATGACGCAGTTCATCGGGCCTCGGCAAGGCGGGCTGGAACCGGCGAAATCGAAAATCAGCCTGTTGTCATCGGTCTTGGTGATGGCAAGCGCGATTGTCAGCGGCTCATTGACCACGCCATCGGAATCGATGAAGGCCTCGCCACAATAGGTCCCGCTGTCAATCTGTCCGATACAGGCCCGCATCTGTTCGGCGGAGCGCTTGCGCAACTCGCCGATCGATTCCAGCACGAGGCCTTCACCATAGCGGTCGAGCAGCTCGGTCAAACGGTCGCGCCCCACTTCAAGGGCTGCTGTCTGTGCCCGGATGTCGCCGATCCGCTGTTCGGCGACCCGGATGTTGGACGTGATGATGGAAAAGATCTCTCGGTCCATGACGCCGCGCTTGAACAGCTTGACCGGAGGAATACGCAGGCCCTCCTGCTCCACGGATGTCGCCGACGCCGAGAACCCGCCCGGGACCGTGCCGCCGATATCGGGCCAGTGGCCGATGTTGGAGAGCCAGCAAAACACCTTGCCGTCCCGGAAATAGGGCATGGCGAAGCGCACATCCATCAGATGGGTGCCACCGAGATAGGGATCGTTGACGATAAAGATGTCGCCCTCGTCCGGCGCGGCGATCTTCTCATCCCGGATGAATTCGATGATTGTGCGCGTCGATGCCTGCATCGTTCCCACAAAGAGCGGCAGGCCTCCCAGACCCTGGGCAATCAGTGACCCGTCTTCAGCCGCATAAATGCCGTCAGACCGATCGTCGGCTTCGGCAATGATCGGCGAGAATGCGGCACGCGAGAAGGTCGTATCCATCTCGTCGCAGACCTGCTGCAGGCCGGCCTGGATAACGGATAGCGTGATCGGATCAATTGCGGCCATGAGCGGCTCCTGCAATGGTCAAGATGATATTTCCCTGTTCGTCCCCGGCAGCGGTCACGCCGGGCGGAACAACGGTGGTTGAATCAAACTGTTCGAGAATGGCCGGGCCTTCGATTGCTGCGGAGAGCGGGAGAATCTCGCGCTGGAAGACCGGGGTTTCATGCCACTTTCCGGCAAACCAGACCTGGCGCTTGCCGCTAAGGGCGTCCTCGACAGTGTGAACGCGATCAGCTTTTGCAATCAGGTTTTCCAGCGGGACAGCCTCGCGGACGCCGATCACGGACGTATTGAGATTGACAATGACGGCATGAACTTCAGGCAGGCGCACCCGGAAGCGGGCATAATAGGCCTCCTCGAACAGGGACTGGATTTCGGCCGTCGTTTCCGCACGCTGCTTGAGCGAAACCCGTATCAGATGGGTCTGGCCTGCGAACTGCATGTCAAAACTCTGTTCAATGACAACTTCGGACGGGCTGATTGACTCGCGCTCCAATGCCGCCCGGCCCTGGGCAGCCTGCTCGGCGAACACATCATTGATCTGACTGATCTCGATATCCTTCACCGCAGCATTCACAGTGTTCACATAGTCATGCTGCAGGTCGGCGACGACGCAACCGATTGCATTGGTGATGCCCGGACGCGCAGGCACCAGAACGCGTGGAATACCCAATTCCGCCGCGATTTCGGCAGCGTGCAAGGGCCCTGCGCCGCCGAACGCAAACAGGATGAAATCGCGCGGGTCGTTGCCCTTGCCGACCGAGACCATCCGGATGGCGCCCGCCATCTTCAGGTTTCCGATCCGCAACACGGCGCCGGCCGCATCGACGGCAGACAGCAACAAAGGATTTCCGATTTCGCGCAGGAAAATGGCCTCAACCTGCTCAAGCGGAACAGGATTTTCAACAGCAAGCAATTTGTCCGGGTTCAGCCGCCCGAGCAAAAGGTTCGCATCCGTAATCGTCGGACGCGTTCCGCCGCGGGCATAGCAGATCGGGCCCGGAATGGACCCGGCGCTTTGCGGTCCGACTTCAAGCAGGCCGGCCTTGTTGACGCTTGCGAGCGACCCGCCGCCTGCCCCGATCGTGTGGACATCGACCATAGGAACATGGATCGGCATGGCATATTCGACTTCGATCTCGTTGGAAATCAATGGCCGGTTGTCACGTATCAGCGCAACGTCGCTCGACGTGCCGCCCATGTCGTAGGTGATGAGGTCTTTATAGCCGGCACGCGCTGCAGTCCGTGCAGCGGCGATGACGCCGGATGCCGGGCCGGACATCACTGTCTTTGCCGCCTCCCGAATGACAAGCTCGGATGAAACCGTGCCGCCATTGCCATTCATGATCAGATAGTCGCGCGCATAGCCGTCTTCGCGAAGCCGGTTACGCAGACGCTCCACATAACGCTGCAGAATAGGCTGGACCGCGGCATTTACGGCGGCCGTCACGCCACGCTCATATTCACGGGCCTCGGAAAGGAGCTGATGACCGGTCGTGACGAAACTGTTGGGCCACATCTCGAGCGCTATGTCACGGGCACGAAGTTCGTGAGACGGATTTTTGAACGCATGCAGGAAGTGGATGACCAGCGATTCGCAGCCTTCGGCGGCCAGATGCTCGACGGCGCGCCTGAACCCGGCTTCATCAAGCGGCGTGCGGACTTTTCCTGTCGCTTCCACCCGCTCGTCGACCTCAAGGCGGAGATTGCGCGGAACAAGCGGAATGAAGGTACCGAAGAGGCCATACGGATTCGGACGCGTCCGCCGGCCGAGCTCTATGACATCGCGGAAGCCTGCAGTCGTGATCATTCCGACCTTGGCCAGGCGACGCTCAAGAAGCGCATTGGTTGTCGTTGTCGTTCCATGAACGATGAGATCGATATCCGAAGCTTTCCAGCCCGCTTCCGCCAACACCGCCATCACGGCGCGCGACTGGTCATCTGGCGTTGTCGGCACCTTGCCGATCGTGACAGCGCCGGTGTCGCTGTCGAGCACGATAAGATCGGTGAATGTGCCACCGACGTCGATGCCTGCGACGATACCATTGCCGGACGGAGATCTGTCATTCATCGGGGTCTGCATTTCCTGATTTCACAGTTCGAATGGAAAGCCATCATCTTCCCGAATATTTTCTTCGTATACCAACTATTTTTTGGGGGACAAATAAATTCGCCTACGAAGAAATATCGGGCAAAAATCAACGCAGACCGTCGAATGCGCTGATCTTGTCTGCCGCAAGCCCGCCCATGCGCGAATGGATGCGCGGACCGCAGGCCATCACCAGGCAGAACACCATTTCATCGGGTCTCGGACCGTCCGGAACACCAACCTCCATCGCATCGAAATGGCTTCTCACATAGGCGGCGTTGATATGGCCGATCGGCACATCGACGCGAGCGCCGAAACCGCCAACCTTCTTTGCGGAGGGCACAATCGCGAGAGCCTCTCCGAGCTTCTCCCGCATGGCATAGCCACCCGGCACATGCCAGAGCGCGCCATGCTCAAGCTCGCCATTGCTGCCCACAATCGAAGCCTTGCCATAGGAATCGATTTCGCTCACATCGCAGCCCAGAGCTGCGATAAGGCGGTCCGTCATCTCAAGGCCCAACGGCTTGAGAGCATCCATACCGGGTTCGAGATCTTCCACATATACTCCGGCATATGGATTTTTCACCACAGCAAGAATGGCCCCCCGGCGGCGCGGCTTTTCCGGCATGGGACCACCCTCATGAAGGATTTCCTCGATGATGAGGCTAAATTTGCGGACGGGAAATTCGGTCATTCAATATCTCCAGGAGGTGGGGTAATTCAGGCTGGTTCAGGTCAGTTTTCGCAAGAGTTCGACAAAACGCTTGCGGTCGCGCGCATTGAGAGGTGCGAGAACCTCGTCGCTGACACGTTGCGAGATTGGCAGAACCTCAAGGGCGAAACTCTGGCCGTGAGGCGTGAGATGGATGAGATTGACCCGTTGATCCGCTTCTGACGGAATGCGCTCCACCCAGCCGGCAAGCTCCATGCGCTTGAGCATCGGGCTCAAGGTCGCCGTATCGATCGCGGTATATTTGCCGATGAGGTTCTGCGGCAGATCGCCATGGCGCAGCAAGGTAGCCAGGACTGCCACTTGGGTCGGGGTAATGGAAAGACCTTCGAACGCCTTCTGAAACAGGCTCGAGCTGCGTTGATGCGCAAGCCGGATGATATGAGCATTGTGGTCTTCGAGCCTGTAGCCGATCTCTTCCAGACGTCTCACAAGCTCGGCGCGCGACAGTTCTGCTTTCTGCGCAGCGCCGATCCCGGCCCGGCCGGCCGATGGCCCGGCTGCTTTCGGGGGCTGTTTCATTGCGCCGCCAGTCCGACAGGGCCAACGTCCTCAAACACATGATTGGCAATGGGCTGGCCGCTGGACAAGCCTGCAATCACCGCTGCCGTGTCAGCGACGACCCCGAAATGCGTGGCGATATCGTAAAGTGTCGACACATGCTCCCGCGGTCCCGTCGCCGCACAGGCATCATGCGGCACCACGACGTCATACCCCTCGAAGAAGGCATCATGCACGGTGGAGCGGACGCAGATATTGGTCACAACGCCACACACGACAAGCTGCGAGATCAGCATGTCCTTGAGCACCAGATCAAGGTCGGTCTGAAAGAAGGCGGAATACCGATGCTTGACGACAATGATATCGTCCTTCTGGACTTCAAGGTCTTCGATGACCTGCGTCGCCCACGTATTCTCGATGCCGTGCGGCGTCCGCTTCACCCATTCGCGATCGCGGCGCATGTTCTTGCGATGACTGTCGACGACAAAAATGACCGGCACGCCGTTCTTGCGGGCGGTCGCGATCAACGCCTTCTGCTGCGGCATCAGCTGCTCGTATCCCGGAAGCACCATCTTGCCACCCGGCTTGCAGAACTCGTTGATCATGTCGATGATCACGAGCGCTGTTTTCGATGTGTCGAGCACCGCCTCACCGTCCTGCCTGTGCGCCGAAAAGACGTCTACCATATGTGAGTTCCCCTTTTCCGTACCGCTATTGCGACGATATTACCGAAGCGAAGTGTAGAGCATTTCAAAGAAGCGGTCCGCATCCACTTTGGAAGCAACCTTCACATTGTCCGGCTGCCCTTCAAGATTCCAGTAATCAGCGACCGTTGCACCGAAAGTATGGGTGCCGGTGCGGTCGATTTGCACGAAGGCGTTGCGGGTTTCAATCAATGTCGGGTCGATCGCCACGGCAAGCGCCAGCGGATCATGCAGAGCACCGCCCACGCCCATCTGCCCGCGGTGCAGTTTCTCGTAATAGCGAAGCCAGTCGAGCACGATTTTCGAAAGATCCGTCCCAATGGCGCCGATGGCCTCGAACTGCGGCTCCTCCACCAGAACCTTCATGGTGACATCGAGGCCGACCATTGTGATGTCCAACCCGCTTTCAACGACGATGGCCGCGGCTTCGGGGTCGCAGAATATATTGAACTCGGTCGGCGTGATGTATTCATCCCGGCGATAGAACGCGCCGCCCATCAGCACGATCCTGGCGATCTTCGCTCTGACATCTGGGTATTTCAAAAGCAGCATGCCGATGTTCGTCAGCGGACCGGTTGGCACCAAGACGACAGGTTCTTCCGCCTCGCGCAACAGCCGCGCCAGGAAATCCACGCCATGCTCCTTCTGGAGTTCCATGGTTGGCTCCGGAAGATAGGGCGAGCCATCAAGGCCGCTCGGCCCGTCCGCAGTGCCCAGCACCAGGGGTCGTCCAAGTGGCGTCACGCAGCCGGCAGCAACGGGAACACCGGTGGCTCCGAGCAATTCCATGATCCGCAGGCAATTGGCCGTCGTGCGTTCAAGCGGCGCATTGCCACAGACCGTGGTCACGCCGATCAGGTCGACTTCAGGCATGCGGTGGGCCATCAAAAGCGCAATGGCATCGTCATGGCCGGGGTCGCAATCGATGATGACTTTCGTCGGCTTCATATCGCTCTCCTAGTCCAGCGCGCCAAGGGATTGTTTGAACAGGCTCATGAAAGCCCGGCCATTGAGATTGCGGCAGATACGCGTGGTCTTCGGCCCGTCGAACGGCAGGATCTGACGGCCGGTGAAGGCAACCGTCTGACCTCGCACCAGCCTTTCGGACAGCGCGACATCAACGAACAGCGGCTCCGTCATGTCGAAGAACCCGGGATGGGTGACGGCAGCGATGGCGATCGCATCATCCAGCGGGAATCCGACCAGTTCAAAGAACTCGCGCCAGATATCGATATAGATCTCGAAATTCCCACAGACATAATCGATGACCCTGCTATCAGGATACTGGCTCTTCAGATCGAAGAGGTCATCGCGCGTCAGCATGGAGGGTGCCACGCGGTTGTCTTCGCACACATCCAGCGGCACCAGAATAACCGGGGCGCCGGAGCGCAACACAACGCGGGCGGCCTCCGGGTCGGCCCAGATATTGTATTCGCTCACCGGGGTAATATTGCCGGGCGTTGCAAAACACCCACCCAGAACCACGATCTGCTTGACGAGGCCGGCAATATCGGGCGCCAGATCGAGCGCCATCGCGATATTGGTCTGCGGCCCTGTCGCAACGATGGATATCTCGCCTGGATTGGCGCGTACCGTCTCGATGATGAAATCGACGGCATGCTTGTCCATCGCTTTTCTGACCGGTTGCGGCGCCGGCGGATTGAACCCCTTCAGGCGCTCGCCGAAGCGGGCATAGAGCGTTTTCTCGAAATGAACCGGCGCCTCCATGTCAGCCTTGGAATTGCCGACAATCGGGCGCCATGCGCCGGAGGCCACCGGCAAATCATCTCTGCCAGCCAGGCTGGCAGTGTTCAGGACGACATTGGTCACCTGTTCGATGCCGCCTGCGGCGCCGGTGACGGCTGTAACGCCCTCCAGCTTTACATTGGGACAGCCAAGGCCAAACAGAATTGCCAGAATGTCGTCGCCCGCCGAGTCGACGTCGAGAATGATGCGTTGAGCGGTGTGTGTCATGTTTCCCCGCGTCTGATGAGTGAGAGGCTCTCCGCGGTTTCCCGGAAGATTTTCGGACGCTGCCGATAGGTCAGCGCAAACAGGGCAATAAGGGTGACAAGATAGGGAACCATCAAGACCAGATAGGATGACAGGCCGAGGGTCTGAAGCCTGAGCGACAAGGCATCGGAGAAACCGAACAGCAGGCAGCCAATGAGAACCTTGACAGGATCCCCCGCTGAGAAAATCAGGACAGCAACCGCCATGAAGCCCCGTCCCGCCGACATGTTTTCGGCAAACATGGTGATATAGCCCAGCGACAGATGCGTTCCTGCAAGTCCGGCGAACAGTCCGCAGAGAAGCGAAGCAGTATGCTGCATTCTTGCCGTCGATATCCCAAGCGATTCAGCCGCCTCCGGCTTTTCACCGGCGACCCGGATGTGAAGTCCAAGCCGGGTGCGGTATAAGATCAGCCAAACGATAAAGACCGCGATGAAGGAAAAATACACAAGTGGCGTGAAGCTTGACAGCGCCTTGCCCAGCCTTCCCAACTCCTCAAGCAACGGGATTTGAAGCCGCGGAAAGCCGACGATATCGCCGCCGACGATGGATCCCCGCGTCCCGAAAAACGCCTTGGTCAGCGTGATTGTCAAACCTCCCGCAAGCAAATTCAACGCAAGGCCGACAACCACTTCATTGGCGCGGAAGGTCACCACGAAGAGCGAAAACGCCGCCGCCATGGTCATTGCGGCAGCAATGCCGATAAGCAGGCCGCCCACCGCCGACCCGGTCCAAATCGACCCCAGCACCCCGAAAAAGGCGCCAATCAGCATCTGGCCTTCAAGGCCGACGTTGAAAATTCCGGCCTTGGTGGTGAACGTCCCGCCAAGGGCCACCAGCAGAATGGGCGCGGTGGTGCGCAGCGTCGCGGCGATCAGCGCAACATTGAAGATGCGCTCTAGAATTTCCATCGACGTTCTCCCAGCGCACCTTTGCGTTGATAGCGGTAAAGAAACTGGGCCGAGACGCACAAGATCATGAAGCCCTGAAACACGGTAATCACCTCGCGAGAGGCCGTTGTCTCGACTTCCATCAGCAGCGAACCGGCACGCAGCGCCCCAAAGAAGATCGCCGTGACGAGCACGCCGAGTGGCGAACCATTGGCAAGAAGCGCCGCTATAACGCCATCAAACCCAAAGCCGGGCGCGAAACCCTCCATGAACCGATGGTGCACACCGAGGGTCTCGATCCCACCGGCAAGTCCACCGACGGCGCCGGACGCCAACAGGATAAGGAATATGTTCCGCTTGACCCGAACGCCGCCATACTCGGCAAATTTGGCATTCGAACCCATCGCATTCATGCTGTAGCCCGGTCCGGTTCGCGACAGGAACAGCTGCAAGCCGATGGCCAGGGCAAGCCCGATCAAGAGGCCAACATTGAGCCGCGAGTAATCCACCAGTTGTGGCAAATGCGCGGTTTGCGCAATCTGCGGTGTCTCCGACCAGCCACCGGGACGCTTGAACACATCGATTGTCAGATACGAGGTCAGCAGGATGGCCACATAGTTGGACAGGATTGTCGATACCACCTCATTTGTACCGAACCGGGCCCGGAAGAAGGCGGGGATCAGAATCCAGAGGGCTCCGCACAGTATTGCAGCGGCGATAGCGACTATGACGTGGACGCCGGCGGGAAGGACAAAGGCAAATCCAACCCACGCTGCGGCAAAACCGCCAACATAGAGCTGGCCTTCAATCCCGATATTGAACAACCCGCCACGAAACGCAATGCATGCAGCGATGCCCGATATGATGATAGGGGTCGACTGAAGCAGCGTTCCTGCAATGCGATCGGGGTTCCCGAACGCACCGCGAATCAGGGTCGCGAAAACATGGAGCGGATTCTCGCCAACAACTGCGATGATGATACTGCCGCCGATAAGAGCGATGATCAGAGGAAGAAGCTGTGTGAGCAGTTTTTCCGCCCAGGGCGGCACGCCGATGGACCCACTCGTGATTTTATCGCGTTCGCGGCTCATGCGGCTTGCCTCGATGCAGATCCGCCTGCCATGAGATAGCCAATCTCATCCTCGGTTGCCGTTTCCGGATCGACTTCGCCGGATATTCGACCGGCAAACATCACCAGCACCCGGTCTGCCAGTGCCAGGACTTCGTCAATCTGAACCGAGATGAGCAGGATTGCCGCTCCTTCATCGCGCTTTGCGATGATTTCGTCATGAATGCCTTCCATGGCGCCGATGTCGACGCCACGCGTCGGCTGGTCGACCAGATAGATCGGCGCGTCCTGCGAGAATTCCCGGGCAACAACGACCTTCTGGATATTGCCGCCGGAGAGCGTCTTCACAATCGTCTGTTCGCTTTGGGCACGAATATCGAATCTTCTGATCAGGTCACGGGCGAGTTTTCGAACCTGCTTCCAGCGCACGACGCCAAAGGCGCTGACCCAGGGCGGCGTCGCCTGCCGGCCCATCAAGATGTTTGCACTGATCTGCTGGGAGCCATCAACGCCGCGCACCAGCCGGTCCGCAGGCACATGGGCAAGCCCCGCTTCCCGCATCTTTCCCGGACTGCTCTCGGCCACGGCCGTACCGTTGATCGCAATTTCGCCATAACTTGGCGCCCTGAGACCTGCCACGACTTCGGCGAGTTCAGTCTGCCCATTGCCGTCAACACCGACGATGCCGACGATCTCCCCTGCCCTGACCGTGATCGAAACGTCCCGCAATGTTGGCAGGCCACGATTGTCGCGCGCACAAATTTCTTTCAGTTCGAGAACTTTGCGGCCTTCGATCGTCTTGCGCGGTCGCCTGTCAAAATTGACTTCGCGCCCAACCATCATGGTGACCAGCCGGTCTTCATCGAGCTCCTTCGTGGGCAGTGTCCCAACCACCGCGCCATCGCGAAGCACCGTCACCGTGTCGGAAACGGCGAGGACTTCATGGAGATGGTGGGAAATGAAAATGACGGTCATGCCGGCATTGGCAAAGCCCCGAAGCGTGCGAAAAAGGTCCCGGCTTTCCTGGGGCGTCAACACCGCCGTCGGTTCATCGAGGATAACAATGCGCGCGCCCCGCGCCAGAACCTTCAGGATCTCGACCCGTTGCTCGATGCCGACAGAAAGGTCGGAAACCCTGCGGTCCGGGTCTATGCCAAGGCCGAATTCATCCGAAAGAGCCCGCGCCTTGTCCGATTGGGCTTTATGATCAATCAGCCCGCCACGCGTTATCTCCATGCCGAGAAAGATATTCTCCGCGACCGTCAAGGAGGGCACCAGTTTGAAATGCTGGTGCACCATTCCGAGGCCAAGGCCAATAGCCGTACGCGGTGTCTCCATCACCACTTCACGGCCTTCGACGAAGATTGCCCCCTCGTCTGGCGGCATCATGCCGAACAGGATATTCATCAGCGTCGTTTTTCCGGCGCCGTTTTCTCCCACCAACGCGTGGATTTCGCCCGGCCGGACACCGAAACTGATGTGCTTGTTGGCCACCAGCGTTCCAAAACGCTTGGTGATCCCGACCATTTCAATTGCAAAAGTCATGGGGCAATCTGCTGTCCTCGAAGCGTGAACTGCAAAGATGCGGGAGAGCGGAGAGCCTCGAGGCTCTCCGCTTCGCACGTTTACTGGTTGAGTTCGACGACGATGGAACCGTCCGCGATCCCCGCCTTCACAGCTTCAAGCTGTTCCAAGACCGTGGCCGGGATCCTGTCGGCAACTTCATCACACACTTTCAGATCGACACCGCCGGAGGCGACACCGTAGGAGACCGGGCCATTAACCAGCTCTTCGCCGTTCACGACCTTTCCAATGAGATCATAGACGGCCACATCGGCCCGCTTGAGCATGGAGGCCAGAATGTGTCCGGGCGCTGTCGGGCACTGGTCAATGTCGACGCCGACGGCAAACTTGTCAGCCGCCTTGGCAGCCTGCAGCACGCCTTCACCGCTCGGACCTGCGGCCTGATAGATCACGTCAATGCCCTGACCATAAAGCGTCATGGCCAGCTCGCTGCCCTTTGCCGGATCATCGAATGTCCCGGTAAACACAGGCGTCACCGAAACCTCTGGAGACTGATCTTCAACACCCTGCTGCATGCCGTAGAGAAAGTTCCGGATAACCGGAATATCGCGACCGCCGACAAAGCCGACTTCGCTGCCGGAATCGAAACCCTCGACGCCTTCCTTCGTCAGCAGTCCAGTCAGCGCTCCGACCAGATATGATCCTTCTTCCTCGTTGAAGTCGATATAGGTCATGCCCGGGCTGTCGAGGACACCGTCAATGAAGATGAACCGCTGATCGGGATAGGCTTCATGCGTCTTCGACAACGCGTCAACCAGTTCCCAGCCCATCACATAGACAAGGTCATACTCGCCACCCTTGGCAAGATTGTTGAACTGCTCTTCATAATCGAGTGCGCGGTTGCCGGTATCAACGATCTTGACCTCGACGCCGAAATCCTTCTTGGCCTTTTCAAGTCCGTCAATGATCGCAATGCCAAATCCTTGCGAAAAATAGCCGGAAATGGCCGCAATTTTCAAATCTTTCGCTGATGCATTTCCTGCGCCAACGGCAAACGCTCCGACAAGCGCGGCACTGGCGGTTAAGAGTCTGATAGTCGCCTTCATGATGCTTCTCCAGTCTGTTCCCAGTTAAACGAATGGCACTCACTGACCCTTGCTTCCCGGGCTCTTGACGCGTTATTTAGTTCGTGTACCAATTAAATCTGGGGTCGATTACGGCTTTTTGTCAAGCGTGTTTCGGCACATTTTTATTAAGGTACGAAGTTTTTGAGCATTATGTCTCTGAAGATCCGATGGAGCGTATGGAGATGAAGAACGTCATCATCACAGGGGCCGCTGGCCTTTTGGGAAGCCATGTTGTCACAGCGTTCCGAGACAAGGGATACGCCGTCACAGCGATGGATGCGGTTGAAACGGAAGGATGCCTCAAGGTCGACCTGACCAAGCTGGACTCGGCAATCGAGGCATTCTCACACGCGGATTGCGTCGCCCATATCGCCTCCATTCCGCGCCCGGTGGGCTATGAGGCAAGCGACATTTTCAGCACCAACATGCAGCTGATGTTCAATGTACAGGCAGCGATGGAACACAACGGCATAGACCGGCTTGTGTTCGCCTCGTCGTTCAGCGTCCTCGGTCTGCCCTTCGCCCCCCGGCCGGTAAAGATCCAATACTTCCCCGTCGATGAAAGACACCCCGTCGCCCCCCAGGACGTCTATGCCGTTACCAAATGGCTTGGTGAGGAAATGGTTGAAGCCTGGGTCAATCGCACGGGCGGCGCTGCCGCGAGTATCCGAATGCCGTGGATACAGACCGCTGCGAGCTTTCCCAAAGACGTGGTCCCACGCCGCACCCGCACGGAGTCCGGTCTCGATCTTTGGGCCTATATCGATGCCCGCGACGCCGCCTCTGCCTTTGTCGCCGCCGCCGAAGCGGACCTCAAAGGTCATCGCCGTTTCTTCATCTCAGCGGCCGACACCTATAGCGAGGAGCCAACACGGGCCCTTCTCGAAAAGACCTATCCCGGCGTCGCCTGCATGTCCGAGCTCGACGGCTTTTCAGCTGTGATTTCCAATTCGGCGGCCGAGAAGATCATCGGTTTCAAACCGGAACACAGCTGGCGTGAATACTGAGACTGAAGGATTCAGACAATGCATGATTTTGAGGGAAAGACTGTCCTGATCACCGGCGGTGCAGGCGCGATCGGCAGTGCGACGGCACGGATTTTCCATGCACGCGGCGCCAATCTGGTTCTGGTCGATCTCAACAGCGAAGCGCTTCAAACACTTCAAGCAACATTTGAAGCGAACAGGATCGCGATCATAGCGGGTGACGTTTCGGATCCGGAAGTCATTGACGCGGCCGTCGCTGCCGCGACCTCGCGGTTCGGTTCGCTTGATGTCGCCTTCTCCAATGCGGGCATTTCCGGGGAAGTCCACGCCTTCCACGAATACCCGCTTGATGAATGGGACACCATCGTGCGGGTCAACCTGCGCAGCATGTTCATAACAGTCAAGGCGGTCTCGGCGGAGATGGTTCGCGCCGGCAAGGGCGGCGCCATCGTTACCATGGGCTCCTCCATGGGCGGCTGGGACGTGCTCGCCGGCGGCGCCGGCTATGGCTCGACCAAGCACGCCGTTGTCGGCCTCACCAAAGCTGCCGCCTTCGACTTGGCCAAATACGGGATCCGGGTGAACGCGGTTTGCCCCGGCGTGATCGAAACCACGCTGGGCGTGCCGGGAATGCGGGAGGGCGCGGACACCGGCCAGGCGCAATCGGCTGTGCAGCACTTTGCCAGACGCATTCCCTTGAAGCGCATCGGCCAAGTGGACGATGTCGCCGAAGTCGTCGCTTTCCTGGCATCCGATGCCGCCCGCCACGTCAACGGAGCCGCCTGGCTGATCGATGGCGGCCAAACGCTCCAAAGCTTTGCCAACGGTCCGGAAAGCGGTGAATATTGATGTGCCCCCCATCACCATCCGACAGTCAGCCGAAAGTAACCCGTTCGAAAAATATTGGCGCGATGCCCGTGTGTAACGCATCTGGGACGGGACAGCGGAAATCCACTGGCACAGTGTTTCGAAAAGCGTGCTTTCGGCCTCGTCAACAGACATAGAACCTACGGCCACACCCGGCGCGTTTTTCCGAAGCCTTCAAGGTCGCCGTCGCATTGGTAACGGTCTATCTCTTGTGACAATATTCCAGAGTCTAGCTCGGAAATATTGGCCGTATCTTATTTTCAGCACGGGAGAAGCCAATCGAGCGGTTTTTCTGTTTTTGACAGGGCGATCCTCTTCATCGCCAACACCGGTCGCACCTTATCAACAGTTTTTCGCTGCTCCGACGACTGGATGGGGCAAACGTCGCGGCGCTTCCGACTGCTTGGGATCGTCAGCCAGGCGAAGGCCTCTGGCGGACTTCGGCATTGATCAGGATTGACTGCCCGGTCCCGGCGAACCGAGGATTGCAGTGCGCAGGTTCAACCTTAGCGAAAGCGCGAAAAAACAGTGTTTCCGGCGCCTGATGGTCAGATTGCCTAAAAGTTGCCCCGCCCTGCGGTCCGGCGCCTCAGCGCTGAAATAGGGTGGCGCGAACACTTGATAACGATGGCGTCGCCGTCAGCATTTGCGCGGCTTCAAGTAGAAGAAACGGCGCCTCCATTGAAAATCCAGTCTCGTCAAACGCTTATATAGCGTACACCACTCAGACTTGGTCGCAAGTGCAAGGTGCTTTTTTCTCCGGTGCGTATTGTTTTTTGAGGATACGGCAAATACAAAAGCTAAGACTGCACATGCTATACCATTGCTGCACATTTTGCAGCACCCGGGATTTCGTGCGGCGAAAACATGGTGACCGGTTGCTTCTGGTTGCAGAAATGGATTGAGTGCCTTGTGATCGTGCAGGCGATGGATAGTGAAAGTCGGAGAGTGTCATGACAACTTATTCAGCCGTGGGTTTTTCGTTCCGTATCGATGAGATCACGAACACCGTGTCCAGTTTCACGCCAGGAACCACGTTCGACGTGGTGACGAACGAGGCAGACTCCACTTTCAGCTACATCGTGGATGCTTCGCCCAGCGGCCTCGATGAAGTGACTGTCAATTACTCTGCCTATAATGTCCGTATTAACGGAAACGACATTGCCAGTCTTAACGGCGGCAATCTGCCCTACGCAGAATTCGGGACGATCACCTGGAACAATGGTGGCGGCGTCAAAACCTCCTATATTCTTGTTCTCTCTGATGCTTCCACATCCAACGATCATCTCGTCGTGGTTGGCGGCGACCCTCTTCCGTCTTTCTCCAATGCAGCCGAATTCAATGTGTTCTACTCCAGCCAGATAATCTCGCTGAGCTCTGCCCCGAGCGGTTCGGGATTTGGCCCTGGCGAAGCGATTTCCTACGCATCGGTTCCCGGCGCGACGTTCTCCCAGAATGACCGGGTTTTCGCCTATCCGGACGGCGGGCTGATAGAGACCGGCAGCGGCAATGACGAGATCTTCGGCAACAGCGGCAATGACATCATCAATCCCGGCGACAATGCGGAGTATGATTTCATTCAAGGCTCAAGCGGCAACGACACGATTATCTATTCGCAGAATTTCAACGGGTCTCAGAATCTGTCCTACGAGAACCTTGATGGAGGGATATCGGTCACCATCAACGGCAGCACCAACACTGGAAGTGTCAACAAGGGTCCCAACGGTACCGACACCATCACCGATGTCGCAAATCCGTTGAATGCCGGTTTCTTCAATGGCGGGTTTGGACTGCGCGGCACCAACCACAATGACGCCTTCAATTTAACGCTCAACTTCAACCAGTGGATGGGCGTGTCGGGCGGTCGCGGCGTGGATACAATCGGTGTGCAAGGCCCGGGACTGGTGCGGCTGGACTATCGCGGCGGAGACAACGGAATAAACGTCAATTTGGCGAGCGGAGTTGTCTCCAATGACGGCTTCGGCAATGTTGAAAGCCTGAGCGGATCGTTCTGGGAAGTTCGCGGCACCGACTTCGCCGACAGCATAGTCGGCAGCGACGGCGGCGAGAGCTTCATCGGACTGGGCGGCAATGACACGATCGATGGCGGAGGCGGCTCGGACCGCATCCGATACGATCAGGGCAGCATCCCCTCAGGCGTCACCGTCGATCTCACTGCGGGCACCGCGACCGGAACGGTGAACGGAATCTCCTTTTCGCATACGCTGTCCAACATCGAGCAAGTGCGCGGCAGCGCCGGCAATGACGTGATCACCGGGGATGCGGGCAACAACAGGCTGTGGGGCCGGGGCGGCAACGACACGCTGAACGGCGGCGATGGCAGCGACGAGTTGTACGGCGAGGACGGCAACGACATCATCAATCCGGGCGACAATACGGATTACGATTATATCGAAGGATCATCGGGCAACGACCAGATCCTCTATACGGATAGCCTGGGCGGATTCCAGAACTTGAACTATGGCTTTCTGAACACGGCCATATCGGCCACGGTCAACGGCATCACCAACACGGCGAGCGTCAACAAGGGCGCGAATGGCCTCGATACCATTATGGATATCGCTAATCCATTGAACGCCGGTTTCACGGTGATTGGCGGGTTTGGACTGCAAGGCACCAACCAGAATGACACGTTCAATCTCACGCTGAACTCGAACCAGTGGATGTTCGTAGCGGGCGGACGCGGTGTTGACAGCATCACCGTCCAGGGTGGGAACTTGGGACTGGTGCGGCTTGACTACGGTGCCGGCGAGACTGGCATCAATGTCAATCTCGCGACCGGCGCAGTTGCCAATGACGGCTTCGGTAACGCCGAAACCGTTAGCGGAACATTCTGGGAAGTGCGCGCCACCAACCATGACGACACCATCGTCGGCAGCGCCGCAAACGAAAGCTTCATCGCCCAGGCCGGCAATGACATCATCGATGGCGGAGGCGGCATCGACCGCATCCGGTTCGAAAATCTTAACACCAGCGGTGGCGTCAACGTCAATCTCGCCGCAGGGACCGCGACAGGCACCATCAACGGTCTCGCCTTTTCCTACACGCTGTCCAACATCGAGGATGTGCGCGGCAGCCGGACCGGCGATGACACGATCACCGGCAGCAATGCCGACAACAATTTGCGAGGCTATGGCGGCAACGACACGCTGGATGGCGGTCTTGGCAATGACACGCTTGATGGCGGCGATGGCAACGACACCTATGTGGTCGACAATACGGGTGACACGATCGTCGAGACCGCCAGCCAGGGCACCGACACGGTGCTGAGCTCGGTGTCCTACGCGCTCTACCTGCAGGGCCAGCATATCGAGAATTTGACATTGACGGGAAGCGCCAACATCAACGGCACCGGCAACGGGCTCGCCAACACGATCACCGGCAATGCGGGCAGCAACGGGCTCAATGGCGGCGGCGGCGCCGACATCATGATCGGCGGCGCGGGCAACGACACTTATCATGTCGACACAGCGGGCGACGTCATTGTCGAACTTGGGAATGAGGGCATCGACACGGTGATGAGCTCGGTCACCTATGCGCTCTACCTGCAAGGCCAGCACATCGAGAACCTGACGCTCACAGGAACCGGCAACATCCATGCCGTGGGCAACACGCTCGACAATGTGATCACCGGCAATTCCGGCGCCAACACGCTCACCGGCGGGGCGGGCAACGACACGCTCAATGGCGGCGCGGGCGCCGATACGCTTGTCGGCGGCACCGGCAGCGACGCCTATATCGTCGACAATTTCGGCGACACGATTGTCGAGGCCGCGAACGAAGGCGCCGACGTGGTGCTGAGCTCGGTCACCTATGCGCTCTACCTGCAGGGCCAGCACATCGAGAACCTGACGCTGACCGGAACCGGCAACATCAACGGCATCGGCAACAGTCTGGGCAACATCCTCACCGGCAATGCGGGCATCAACACGCT
>NZ_JACIYP010000119.1 GCF_014359905.1 Hoeflea sp. | reverse complement strand
CGGAGGCCGAGGCGGCAATGAGGGCAAGAACAGAGGTAAAGCTGAGCAGTCGCGACATAGGGCAATCTCCCGGGGTTTGATTTCCGAAGATGTGCCACAGTCACGATTGCAGCATCATGACGCATATGTGACGGTTTGATGAAAGCCGCCGGGCATTGCTCATCCGGCCATGGCAGCGATAGAAGTCCCGGACGAAGCCAGGCCGCTGGCTATTGATGTGTCCTGACCGGGGTCGAAATTCTCAATGAATGTCGGCTTGCCAAAGAAATATCCCTGGAACCCATGACACCCGGCGGCAATGGCGCGCAGCCTGTCATCCTCGGTTTCGATGCCTTCGGCAACCACCAGCTTGCCGGACCTGCGTGCGATCTCGACAACCGCGTTGACGAACACATCGGTCACCACATCGGTGCCGAGCGCGCGAATATAGCTCTTGTCGATCTTGATCACGTCGAAGGGCAGCGCCCGCAATTGATTGAACTCGGAATAGCCCATGCCGAAATCATCAAGGGCGATCTGGAACCCGCTGCCCTGCAGGGCTTTCAGGTAGCCTGCGTTGGTCTCGTCGGCGGCAAGCGAGGCGCTTTCCGTTATCTCGATCACAATCCGCTGGGGATCCGTTCCGGTTTCATCGAGAATTTCAAGCATACGGTCGAGCAGATCGGGCGATGCAATCTGATTCGCCGACAGATTGACATTGATCCGAACCGGCGGCAGCTTCGGCATGTCGATACAGACTTGGCGCAACACATAATACCCGATCTCCGCAATCAAGGATGAGCGTTCGGCAACCGGGATGAACACGTCCGGCGGAATGACGCCCCTCAAGGCATGGTGCCAGCGAAGAAGCGCTTCATAGGCAACGACCTCGCCCTTGCCGTTGACGATCGGCTGGTAGGCCACATTGAGATGCTTGAGAAGGATCGCCGCGCGCAACTCCCGCACAAGCGCCCGTTCATTGCGGACATCGCTCATCATGTCTTCTTCAAAAATCGTCGAACAAGCCCGGCCCCGTTTCTTTGAGGCGTAGAGCGCCATATCTGCGTTGGCGAACAGTGAGCTCCAGGACTTGCCATGCGACGGCGCCAGCGCGATGCCGATGGAGGCGGAGACGGATAGCCTCGTCGGACCAAACCCGGCGCCTTGGCCCAGGGCATCGATCAACCGCCTGCAAAGCCCATGCACATAGGCTGCGGTGATGGGATCGGTATGCTCGATCAGCACGCCGAACTCATCGCCGCCCAGACGCCCGACAAGCGCCTCGCTGAAATGCAGACGCAATTGTTTCGCACAGAACATCAGAACCTCATCGCCTGCCGGATGCCCATGCGTGTCATTGACCTGCTTGAAATGGTCGATGTCCACCAGCAGCAAGGCGGCATAGTTTCGAGGCGCGCGCGCTCTCAGGGCTTTCTGGGCCTCGGCAAGAAACGTCTCCCGGTTCCTGACCCCTGTCAAAGCGTCCAGCTCGAATTGCTGAAGCACAAGCCGGTGCTTCTTTTTCAGGGTGAGTATCTTGCTTTGCAGTGACAAAATCGAAATCGCAAAAACCACAACGAGAGGCACTGCCATGGCGACCAGGGTCATGTCGGCAACCGAAAATAGCGCGTGGTCGTCGTGTCTCAAGAAACTGCCGAAGTAATCCAGCAGAAGCAGAAGGATCACCAGGCCTACAATTATTGCCATAAATCTGAACTCAATGCTCAAACCCGGCGAAGGCTTCTGCACTTGTTTTTGCATCGTCAATTCCGTTACTCGCAAATCACTAATCGGAAAATTCATCTGGCCGCGCCGTGGCAGGGCCCGAACACAGGTTTCGAACAGGCCGCCATTGATTATCCGGCAAAAGAACACGCGCCGGAAGGCGGGATCGGGAAACATCCCGAAGGGGCTCGTTGCATCATGCTGCGATGCAGAATGCCCGGATCATGTTAATGTAGAATGAATAAGTCATTGCAATCATTTAACAACTCATCCTTGCGGGATCTTGGCGCGACGCGTCTGCATTGCTGACGCCGCAAGCCCACGCGGACGCGCCATCGCTGGAATCAACCGTCTCGGCTGACGCCGTAACTCTGGTAAGTCGCATTCATGAACTGACGGGCGCAGGCCTCCCAGGAGAAATCCATGGCGCGGGCGCGGGCCTTTTCCGCAGGCACGTCAAGACAGGCGAGCGCCGCCTTGCGCAGATCCTGGTCAAGCACCCCCGCGCCGCTTTTGCCCAGGATATCCCGCGGGCCGGTAACGGGGTAAGCAGCGATCGGCACCCCGGAGGCCAGCGCCTCCAGCAACACCAGTCCGAAGGTGTCGGTCAGCGACGGAAACACGAAGACATCGCCCATCGCATAGAGCGCAGCGAGCTCAGTCCCGGACCTGGCGCCGGTAAAGGTGACCCCCGGATACCGCGCCTTGAAATCCTCGAGCTGCGGGCCGCCGCCGACCACCAGCTTGCTGCCGGGCAGGTCCATCGCGAGGAAGGTCTCGACGTTTTTCTCGACCGCCATGCGCCCGACATGCAGGAACACCGGCCTGGGCAGATCCAGCGGCGCGGGATAATCCGGGCGAAACAGTGTGGTGTCGACGCCGCGCGACCAGATGTGCAGATTGTGAAAGCCCTTGGATGCAAGCTCATCACGCAGGCTCTCGGTGGCCACCAGGCAGCCCCTTCCGGCATTGTGAAACCACCGCATGAAGGCGTAGAGCCAGCTTTCGGGCAAGGGATACCGCGCCGAGACATATTCCGGAAAGCGGGTGTGATAGCTCGAGGTGAAGCCGTTGCGCCTGAGTGCAGCGCGGCGCGCCAGCAACCCCAGGGGGCCTTCGGTGGCAATCTGGATGAAGTCGGGATTGGACCGTGCGATGCGGCGGGAAACGCCCCAGGGCATCGCCAGCGCCAGCCGGATTTCCGGATAGCCCGGCAAGGGCACGGTGCGGAACTCCGCCGGTGAGAGGATGTCGACATCGATACCGAGCGGCCCAAGGTCACGAACCAGGTTCTCGATCGACCGCACGACCCCGTTGATCTGCGGGCGCCAGGCATCGGTGACAATCAGCAGTTTGGGCATGCACCGGTCCGTCTGGCGATTTGGCCTGGTTCAGTCTCCCCTCATTTGATAGCGGCGCAACGCAACGGGATCAACTCCGCCATCCGCTTGACCGGCAAGACCCTGCTCGCAAAGCATCCTCCCCTCCTACCTTCGCTTCATGCCATCCAGAACAGCCTCGGCTTTCCGTTCGGCCGCAATCATGCCGTTGCGAACGATCTCTTCCTTTTGCTGCGCCCCGTCATCGGCGCCCAGTTGCGACAGATCGATCATGTCGCCGACTGCGATGACGACACGCGAAAACGGCAGCGGCACCACCTGCCGGTCCCACCGCGAGGTGAGCAGGATCTTGTGCGAACTTGCCACACCGATGGGGACAAGCTTCACGCCATGAAGCGAACTCAGTTGCAGCGCACCGGTGCGGATGCGGTGAAACGGGCCGGAAGGACCGTCAAGCGCCAGGGCAATCAGCCGGGCATCATTCTTCACCTGCTCCACCATCGCCGGAAAACCGCGCGTCTTCCCTTCGGCCGGAAGCAAGACCGGCCGGTATCCGAACCATCGGCTGATCTTGCCGATGACCTGCCCGCGAAACGAGTCGAGGGTGATCACCACCGCCTGCCGGCCGCTCGCGAGGGGAAACAGCGGCGCGTACTTGCCATGCCAGAACAGGGCGAGCACCTGATTTCCCTCGGCGATGTAGCGGTCCAGTGTTTCGAGCTGCTTTGTGTCCTTGCGAAGTGTCGCGCTCCAGACCCACAGGATCACAATCAGAGTTCCGGCGACAACGCGGACACCAAGGGAGACCGCGATCCGCCGCCAGGACTCAATCATGCTTGTCCTCCTTGCCAAAGTTGTCCGGGAGGATGGCGTCCGCGGCGGCGTGCGCGAAGTTCCCGGCAATTTCCATCTCGCGGGCCAGCAACCGCCTGACCCTGTTCCAGAGGCCGTCCTCGCCGGACCGGCGCCGCCTTTCGCCAATGATCCGCTGATAATAGGCCCTGGTCCGCGCAACTGTCACATCTGTAGCATAGGCGGCAGCGGTGGTGCGCGCTGCCTGCCGCATTGTTTGACGGCTTTCTTCCGGGGCGCCGGCAATTTCACCCAAGGCCTCGGCAAAAGGCGTCGTGCCCGCACCCCCGGGCAGCAGGCGTCCATTGACCCTGTCCACCACCACCTCACGGACGCCCGGCGCATCGAGTGCCACCACCGGGCACCCGGCCGTCATGGCTTCCACAAGCACCAGTCCCTGCGTTTCGGAGTGCGACGAAAATGCAAAGACATCCATGGCTGCATAGGCGTCGGCCAGGGCCGTCCCCTTCAATACACCGGCAAAATGCACGCGATCTCCGGCTTCTCCGTGCTTGAGCGCCTGTTCCATTGCCTCTCGCGATGACCCGTCTCCGACGATCAGCACATGAGCGTTGGGGTTTTGTTGCAGAAACAGCAAAAGCGCGGGGGTGAGAAAATCGAGGTTCTTTTCCGGCGCAAGCCGTCCCACATGCCCGGTTAGAAACACATCCTCCGGAATTGACAAGGCGGCGCGCCCGCGAGCGCCCACTCCGCCGGCAAAGCAAGCCACATCAACGCCGGTTGGCACCACGGCGACGGGCGTTTTCACATCATGGTCCGCGAGGAAATCGGCAATGCTCTGGCTCGGCGCGATCACCCCGTCACACAGGTCGCAATAGCCAAGCGACAGGCTCAGCGCCAGACGTTTGAGCAGATCCGAGTCCTGCGCCACATAGTGACCGTAGAGTTCGTACCGGGTGTGATGGGTGAAGATCACCGGCACATCAAGCATGCTGGCGGCGCGCAAGGCGGAATCGCCCAGGAGAAACGGATGGTGACTGTGAACGATATCGGGGTTGAAATCCTCCACCGCCGTCGACAGGCTGCGCGACAAGGGCAACGGAACCGAGAAGTCGCTGCCGGCGAAATTCTGCACAGCCATCGTGCGCAGCACCCCGTCTTCCGTCTCCGGCATGTTGTCGAAGACGGGCGCCACCACGAGCACCTGGTCACCGGCCCGGCGCAAGCCTGCGGCGAGTTCGCTGACGCTGCGGGCCACGCCGCCGACATGCGGCGTGTAGGTGTTGGTGAACATCAGGATCTTCATCGCCCTGATCCGATGTCCGTTGCCCCAGGCCAATCGACCCCGGTCAAGGTCATGGGGTGCTTTCCCGGAGACTTGGATCCTGCCGCATATCAGGTATGCCGCGCTGGTTTCACGCCCAACTCCTGCTCCAGCGCCAGATGATGCGCGAGGTCGGAAAGCGAGATCACGCCTGCAAGCCGCCCGCCTTCCGCGACCATGAGCTTGCGGCGAGAGTGGGCCACCAGGCGTTTGAACACATCATCGAGAGGCGTCGGGGGCACAACGGTGTTGCTTGCATCGGCCCGGATCATGATCTCGGAAACACGCCGCGCCGCCCAGTCCCGCCTGTCGACCGAGCGTACCCCGGCCGTGTCGGCATAGCCGAGCAGGACATAGCCCGACACCACCGGCACGAAGCTTACCCCATGGCGCAGCATCACGGTGTCCACCAGATCGGCAATCGATGCTTCGGCATCGATTGCATGGACCGACTCGCTCATCAGGCTGCCGGCGGTCTTGCCGCGCAGCGCTGTCTTGACCAGAAGGTTCTGATAGCTGCCGTTGGAGGCATTGAGAATGAAGAACCCGATCAGGATCTGCCAGAAACCGCCGATTCCTCCTCCGGCAAACAAGGCCAGGGCGCCGGTGAGCATCAGAAACAGGGCGAAGGCGGAACCGATGCGGCTCGAAATCCGGGTGGCGCGCAGAAGATCCTGCGTCACCCGCCAGATCGCAGCCCTGAGTATCCGTCCGCCATCAAGGGGAAATGCGGGGATAAGATTGAACACCGCCAGCACCAGGTTGATCAGCGCCAGATAGGCGACCACCGCACCCGCAGGGCCGATCTCCGACCCGCCGGCCAGGAGGTTTGCCACGCCATAAAACAAGCCGGCCAGGAACAGGCTCATCAACGGACCGGCGATGGCGATCTGGAACTCGGATTTGGCGTCGTGAGGCTCCTCCTCGAGCTCGGCCACGCCGCCGAAGATGAACAGCGTGATGCCGCCGACCTTCAGGCCATAGGACCGTGCCACCAGCGAGTGCGAAAGCTCATGCAGGACCAGGGACGCAAACATGCCAAGCATCGCAACGATCCCCAGCACTGTATAGATCGTACTTGTCCGACCGGGCAACACGCCCGGGAAATAGGAGGTCGACAGGCTCCACACGATCAGCGCGGCAATCAGCAGCCAGCTGGGATCGACCTTGAGCTTGAAGCCGAAGATTTCGAAGAGTTGTACCGCATTTTTGAACATGACGCCTCCTGACAGCTTATTTGGCTTGTCCATGATGGACCACACGGTGCCGTCCCGTATTGATCAACATCATACCGGCACGTGGCCAAGCGGCGTCATTAAAAACAACAAGCCTTCCAGGCGGATCAGCCTATTCCAGTCTGGCCGGAAAACCGGGCGCGCGCAGGTCGGTATCGAGCACATCTTCCAGCAGCTTGACGATCTGGGTCGATTGCGCCTCACCGCCATAGGCGGCCTTGCCGCGCACGAAGGTCTGGTTGGTCAGGCCGGCCAGATCCATCGGCACGCCGAATTCGCGGCCGAAATCCATCGCGAAGCCGAGATCCTTGAGCGCCAGGTCCATGTTGAAGGCGACATCATAGCTGCCGTTGAGAATGAGCTGCCCCTCGGTCTCGTGCACGAAGCTGGAGCCGGAACTGGCGGCGATCGCCTCCCAGGCGGTCTTCAGGTCCAGCCCCCCGCGCTTGGCCAGCATCAGCGCCTCGCCGTCCGCGACCAGGTGAATGAAGGCCAGCATGTTGGTGATCACCTTGATGATCGAGGCCGAGCCGAGCGGCCCCATGTGGAAGATCTTGTCACCCATCGCCTCAAACGCCGGGCGGTGCCTGTCGAACAGATGCGCCTCGCCGCCGGCCAGCACGGTGATCTTGCCCTGGGCCGCCAGATGCACGCCACCGGTGACCGGCGCTTCCATGGTTTCGACACCCTTGGCGGCAGCCAGTGTGGCCAGCCGCAGAATGTCGTCACGGCCCAGTGTCGACATCTCGATCCAGGTGGTGCCGGGCTTCGCCGTGGTCAGCATCTGCGCCAGTACCTTTTCCGACACTGCAGGCGACGGCAGGCACGTGACGATCGCGTCGCACGCTTGCGCAAGCTCCGCCGGTGTCTCGATCCAGACGCAGGCCTTGCCCATGGCAAGATGCCGCCTGGCGAGGCCCGGATCGATATCGGTGACTGCAACCTCGAAGCCCTCGCGCAACAGGCTCGCCGCCAGATGCCCGCCCAGATTGCCCAGGCCGATGAAACCGTAGCGCATGATCGCCCTCCGAAAGTGTCCGTATTGAATTGAATGCCTGAACGGAAGCTCAGCCGTAGCCGACCAGCGCCTTGGTCTCGAGATAGTCGCGCATGCCCCAATCGGCATATTCGCGGCCATTGCCGGATTGCTTGTAGCCGCCGAAGGGCGCGAACATGTCCGCCTCGGGATAGTTGATGTGCACCTGGCCCGCCCGCATCCGCCGGGCAATCGCCCGCGCATGCTCGATCTTGCCCGATTGCACATAGGCCGCCAGCCCATAGACCGTATCGTTGCCGATCCGGACCGCGTCCTCCTCGGTGTCGTAGGGCATGATCGCCAGCACCGGCCCGAAGATCTCCTCCTGGGCGATGCGCATGTCGGGGGTGACGCCGCCGAACACCGTCGGCTTGATGTAGTAACCCTGATCCAGACCCTTTGGCCGGTCGCGCCCGCCCGTGACCAGGATCGCGCCATCCTGAATGCCGGATGCGATCAGGCCCTGGATCTTGTCATATTGCACCTGGCTGATCACCGGACCGAGATCGGTGGCCGCATCGCGCGGATCGCCGGTCACGAACCTCTCCGCTGCCCGCTTTGCAATCTCCAGCGCTTCATCGTGGCGGTCGCGCGGCACCAGCATGCGGGTCGGCGCATCGCAGGACTGGCCGGAGTTGCCGAAACAGCCCTCGACGCCGCTGGTAACGGCGGCCTCAAGGTCGGCGTCGGCAAGAATGATGTTGGGCGATTTTCCGCCCAGTTCCTGGGCGACGCGCTTGACCGTGTCAGCGGCTGATTTCGCGACGAGAATGCCCGCGCGGGTCGAGCCGGTAAACGACACGACGTCGATCTCGGGATGGCTCGAGAGCACCTGGCCAACGCCGGGGCCGTCGCCATTGACCAGGTTGAACACCCCTGCCGGCACACCGGCATCGTGCATGACTTCGGCAAAGACGATGCCGCTCAAGGGCGCGATCTCGCTCGGCTTGAGCACCATCGTGCAGCCCGCCGCGAGCGCCGGCGCCACCTTGGAGGCAATCTGGTTCAACGGCCAGTTCCACGGCGTGATCAGACCGGCAACGCCGATGGCTTCATGGATAATGAGCGTTGTGCCGCGTCGTTCCTCGAACTCGAACTCTTCCAGCGCCGTGATCGTCGCTTCGATATGGGCAAGCCCGGAGCCTGCCTGGTCCGACAGCGAAAAGCCGTCGGGCGCGCCCATCTCGACCGTGATGGCCTCGGCGATGTCGTCCATCCGGGTCTTGTAGACATCCCGTATCCTGGCCAGCAGCGCCAACCGCTGGTCGACCGTCCATGCACTGAAGGCCGGAAAGGCGGCGCGTGCGGCGGCGATGGCCGTCTCGGCATCCTCCCGGGTTCCGATCGCCACCTGGGCGACGCTCTCCTCCGTGGCGGGATTGATCACATCCAGGAGCGATGCGCCGCCCGAGGGAGCGACCCATTCGCCGTTGATGTAGAACTTTCCGAGATTGTCGTAGACGGCCATTTCATTTTCCTCACACGTAAATATTGAAGGCCTTGCGGATCGCAGCGTCCGTCGCCGGATCGATGAGCGGCCGGGTGGACTGGGCCAGGATGCGGTTCTTGCGCTCGATCGCCTTCTGCACCAGGTCCGGCTTGCCGATCTCGGCCCATTCCTTGGGGCTGGTCCGGTCGGCGACCGCCGGGTAGACATATTCCGTCTGCATCACGCTCAGCGTCTGCGGATGGCCGAGATAGTGGCCGGGACCTTCCAGGCACACCTCCCGCATGGCGTCGAGGCTAACACTGTCCTCGGTCACGTCAATCCCGCGCACGCAGCGCAGCACCTGGCCCAACAGATCGTCGCCCAGCACCAGCGATTCCATGCAGAAGCCCAGCAGCGAGGCATGCATGCCCACCGCCTCGTAGACCATGTTGAGGCCGGACAGTCCCGCCATGGTGTTGGAGATCGCCTGTTCCCAGCCCGCCTGCATGTCGGGCAGCTTGGCGTCGGCGATGCCCGCCGCCGCTCCGCCCGGCAGGCCGTAGAAGCGGTGCATCTGGGCGCAGCCCGCCGTCAAGAGCGCCTGCTCGCCCGAGCCGCCCGACATCGCGCCCGAGCGCAGGTCGGAGACAAACGGCCAGGTGCCGAAGATCGCCGGATGGCCCGGCGCCATGGCGTTGACATAGACGACGCCCGCCAGGCATTCGGCCACCGCCTGGACGATGGCTGTCGCCAGCGGCGCCGGCGCGGTGGCGCCCGCCTGACCGGCGGAGAGCAGCAGCACCGGCATGCCGGCGCGGACGCATTTCTCCATGGTGATGCAGCTCTCCTCGGCGAACTTCATCGGCGGAACCACGAAGCAGTTCGAGTTCGACACGAAGGGCCGCGCCCGCCAGGCGGCCTCGCCGCCGGCGATCATATGGATGAGATCCATGCAGCCCTCGAAATGCGAGGGGTCGGAGAAGCTGGTGCCGACATGCTTGGTGGTGCCGGCGCAGCAGGCATAGATGGTGTTGACGTCCATGTCGAAATTGTCGGTGACGTCGCGGCAGACCATGGCGCGCTGGAAGAAATGCACATTGTCGAGCGCATGGGTGATCCGCGCCGCGTCGTAAAGATCCTGTGCGGTGGATTCCCGGTAGGTCCGGTTTTCGACGTCGACCACATGCACCGCGGCGCCTGCCGTGCCGTAGTGGACGCGGGTGCCCGAGAGATCGAGATCGAATTTCGGATCGCGCGCACAGAGCGTGATGTCCTTGGCGGCGACCGCCAGCATGTCCTCGACCAGTGCGCGCGGAAAGCGGATGCGCCCGTCATCGCCGAGGATCGCCCCGGCGCCGGTGAGGATCTCGACGCCCGACGGCGGGGCCTGCGACAGGCCGATGGTTTCGAGCGCATCGAGCGCCGCCTCGTGGATGCGCAGCACATTGGCTTGCGTGAGCGGCGAATACTGACCGCCGCTCATGCCGGGCCGGATCGGCCTGAGATTGTCGGCCAGCGGCGCGGTGCGGACCGCGACCCGGTTGGCGCGGCCGCCGGAGCGGCGGTTCTGCTTTTCCATGACCGGCAGCACGGCGGCCGGGTCGAGTGCGGGGTCGATTGCGGGTTCAGCGGCGATTTCCATCATGGTCTCCATGGGTCCGAAGCAAAATTCAATTCACATCCGGACGCGGAGCGCGCCGGGGTCGTAAAGCGGTTTGAGCGAGGCCGTCGCCGGATGGCGCTGTCCTGCAATTTCGATGTGGTAGGTGGAAGCCAGTACTTGCTCGGCGCTCTCCCCGGCGCACGGCACGTAGCCGAGCCCGATGGCGCCGCCGAGGTGATGGCCGTAATTGCCCGAGGTGACGATCGAGACGATCTCGCCGTCTCGCACCACCGCCTCGTTATGGAACAGCAGCGGCTCGGGGTCGGTGAGCTGGAACTGCACCAGCCGGCGGGAAAGCCCCGCGTCGCGCTTGGCGAGCACCGCGTCGCGGCCGAGAAAATCGCCCTTGCCGGTCTTCACCGCAAAGCCGAGCCCGGCTTCGAGCACATGATCCTCGTCGGTGATGTCGTGGCCGAAATGGCGGAAGGCCTTTTCGATCCGGCAGGAATCGAGCGTGTGCAGGCCGCAGAGCCTGAGCCCGTGATCGGCGCCCGCCTCCATGAGCGCCTCGAACACATGCGCGGTCTGGTCGGTGGAGACATAAAGCTCCCATCCGAGCTCGCCCACATAGGTGACGCGGTGGGCGCGGGCGAGCCCCATGCCGATCTCGATCTCGCGCGCCGCGCCGAAGGGGTGCACGTCGTTGGAGAAATCATTGGGGCTGACCGCCTGCATCAACGATCGCGCATTGGGGCCCATGACGCAAAGCACGGATTCGGCAGCCGTCACGTCGGTGATGACTACGAACTCGTCGCCCAGATGCCGCCGCAGCCAGGCCAGGTCGCGCTGCAGCGTGGCGCCGGGCACGACCAGCAGGAATGCCGTCTCCGACAGCCGGGTAACCGTCAGGTCGCACTCGATGCCGCCGCGGGCATTCAGCATCTGCGTATAGACGATACGGCCCGGCTCGACCTCCATGTCGTTGGCGCAGAGATGCTGCAGATAGGCAAGCGCATCGCGGCCCTCGACCCGGATCTTGCCGAACGACGTCATGTCGAACAGGCCGACTGTCTCGCGCACCGCCAGATGCTCGCGCTTCTGATTGTCGAACCAGTTCTGCCGCTTCCAGGAGTACTGGTACTCGCGCGCCTCGCCGTCCTCGGCAAACCAGTTGGCCCGCTCCCAGCCTGCCACCTCGCCGAAAACCGCACCGCGCGCCTTCAGATGCTCGTGGATCGGCGAGCGGCGGATGCCGCGCGCGGTCGCCATCTGCCGGTAGGGGAAGTGGTCGGCATAGAGCAGCCCGAGCGTCTCGGTGACGCGGCTCTTGAGATAATGCCGGTTCTTCTGGAACGGCTGCGCGCGGCGGATGTCGACTTCCCACAGGTCGAAGGGAGGCTCGCCGTCATGGATCCACTGCGCCAGCGCGAAGCCTGCCCCACCCGAGGAGACGATGCCGATCGAATTGTAGCCGGCAGCCACCCAGTAGCCTTTGATCTCGGGGGCTTCGCCCAGATAGTAGCGGTCGTCGGGGGTAAAACTTTCCGGCCCGTTGAAGAAGGTGTGGATGCCGGCGGTGGCGAGCAGCGGCAGCCGGTTGACCGCCTTCTCGAGGATCGGCTCGAAATGGTCGAAATCCTCGGGCAGCTGGTCGAAACAGAAATCCTCGGGGATGCCGCCCATGCCCCAGGGCTTGGCCACCGGCTCGAAGGCGCCGAGCAGCATCTTGCCGGCGTCTTCCTTGTAGTAGGCGCATTCGTCGGGCACGCGCAGCACCGGCAGCCGCTTCAGGCCCTCGATCGCTTCGGTGACGATGTAGAAATGCTCGCACGCATGCAGCGGCAGCGTTACGCCGGATTGCGCCGCGAGGTCGCGGCCCCACATGCCGCCGCAATTGATGACGATGTCGGCGGCGATCGAGCCGGTCTCGGCGCCCTGCTTCCAATTCACCCCGGTCACCTTGCCATGGGCGCTGGTGATCGCCGTCACCTTGACGCCCTCGATGATCGCCGCCCCGTTCTGCCGCGCGCCCTTGGCGAGCGCCATGGCGATGTTGGCGGGATCGCACTGGCCGTCGAGCGGCAGATGCACGGCCGCCGTGACGTCGCTCACATTGAGATGCGGGTACATCGCCCGGACCTCGTCGGGGCCGATCTCCTGCACATCGATGTCGAAGGCGCGCGCCGTCGAGGCCTGCCGGTAGATCTCCTCCTTGCGCTCCTCGGTGAGCGCCACGGTGATCGAGCCGCACTGGCGCATGCCGGTGGCGACGCCGGTCTCAGCCTCGAGCTTGACGTAGAGGTCGGCCGAATACTTGGCGAGCCGCGTCATGTTGGCCGAGCCGCGCAACTGCCCGATCAGGCCGGCTGCATGCCAGGTGGTGCCCGAGGTCAGCTGCTTGCGCTCGAGCAGCACGATGTCGCGCCAGCCGAGCTTCGCCAGGTGATAGGCGACGGAACACCCGGAAACCCCGCCGCCGACGATGACGGCGCGGGCATGGGTCGGAACGGACTTGCCCTGCGCCATCACTTCAACGTGCCTTTCAGGGTATGACCGGCCTGCAAGAGCCGCTGTGCGAGATGGGCGATATGGGCGGGGCCGACCTCGCAGCAACCGCCGACCATCGTCGCGCCCGCATCGATCCAGCGCATGGCGTGATCGGCATAGGCTTCCGGACCCAGATCCGTGCGGGCTGTGAGCCCACTGACGGTGCCGCCGATCGCGAGCGTATCGGCCTTGGTGAAGCCGTTGGCGTAGCCGCCATGGGCAAGGCCGGAGCGCGCCAGCACTGCCTGGCCTTGCGTCACCGCCTCAGGCCAGGAACAGTTGATCAGCACCGCCTCCGCTCCCGCCTCGCCTGCTGCGCCGGCCGCCCGCTCGAGATCCTCGCCGGAGCGTAGCCTGGTGCCGTCGGCATCGTCGACCGACATGCCGCACCAGACCGGCTTGCCCGATTCCACGGCTGCCTGCACCGCTGCCCGGACTTCCTTGACCGAGGACAGCGTCTCGCACAGGAACACATCGACCGCCTCACGCTGTTCGGCGACGATCCGGCGGTAGGTCGCAAGGCACTCCTCGATGGACGGTGCCCATTCCGGGTGGTAGCTGCCGTAGAGCGGCGAGAGGCAGCCGGCGATGGTGATCTCGCGGTCGCCGCGCGCCGCTTGCGCGATGGCAATGGCCTTGGCCTGCAGCGGCTTGAACAGGTCCGCGCTGGCGTCACGCGCCAGCCGCTCGGGCGTCGCCGAATAGCTGTTGAGCGTCAGCACCAGGGCGCCGGCGTCGATATACTCGCGGTGGACCGCCTCGACGATCTCGGGTTCATCCATCATCACCCTGGCCGACCAGAGCGGCGACGGCGGCTGCGACGAGCGATGGATCAGCTCCTGCCCCATGCCGCCATCGAGAAGAACAATAGACAGGCTCATGACCTTACCTCCGGCGGGATCAGCACAAGCTTGCCCGGATAGCGTTTTGACTGGAAATCGGCCTGTGCCCGGGCGATTTCGGCCAGCGGATAGCTGGCCGAAACCAAGGGGCGGATCAGCCCCTGGATGATCAGCGTGACAAGGCGGGCGAAGACAGCGGGCGGCTGGAAGGTGCAGCCGAAAATCGTCAGG
>NZ_JACIYP010000118.1 GCF_014359905.1 Hoeflea sp. | reverse complement strand
TCCATGTGCTTGAGCAAATGCAAGCCTGCCATCAGCCGCATCGGAACGCCGGGACGCCCCTTCTGGTGATAGAAACGGCCGCAGGCTTCATCGAACCGCGACCAGTCAATCAGCCCCGCCAGCTTGACGGTCGTGAAAATCTGGCACGATCACGGCCTTGCACCGCATCGGTGGCGTAGCCTCAAGCTGCCCAACGACAAAGCTTTTGCCGAGAAGCTTCACGATGTCATCGGGCTCTATGTCTCGCCGCCTGCCCACGCCATCGTGCTGTCAGTCGACGAAAAGAGCCAGATTCAGGCGCTCGATCGCACTCAACCGGGGTTGCCGCTGAAACGTGGTCGCGGTGCGACCATGACGCACGACTATAAGCGCAACGGGACCACGACTCCGTCGTCGACCTGCAGGCCGCCATAAACCGCTTCATCAAAGAACATAACGAGGCGCCGCGACCCTTCGTCTGGAAGGCCGATCCGATGAAATAATCGCAGCCGTCAGGCGCGGGCACCAAACGTTGGAATCAATCCACTAGCGCCTCCCGCCGACGCGCATCGTCAGCCGAGAGGCGGAACGCGGCTGGCGATCGCGGTCCGGGTTTCCCGGTCTATCGACCACAACAGCCCGTTGTCCAAGGGATCGAAATCGATGGCCTGGCCAAACGAAGCGATGTCGAAGCTGCCGATGTGGCACAGCACCTTCCCTTGCCGCGGCAATTCGAGCACGTAGATTTCGGGCTTGTCGTGCCCGCTGACATAGAGTTTGCCATCCCGGCCCCAGCTGGCTCCCGAGATGCTGCGGGGGGCAATTCGGCCGAGGACGCTCTGGGGAAAGGTGAAGCGCCGCAGGATGCGGAAATCCTCGTCCAGCTCGGCCAGCAGGGTCGCGCGATGGTCCTGCCCCGGCACGCCGCCCCGGCTGTCATAGTTCGCAAAGATCGCCCACCACTTGCCGCCGTGACGGGTCAGGACGGTCAGCGATCCCGGATTCTCGGGAAGCGGGACGCTGCGCAGGTGGGCGAGGGTCTCCGGGGCGAAGAATTCGACGGTGCCCCGGTGTGGAGTATCGGGATAGTTCGAGGCAGCGCAGACGAGCTGCCGCTCGACGATGGTGCAGCTGTTGAGGTGCGCAAAGCGCTCCGGGTCGCCTTCGAACCGCACGAGACGGCGACCATCGGCGATGGCGTATTTGCCGATCGTGCTGTTGTCGACCGCGTAGATCGCCTCGCCGTCGGAGGCGACGCCCTGCCGGGCCTCGGGCGCGGAGATCCGCCGTTCCACCGGCGCATGGACCAGCGGAGAGGCGGGGAAGGCGCGCAGGCCCGGGGCGAGCAGGAAGGCGGCAGAGACCCACGCCAGCGCTGCGATGGCGCCCGCCATCAGCTTGAATGCGGGCATTCCGACCCGGGCCGAAACCATCATCGGGTCTCCTGTCCCGATCCTCACCAGCGGGTGGTCGCGCCGAGCCAGAAAGTCCGCCCGTAGCGTTCATGCTGGAGAACCCAGTTGCTCACCCCGCCCTGGTACTGGCGGGTCGGCTCATCGGTCAGGTTCTGGCCCTGCACGAAAACCCGGAAGTTCTGGTTGATGTCGAAGGCGAGCTTCGCATCGAGCCGCCGCAGGTCATCGTTGAATTGGTCCTCGATCGGATCATCCGCCACGCCGATCAGCGCCTTTCCGGTGTGATCGTAGGCGACCGAGGCTTCGAGCGGCCCCTTCTGATAGAAGAGCTGCACGCCCCAGAGCAAGTCCGACTGTTCCGGGAATGGCCTGGTCTCGCGGTCGGGCACTTTCAGCTCGCTGTCCACCACCGTCAGGTTGGCGTTGACGCCCAAGCCGGAGAGCAGGCCCGGCAGGAACAGGAATTGCTGCTGCCACGCGAGCTCAAGCCCCTTGATCTCGCCGCTCGACGCGTTCTCAGGCTGGCTGAACTCGAAGATCTCGTAGTTCCGGCCACCATAGCTGATGTCGGTCTGAGTGAAGCTGCGGGTAAAGATCGGATCGTCGATCCACTTGGCGAAGCCCGCCACCGACACAAGTCCGCCGCGCGCGAAGTACCATTCGATGCTCAAATCGAGATTGTCCGAGCGATAGGGCCGCAGGTTCGAATTGCCCAGCGCGAGGCCGCCTTCATACAGCCCCTCGCCGATCGCTTCGTAGAAGAGCTCGCCGCCCGGAGAAAGATCCTCGTAGGCCGGACGCCCTACGCTGCGCGAATAGGCCAGCCGGACCAGCACATTTTCGGCCGGCTCGATTCGGGCGATCGCGCTCGGCAGCCAGTCGGTGTAGCCACCCTCGTCGTTTGCGGGCACGACGTCGGTTTCGTTCTCCAGCCGGAAGCCTGTGGCTTCCAGCTCGGTGCGCTCCACTCGCAAGCCGCCGAGCAGGTTGAGCATGCCGAAATCGACCGCAGCCATGGCGTAGGCGGCATAGACATCCTCGGTGATGTCGAAATCCGACAGCACCTGATCGGCCAGCGTGCTTTCCTCGTCCAGCACGAACCGAGCGGTGCCGAGGTTTTCCCCGGTGAAGTTCTGCATCAGGTCTTCGTCGATCGTGGGCGCGACAAGGTAACGACGCCCCTCCCCTGGAGTGACCGTCACGTTCTCTCCGGCGAGCCCGTCGAGCGAGAAGCGGTTCGCCGATCCACCGCGTTCATAGCTGACGGATTCGTCGTCGAAGGACTTGTCGGTCGAGCGGACATTGGCGCCGATCTTGAAGAAGCTCCCTTCGCGGCCGAACTCGCGCGTCAGATCGAACCGCGCCTGCCAGATATCCTCATCGCCGGTCTGGTCCTGGACGCTGTAGCTGCGGAAGCCGAGATCGGCGGGCTCAAGGAAGCCGTTCACCGGAACGGCGGTGTAGAGCTTGTTGGTGAAGTCGAAGGCGACAGGGCCGGGATCGCCGCGGAACTGCCACACCTCGTTCGGCTCGATCACTTCGTTGTGCGTCAGGGCGACGCCGTAGTCGAAGGTCCACAGATCCAACACGGTCTGCCCCCCGACCATTCCGGTGAGGATCGACTTTTCCTTGTATTCCAGCCTCAGATCCGAGCGCTGCTCGGTGTCTGTCGAAGAGCCGGTAAGGCCTCCCTCATCGAACACGACATCGCCGCTCTCGACAAGGTCGGATTCCGCGAAATCGAGCCGGAAGCGCTGGCGATACTCATCCTCGGTGAACTTGGAGTAGAGTCCCCGCAGATAGAGGCTGGTGGCCCCACCGCGCCAGTCGAGCGAGCCGGCAAAGCCCAGTCGTTCGCGCGACAGGCGATAGTCGGTGTACTTGATGTTGGTCGGCATGGCGCCCCGGGCGGCTGCCTCGACCTCGAACCAGTCATCCGGATAGAGACCGTAGCTGGTGTAGGTCCGATCCGACCAGGTCGCACCCACGAGGATGCCGAACTGTTCGTCCGCTCCGAAGCGGCCGCCAACGGATGCGTCGCCGCGGATCGGGTGGTCGTCCTCCCTGAGCTCCTGATATCCGGCTTGGACCGTCGCCACGAAGACGAACGGATCGGTGAAGTCGAAAGCGGTCTGCGGAACGAGATTGATCGTGCCGCCGATTCCCTGCGCGAGCAGGTCGGGGGTCTTGACCTTCAGCACCTCGATCCGGTTCAGGAGCTGGCCGCTGATGACGTCCAGCGGCAGGGCGCGGGTGTCGCCATCGGGATTGCCGATCTCGAAACCGTTGAACGTGTATCCATTGAGTCCCGAAGGAACGCCGCGCACCGCGATGTAGCGTCCTTCCCCCTGATCGTACTGCACGCCGACCCCGGGCAGTCGGCTGACCAACTCGGCAACGTTGCGGTCCGGCAGGCGGCCCATCTCATCGGAAGACACCGCATCGATGATGCCCAGCGCCTCGCGCTTGGCCTCGATCGCGCCGATCTGCTGCGCCCGCTGCCCGGTGACGACGATCGCATCGTCCTCCGGCGCGACGTCCTGCGCGTGTGCGGCATCGGTAGCCATCATCGCCGCCGCAGCGACCGTGCTTGCAAGAGCTGCGTGGAAAGCCCGTTTGGACGGCAGGAACATTTGTGACCCCCCTTGTTGTCAGGGGCCGCGCTAGTCTGGGTGGATTACAGCCGCATGTCATCGCTCACCTGCAGATCGATGCGGGCGGTGAGGCCGCCGGCTGCGGAACGGAGCACCAGCTGCGCCCCGATATCGCTGCAGATGTCGTGGGCAATGGCGAGGCCGAGACCCGACCCCGGCATCGACGGGTCGAACCTGCTGCCGATCTCGCACGCCCGACCGATCTGTTCCTCCGACATTCCCGGCCCGTCGTCGTGGATCGCAATCGTGAGCCGGCCGCAATCCGCGCGGGCAATGTCCAGCCGCACCGTCTCGCGCGCCCATTTGCCGGCATTGTCCAGCAGGATCGAGAGCAGCTCGGCCAGGTTTACCGGGTCGGCCGGAACAGGCACGGGTGCATCCATGCCGCCGAGCTCGAACCGCTTGCCGGGATGCAGGCGCTGCATTGCGTTGATGACTGGAATGGCGATCTCGGGCAGCATGGCGCGGCGCCCCGGCCTGCGGGCTCCGGCGGCGGAGCGTGCCCGCGCAAGCTGGTAATCGATCTGCCGCCCCATCTTCTCGGCCTGCTCGAGCAGAAAGCGGCCTGAGGACGCGCACCGCTCGTCCTGCATGATTCGCTCCGCCTCGTCGGTGAGGATGGCCAGAGGGGTTCGCAGCGAATGGGCAAGATTAGCCGCCTGCACGCGCGAGCGCGCCACGATCTCGCTGTTCTGCCGGATATATTCGTTGAGGTCGGTGACCAGCGGAGCGATCTCGGCAGGATAGCGCCCCTCCAGCGTCTCGGCATGGCCCGCACGCAGCCGCCCAATCGCCCGACCCAGCCGGCTGAGCGGGCGCAGGCCGAAGCTGATGGTCGCGATGCCGGTTGCCAGCAGCAAAGCGGCCAGGATCGCCAGCCAGACCACCAGTTCGTTGGTGAAGGAGGCGATGTCCTCGTCGAGCTCGCTCTGGTCGGTGGCGATCAGAATGCGGATCGGCTCGCCCCCAGGCCCCTCCTTGACCGCACCATAGGTGATGGCCGGGCCCGTCGGCCCCGCCTCCAGGCTGTGGGCGATGCCGGGGGACTGAGCGACGCTTTCGTCGAGTTGCCCCCTTGTCATGCTGTCCGACCGCAGGACCGGGCGGCCGGGCATGCTGATCTGCCAGTAGAACCCCGACAGCGGGAATTCGTAACGCGGGTCGGAAAGCGGCCTCGCCAGCCGAAGGCGGCCGTTGCTGTCGAGCTCGGTCAGGCGCGCCAGCTCGAGGACATGAACCTCCAGCTCTTCGTGGTACATCGCTTCGATATGCCGTTCGAAGACGCGGGTGGCGGTGAACCAGATGCCGGCCACCCCCAGCGCCACCCAGAGCAGCACCGCAAGGAGAAAGCGCAGCCGCAAACTGCCGGTGGTGAGGCGCAGCGCGCTCACTTCTCGAACCTGTAGCCCATCCCGCGCAGCGTGGTGATCCGCTCGCGCCCGATCTTGCGTCGCAAGCGGCCGACCAGCACTTCCACCGTGTTGAGTTCGCGCTCCGCTTCCATGTCGTAGAGATCCTCGAGAATGTCTCCTTGCGCGAGCACCTGCCCGGCGCGGCGCATGAACAGATGCAGCAGGCCGAATTCCTTGCGGCTAAGCGCAACCGGTTCGCCGCGATTGTCCACCGCCCGCCCTACCGGGTCGAGCCGCAGGCCGTTCACTTCCAGCGTGCTGTGCCGTTTGCCCAGGTGGCGGCGGGACAAGGCGTTGAGGCGGGCCTGCAATTCCTCGAAGCGGACCGGCTTGACCACGAAATCGTCGGCGCCGGCATTGAGTCCCTCGACCTTGTCCTGCCAGCTGCCGCGCGCGGTCAGGATCAGGATCGGGCAGCCGACGCGCTGTGCGCGCCATTCCCGCAACAATTCGATGCCGTTCCCGTCGGGCAGGCCGAGATCGAGGATAATCGCCGCCACCTTGTCGAGATCGGGCCAGTGGCGGGCTTCCTGCGCAGTGGCGGCAAGGTCCACGGCATAATCGGCGGTGCGCAGGCGGTCGCCGAGCCTGCGGCCCAGTTCCGGATCGTCCTCGACCAGCAGCACGCGCATGCCCTCTCTCCCGCGCCTGCGACCGGCGCCCCGCCCTTATGCCCCGCCGGCACTGCGCGATGAAGCTGACAACACGCTGGCAGTCTGACAAGTTGTTGTCAGCTTGGCAGCGCAAGACGGCCGGCATGAGACCGCATCGCCTCCCCCTGCTCGCCGCTCTGGCGGCGATCCTGGCTTTGCCGGGCTGTTCGAACGAAGTGGCAGATGACGGCGGCGCCGCCGGACCGGCGGCGGAGCGCGCCATCGCTTCTGCCCCGACGACAGAAACCGCCGCCGAGGCAACCGGCGCCCGCCCGCTCGGCACCGTGCCCGGCACGGTGACACTGCCGCCGGAGGCCCGCGTAGCGGTCACCGCCGCGTTTCCCGGAGCGGTCGCCCGGGTCTTCGTGATCGAGGGCCAGCGCGTATCGCGCGGGCAGCCGCTGGCTGTCGTGCGCGCGGCCGAGCCGTTGCGGATCGGTGGCAATCTCGCCCGGGCGGGCAGCGAGGTGCGGCTCGCCGAGGCCCAGGCGGCGCGGCTCGGCCAGCTGGCCAAGGAAGGGATCATCGCGCAGGCCCGCGCGGACGAGGCCAATGCCCGGCTCGAACAGGCGCGCGTGACGGCTGCTGAAAATCGCCGCCTCGCCTCGCTCGCCGGTTCGGGGCCAGACGGCACGATGACGCTGCGCGCGCCGATCGCCGGGCGCGTCGCGCATGTCGGGGTCGAGACCGGCGGCCCTGTGGACCTGATGAGCGCGCCCTTTGTGATCGAGGCGACCGATTCCTACCGGCTCGATCTGGCATTGCCGGAGCGGCTTGCGCACGCGGTGCGGCCCGGCATGGCGATCGAGGTGAGGCTGCCACTGGCCACGGGCAAGACGCTGCCGGTCACCGGGCGAATCCTTTCGGTCGCCCCGTCGATCGACCCCGAGTCCCGCTCGGTGATCGCCAAGGCGACGATCGGCGCCGCTCCGGGGCTGGTGCCGGGGCAGAATGTGATGGCCGTGATCATCGGGTCCACCGACCAACAGGGGGTTGCGGTGCCGAGCCGGGCGGTCACGCGGATCGGCGACACGCCGCATGTGTTCGTGCGCCGGGGGAACGGGTTCGTTCCCCGTCCGGTGGTCGTTGTGGCAGAGGCCGGTGACCGGACGGTGCTGTCCGAAGGACTGGAGGCGGGCGAGATCGTCGCCATCAGCGGCATCGCCGAACTCAAGGCGGCTGCGGAGTAGGCGATGCTGCGCAAGCTGATCGAACGGGCGCTCGACCTGCGCCTCGCCGTCCTCGGCCTCGCCGCCCTGCTGGCGGGGATCGGTGCCTGGTCGTTCGCCACTTTGCCGATCGACGCCTTTCCCGACATCAGCACGACGCAGGTGAAGATCATCCTCAAGGCACCGGGCATGACGCCGGAGGAAGTGGAAAGCCGCGTCATCGGCCCGATCGAGATGGAGATGCTCGGCATCCCCGACCAAAGCGTGCTGCGCTCGGTCGCCAAATACGCGATTGCCGACATCACCATCGATTTCCAGGATGGCACCGACATCTACTGGGCCCGCCAGCAGGTTGCAGAGCGGCTGAACGCGGTCATGGCCGACCTTCCGGACATGGTCGAGGGCGGGATGGCCCCCATCTCCACGCCGCTGTCGGACATGTACATGTTCACGCTCGAAGGCCCTCAGAGCCTGGCGGAAAAGCGCCGCGTCCTCGACTGGATCATCCGCCCGGCGCTGCGCACCGTGCCGGGCGTGGCCGATGTCAACGCGCTGGGCGGCTTTGTCGAGACATTCGAGGTCGCGCCGGACACGGCCGCGCTGGCAGCGGCGGGCTTGAGCACCGGCGATCTTGCGGCGGCGATCGAGGCGGGCAACCGCAACGATGGCGCGGGCCGCCTGACGACCGGCGAGGAAGCCCTGATCGTCCGCACGACCGGCGCGATCCGCACGCTGGAAGACCTCGCCAACACCGTCGTGCGAACCGCATCGGGCCAGCCGATCCGTATCGGCGACATCGCGCAGGTGCGAACCGGCAGCCTCACCCGCTATGGGGCGGTCACCAGGAACGGCACCGGCGAAGCGGTGCAGGGCCTCGTCATCGGCCTGCGCGGTGCGGATGCCGCGAAGGTCGTGGCCGGGGTGAAGGAACGCCTCGCGGAGATCGAGGCCACTTTGCCGCAAGGGATGAGTATCGCCGCTTTCTACGACCGTTCGGTGCTCATCGAAAGCGCCGTCGGCACGGTGGAGCGGGCGCTGCTCGAAGCCACCGTGCTGGTCGTGATCCTGCTGCTGCTGTTCCTCGGGGATATCCGCGCTTCGGTGATCGTGGCGCTGGCCCTGCCGATGGCCGCGCTGCTGACCTTCATCTTCATGCGCTCGATCGGGCTGACCGCAAACCTGATGAGCCTGGGCGGTCTCGCCATTGCGGTGGGCATGCTGGTCGACGGCGCTGTGGTGGTGGTCGAAAACGTGGTCGAGCGCCTGTCGAATCCAGACCACGCCAAGAGCGGGATGCTGCACAACATCTTCGTCGCCACCATGGACGTGGCCACGCCGGTCGCGTCGGGCCTGGCGATCATCGCCATCGTGTTCCTGCCACTGCTGACGCTGGAGGGGCTGGAGGGAAAGCTGTTTTCGCCGGTGGCGCTCACCATCGTTCTGGCGCTGGCATCGGCCTTGCTGCTCTCGCTGACGCTGATCCCGGTGCTCGCCTTCTATCTGCTCAAGGTCAGGACTGGCGCGCACGAACCGTGGCTGATGCGCCGCCTCTCGCCGGGCTACGCCCGCCTGCTGGGCGCCTCCTTTGCGCGCAAGAATCTGGTGTTTGCGATCGCCGGCACGGCGCTTGGGCTGACCGTGCTGGCCTACACCATCACCGGCAAGACCTTCCTGCCGGTGATGGACGAAGGCTCGGTGGTGATGCAGCTCACCAAGCTCCCCTCGATCTCGCTCGACCATTCGGTCGAAGGCGATCTCGCGGTCGGGCGCGCGATCATGGCAGACGTGCCCGAAGTCCGTGCGATCGTCCTGCGCGTGGGCTCGGACGAGATCGGCCTCGATCCCATGAGCCTCAACGAAAGCGACGGCTTCGTCCAGCTGAAACCGCGCGAGGAATGGCGCGTGCAGGACAAGGAATGGCTGGTCGACCAGTTGCGCGTGGTGATGGAGCGATTCCCCGGCATCGAGCCGAGCTTCACCCAGCCGATCGACATGCGCACCTCGGAAATGCTCACCGGCGCCCGCGGCGATCTCGCGATCAAGCTGTTCGGCCCGGATCTCGGCGAATTGTCCCGCCTCTCCGGCGAGATCCAGGCGCGGCTTGAGACGATCGAGGGCACCAGCGAGGCGATGACACTCGCCAACGATCAGGTCGACTACCTTCAACTCGACGTCGACCGTGTGGCCGCCGGCCGGCTGGGCATGCCGGTGACCGATCTGCAGGACATGCTGCGTGCGCAGGTCGAGGGGGTGAGGGCCGGGATGGTGGCGCAGGGCAACCGCCGGATACCGATCGTGCTGCGGGCCGAAGGGATGGGCGAGGCCAGCCCGCAACTGTTTGCCGACCAATTGTACCGCGCGCCTTCCGGCCAGCTCCTGCGCGCGAGCGACGTTGCCCGGATCGCCCGTGTCGAGGGGCCGGTGAAGCTGGAGCACGAGAACGGCTCGCGCTTCGCGCTGGTGCAGGCTTTCGTCACCGGCCGCGATCTAGTGGGCTATGTCGAGGAGGCACGGGCAGACATTGCCGCCAATGTCCCGCTCCCTGCCGGCTACCGCCTCGTCTGGGGCGGGCAGTTCGAGAACCAGCAGCGCGCCAGCGCACGTCTGGCCGTGGTCCTGCCGCTCTCGATCCTGCTGATCTTCGCCATCCTCTATTCCACCTTGCGCTCGCTGCGGGCCTCGATCCTGATCCTTCTCAACATCCCCTTCGCCATGGTCGGCGGGATGATCGCCCTCGCCGCTTCGGGCGAATATCTCTCCGTCCCCGCCTCGGTCGGCTTCATCGCCCTGCTTGGCATCGCCGTGCTGAACGGTCTGGTGATGGTCACGCACATCCGGCAATTGCGCGACGGGGGTCTGTCGCTGGACCAGGCGGTGCGTCGCGGGGCGCAAAGACGCCTGCGGCCGGTGCTGATGACCGCCTCGGTCGCTGCCTTCGGCCTTGTCCTGCTGCTGTTCGCCACCGGTCCGGGTTCCGAAATCCAGAAGCCGCTCGCCATCGTCGTCATCGGCGGACTGGTTTCGGCCACGCTGCTGACGCTGATCATGCTGCCGATCCTCTATCAACGCTTCGGGGAGAGCCGCATCGAACGCGAGGCTGGTGATCGTGCCCAGCGCGGATGGGAGGGCCGCTGACATGCGCCTCGTGGTCCTCGTCCGCAGGATGTTGCCCTTGCTGCCGCTGGTGTTGGCCGCCCCGCTCGCAGCGGAGCCGGGTCTGCCGGATGCTGCGGCAGTAGCCGGTGCACTCAGCGATCACCCCTCGGTTGTCGCTGCGCGGGAGCGGGTGGATGCCGCCCGCGCCAGCGCCAGGGCGGGGGCGGTCGGCCCTCATGAATTCACCGTATCGGGCAGCTATAACCGCCGAACCGTCGACCGCGCAGGCTCTTATGACGAGTTCGATACGCAGCTGACTCGCGCCGTGCGGCTGCCCGGCAAGGCCCGGCTGGACCGCCAGATCGGCGTTTATCAGGTCGAGGCTGCCGAGAACATGGCCGAGGATGTGCGGCACCAGGCTGCGCTGCTGCTTGCCGGCTATTGGTGGGACTGGGTGGGCGCTGCCGCAGAAGCCGGGGTCGACCGGCAAGCGGTCGGAAACTACCAGGAGGCCCTGGCTGCGGTGACGCGGCGAGTGGAATTGGGCGATGCACCGCAGCTCGAAGCGGATCAGGCCAGGGCGGCGCTCGGCGCGGCGCGTATCAGGGCCGAACAATCGGCCGGACGCACCAATCTCGCGCGCGCGCGGCTGCAAGCTCAGTTCCCCTCGCTGTCGCTTCCCGTCGATGCTCCGGAACTCCCCTCTCCGGCGGTCGACGACGCGGCACTGTCCGCTTGGCGCGACCTCGTCATCGCCAACAGCCACGAGATCGCCGCTGCCGAGGCGGAGGCCCGCCGCGCTGCGGCCCATGCCAACCGAGTGCTGCTCGACCGGGTGGCAGACCCCTCTTTCGGCGTCCGCCTGTTTTCGGAGCGCGGCGGGGACGAGCGCGGCGCGGGTCTGGTCTTTTCGATGCCGCTGGGTGGGCGCCATCGCTCGGCGCTGGCGGATCAGGCCGGCTCCGATGCCGCCGCCGCGCTGGCCGACGAGCGCCTGGCGCGTTTCGATGTGGAGGAGACCGCCAGCGCGGATCTCGCCGATGCCCGGTTCCGGATATCCGCGTGGGAACGCGCCCGCGAAAGCCTCGACGCGCAGATGGAGGTGCTCGTGAAGCTGCGCCGTGGCAACCAGCTGGGCGAGATCGGCCTTGCCGATCTGCTGCTGGGTGAACGCATGGTCCACGACGCATTCAGCGCCGAAGTGCAGGCGCTCACCGAGGCGCAGCGGGCCATCACCAAGCTGCGGATCGATGCGCACGAGCTCTGGCTGCGGGACTGAATGGCCTTGGTTGGCACGGCGCGGTCAGCGGCGGCCCGCCGGCTCGCGCTGCGCGAGTTCCGCGGCATCTGCACCGCCCGACAGACCGGACGGTACTCCTTCGGGCACGATCACGTTGTGGCACTGGCGCGAACATGGCTTTGGCCGAGGCGGAAGTGGAAATAGAGCGCCGAACACAGCGTCAGCAGCGCCACCGAGCCAGCCGTCCAATACGCCGCGCCGATATAGAACGACAGCCAATCCATCTGCGCCGCGCCGAAGCTGCGATAAAGCAGCAGCGCAACGCTGCCGGCATATCCCGAAGTATCCGCGATATAGATCAGAAACCCGGCATTGCCGGCACGGCCGATCGCCGCGATCATGCGGTCGAACAGCATGGCGTTGAACGGCGTGTAGGCGAAGTAGAGACCAGCCCCGGTGAGGATCATATAGGGCAGCGGATCGAGAAGGCCCATCTGGAACGCGAGCGTCGAGAAGCCGAGCAACAGCGCACCGAGGAAGATGATCGCGTGCATTGCGAGCAGCGCGCGCATATTGTCGCGGATCAGCATCAGCGCGCCGAGCGCCGCCAGAGCAAGAACGGCGACCGGCAGCTCGCTGGCCGAGAACACCGAAGCGACACCCCCGTAACCCATCGCCGTCCACAATTCGGCGGCGAAATTGTCCCGGAAATCGCGGATCGCGGTCAGCAGCACGTAACCGGACACCAGCAGGATCATCGCCACTGCGTAGCTGCGCAGGAAGGATTGGCGGGCGGCGCCAAGCATCGGCACGCGCACCGTGCGTTCGGCCTCGTCACGGGCGTCGGGCGGCGGGATACGCTCCAGCATGACCAGCGCCGCGAGCAGCAGGGGCAAGAACAGCGCGCCGGTGACCGCCGGCATCCAGGTTTCGCTCACGCCCCAGCCCATCACCAGCACTGCGATCGACTTGACCGCGCCCGAGGAGATGATGAAGCTGGCGCAGAGCACGGCGCCGAGCACCTCCGATACGCGGCGCCCTTCGACATAGCTGAAGACCAGCCCCCAGATCATGCCCAGCGGCAGGCCGTTGAGAAACAGGCAGGCGATGTTCCACGGCGCCGGGATCAGCGCGAACAGGATCAGCGCCAGCCAGGAAAGGCCGATCAGACCGAGGATCGCGAGTGCCCGCCCCTCGCGGCCGAACTCGGCGATCACGCGGATGCCGATCAGTTTGGAAAGCGCATAGCCCAGCACTTGCGCGATCAGCAGCGCGGTCTTGTAGTCGAGCTCGCCGAGCACGCCCGCCTGGTCGGCGAAACTCGCCGCCGCGAAGGGCTTGCGAAAGGCATACATCGCGAAATACGCGCTGAAGGCCGCCAGACCGCCCAGTATGAGCGCGCGTGTCCGCCCCTTGACCGGGCGGCCTGAGGCGGGGTCCGGCGAAACGGAGCTCACGCCGTCACGCGCATCGCGCCGATTCCGGGATCGGTCAGTCCGGCAGCGCCGTTGTCGACCTTGCCGGCGAAGCGGCGCAGGAAGGCATGCTCGCCTTCGACCGCCACGGTCAGGTCGTACCAGCCCTGGCTGGCTTCGAGCGCCCATGGCAGCGCGGTGGAGGCGCCCGGCGCGACCGTGATCTGGCGGACAGCCGGCCCGCTTGGCGCGTAGGCGCCATCCATCTCGATGGTGAACACCAGGGGACGGCCGCTGCCGTTCTCCAGTTGGAGCGTGACCGCGCGATCGGCAGGCAATTCCTCCAGCGTCGCTTCCGCAACGAGCCGCGCCTCGCCTAATCTGCCCGCATAGCGGCGCCAGAAGCCGTTGGGGCCGCGCAAGGTCATGTCGTACTCGGCGCCAGGCGCCTCGGCCTGCCAGGCTTCGGTCGTGTGGCGATCGCCCGCGCCAATGGTGAAATGCCACGGCTCGTGCAGATCCAGATTGTCGTGCAGAGTGAAGGTGGCGCCAACGCGGCCGCCATTCACGATCGTGATGCCCAGCCGCTCCTCGCCGGTCACGCGCCCCTGCGCGGCGAAGCGATAGGGCAGCGGGCGATGCGGCCGGCGGCCCTCCATCTGCCGGGCGAGCTGCTGCTGCGCCGGGATCGCATTGGCCGTGCCGGCCAGCGACCGGGCGATGCGCTGCTGGAAGTCGCGGGTGTCGGGCAGCCCGTCAGGCCCGAGCGCGGTGTCGGCGAAATCGAACGCCGAGGTCAGGTCGCCGCAGACCGACCGGCGCCAATGGCTGATATTCTCCTCGCGCACGCCGAAGCGCCGTTCCATCAGCCGCAGCACCGACGTGTGATCGAACAGCTCGGAACAGACGAAGCCTCCCCGGCTCCAGGGCGAGACGATGACGGTGGGCACGCGAATGCCCAGGCCGATCGGATGGACCCCATGCGTCCGGGGCGCATCGGGACCCCAGAGCTTCGCCTCGCCATCGACCGGCACGGTAGAATGGCCGCGATAGTCGCCGACCCGACATCCATCGCGAAGGTTTCCGGCAGGAAGTAGAGATTGCCG
>NZ_JACIYP010000117.1 GCF_014359905.1 Hoeflea sp. | reverse complement strand
AGCAAGCCGGTCACATGCCCTTTGTCATGCTCTGCGTGACGGGCATTGCGGCCGTGGTTTTCCTGGTGAGCCGGAGGTTGAAATTCTCGATCTATGCAGCCCTGACTATCACCACGCTGATCGCCATAGCCTCGACGCTGAAATACCGGACCAAGGGCTTCGACCTTCATATCTATGACGTCGTCTTCACCGGCGCCGATCCGAAAGCCTTCGTCTTTCTCCTCAGTGAATTTACAGTCTATGTCGTACCTTTTATCGGGCTCCTGCTGTGCGGGATTGCCGGGCTGTGGATCATTTTGATCCATGATCGCACCAGCGCATTCACGGTTCCACGGCGGGCCGGGCTGCTGGCGCTCTCATGTGCACTGATCCCGATAAGCTATCCGCTGAAAGCCGACGAACCGCGATATTTTCACTATCTCGGCGGCTACAATGCCTCGGCTTTTTTCATTTCCTTTCTGGATATCCGCGATGCCGCTCTGGGCCATGGCATCGCCGATCGCTTCGCCAACACCCCCGCGGCCGAGCCATTCGCAGCGTCTGAGACGTGCGAAGCAACCGGACCGAAACCGGATCTTTTCGTGGTTCTCTCGGAAAGCCAGACAGATCTCAGCCGGTTGAACCAGTACGGCCTGGAGGAGCAATTCTTCGGCGGCTTCAAATCCGACGACGGAAAGCGGCGCGCCCTGCAGGTGGAGACCTTCGGCGGCGGCACCTGGATCACCAATTTCTCGCTGATGACCGGACTGTCCAGCCTCGATTTCGGCTGGCGCGCGCCGTATCTGACCACAGCCATGGAAGGCAAGATCCATCGGTCACTGGCAACGGAGCTTGCGCGGTGCGGCTACAGGACGGCCGTGCTGATGCCGATGGAACACGGATTCGTCAATGAGGGACCGTTCCTCGAATCCATCGGTATTGATGAGGTTCTTGACTACAACCGAATCGGCGCCAGCAAATACGCCCATCGCGACCGGTTCTATTTTGAGGCCGCGCTCGACTTCATTTCAGAGCACCGGAGAACCGATGGACGGCCGCTTTTCCTGCAGGTGCAGACCATGTTCGCACATTCGCCCTATTCCGACAAACGGGCCGAAGCCGGCTCCGAGAAATTCGGATCAAGCGGCATCAGCGAACTCGACGAGTACGTCCGGCGCGTGGCCCAGTCGCAGGGAGATTTTGACTGGTTTCTCGACCAGGTCAGGGCGGAGGAAAAATCCCATCCCTCCCTTGTGCTGGAGTTTGGCGACCATCAATCCTTCGCGACACGTGACCTGATTGAACATTTGTACCCGGACTTTGCCATCAATAATCTCTCGTCTTCGGCCTACCGCACCTATTTTACGGTGCACGGCATAGGTACAACGGTCGACATGCGTCCGTTCGACTTCCCCAGCCTCGACATCGGCTACCTCGGCGTCTCCCTGCTTGAAGCCGCGGGCCTTGCCAACTCGCCCATGCTCAGCGACCTCGTGGCGCTGAGGAACCGTTGCAGCGGGCGGCTGCACGCCTGCGGAGACCGCGCAGCGGTCGACAGGCACCTGCAACGCCGAATCGCATCGGGCTATCTGGACATCAACTGAAGAGCGCCAGGCGCAGGCACCGGAGCCTGACAACGAAAAACCCTCCGGGCTGAACTGAGCGCGGAGGGTTTTGATGCGTCACACCTGCGGTTTTCCGCGGGCAATCAGGCCGAGGCAGAACCCTTGGTGTCGCCGTCGCGCTCGGCATAGATGTAGAGCGGACGGGCATTGCCGATGACCACGTCGTCGGAAATCACGACTTCGCGCACGCCTTCGAGTTCCGGCAGTTCGAACATGGTGTCGAGCAGGATCTTCTCCATGATCGAGCGCAGGCCGCGGGCGCCGGTCTTGCGGATGATGCCGCGCTTGGCGATCTCATGCAGGGCGCTTTCATGGAAGGTGAGTTCCACATCTTCCATCTCGAACAGGCGCTGGTACTGCTTGACCAGCGCGTTCTTGGGTTCGGTCAGGATCTGGATCAGGGCCGCTTCGTCAAGATCCTCGAGCGTGGCGAGCACCGGCAGACGGCCGATGAATTCCGGGATCAGGCCGAACTTGACCAGATCCTCAGGCTCGAGTTCGCGCAGGACTTCGCCGACGCGGCGTTCGTCCTGGGCGCGGACATTGGCGCCAAATCCGATCGAGGTCTTTTCGCCACGGGCGGAAATGATCTTGTCGAGGCCGGCGAACGCGCCGCCGCAGACAAACAGGATGTTGGTGGTGTCCACCTGCAGGAATTCCTGCTGCGGATGCTTGCGGCCGCCCTGCGGGGGAACCGAGGCCACAGTGCCTTCCATGATCTTCAGAAGCGCCTGCTGAACGCCCTCGCCCGAGACGTCGCGGGTGATCGACGGGTTGTCCGACTTGCGCGAGATCTTGTCGACCTCGTCGATGTAGACAATGCCGCGCTGGGCGCGTTCGACGTTATAGTCCGCCGACTGCAGCAGCTTGAGAATGATGTTTTCCACATCCTCGCCGACATAACCGGCTTCGGTCAGGGTCGTGGCGTCGGCCATGGTGAAGGGCACGTCGATGATGCGCGCCAGGGTCTGGGCCAGGTAGGTCTTGCCGCAGCCGGTGGGGCCGACGAGCAGGATGTTGGACTTGGCCAGTTCCACTTCACCCGACTTGGACGATTGGTTGAGACGCTTGTAATGGTTGTGAACCGCCACCGAGAGGATCTTCTTGGCCTGCCTCTGGCCGATCACATATTCATCCAGTGTGGCGATGATCTCCTGCGGAGTGGGAACGCCATCGCGCGACTTCACCATCGAGGATTTGTTTTCCTCGCGGATGATGTCCATGCACAATTCCACGCACTCATCGCAGATGAACACCGTGGGGCCGGCAATGAGTTTGCGCACTTCATGCTGGCTCTTGCCGCAGAAAGAGCAATATAGGGTGTTCTTGGAATCGCCGCCGTTGCTGCCGCTGACCTTGCTCATTTCACTTTCCTTCCCGCAATCCCGGCATCAAGCCCGGATGTCTGGCGCCCGCCACCTTACAACGCCGAGGCGTCAAGGCATACAGGCAATCTCGGGGTACAAAACCGAACCTCAGGTAAACACTCCCGACGCCGGTGGCAACGAATCCCCGTCAATCTGACGATGCTACGCCAGAGAATTTGAACATAGACTTAACACGCATATTAGCGCGCTCAAGCGCTCGCGCTACCCCACCACACGAAAACGTGTTGCAGGAGAAGCGCAATGGCGGTGAAAAAGCCGCTTCGTTCAAACCAAATCCTCGAAGCCCGGGCCTAAGCCGGGGCTTCGATGTACTCACGCTTGTCGATTACCCGGTCAATGAGGCCGAATTCGAGCGCTTCCTCCGCCGTCAGGAAATGATCCCGGTCGAGCGTTTTCTCGACGGTCTCGTAATCCTGGCCAGTGTGCTTGGCGTAAACGTCGTTTAGCCGGCGCTTCATCTTGATGATGTCCTGGGCGTGGCGCTCGATGTCGGAGGCCTGCCCCTGGAAGCCGCCCGAGGGCTGGTGGACCATCACGCGGGCATTGGGAGTGGCAAACCGCATGCCCTTTTCACCGGCGCACAACAGCAGCGATCCCATGGATGCGGCCTGACCGACACACAGGGTCGACACAGCCGGACGGATGAACTGCATGGTGTCGTAGATCGCCATCCCGGCAGTCACGACGCCGCCCGGCGAATTGATGTAAAGCGCGATTTCCTTCTTCGGGTTCTCGGCTTCAAGGAACAGAAGCTGCGCGCAGACCAGCGTCGCCATATGGTCCTCGACCGGACCGGTGATGAAGATGATCCGCTCCTTGAGAAGCCGGGAATAGATATCGTAGGACCGTTCGCCTCGGTTTGTCTGTTCAACGACCATGGGCACCAGGGCCATGGCGGTATCGACTGTATTTTTCATTGCGCTTCCCTTGTCAAACGGCCCGGCAGACGCATGGCCTACAGGGAATCAGTCTTCTCGAACCCACTACATAGAGTGTGCCCCCCCGCCGCTTCAAGACGCAAGGCGGCGAAAGGGCTTGGGCGTGTTGTTCAACAGTCTCGTTAAATTGAGGTTACGGTTTCGGATTTGTCTGCAATCCGCCGTCGTTTCCTGTGGATGCGCACGCGCTCTGTGCCGTTTCCGGAACCGGTCGAGCTTCCTCTATCATCATGCGCACGTGCTCTTGCTTCTTGCATTGACGGCTGATTAGAGCTTTACTGAGCCTGTTACATGGTGCGGCACACGTGTTTCAACAAGGCGCGAAGACGGTGGATCACACACCGCGCGCGCTGCCAGGGAGCGTATCATGATCCAGTGCTTGCCCGTGCGACGGGGGATCCTTGCCGCCATTCTTGCGTTTTCCGTAGCCTCGCCGGCGCTAGCCGGCGGCAAGACGCTCGCCTGTTATCAGCAGGTGCATCAGCCCGCGGTCTACAGGACGGTGCATCAGCAGGTCGTGGTCAGGCCCGGCGGCGTGGTGCACGAGACCATTCCGGCGCGCTACGGCCAGGTGTCCGAAACGGTGCTGGTCGAACCTGAACGTCTTGTCGCCCGGCACATCCCGGCAGTGGTCAAGACCGTGAACCAGACGGTGATGGTGCGGCCGAAATCGGTCGGCTGGGAATGGCGCCACGTTCATGGCGTCAAGACGCTGTGCAAGGTCGTGCATCCTGCCCAATACGCCACCCAGACACGCACCGTGGTCGTGCACCCGGCCCGGACCGTGCATGAGCGGGTACCGGCGCGTTACGCGCACCGCAGCCGCACTGTGTTGATCGAGCCCGCCCGCACCATCGCCCGCGAGGTGCCGCCGATTGTCAAAACGGTGGCCCGGACGGTGGAGGTCCGTCCTGCATCCTCCGGCTGGGTGCAGGTTTCCGGCAAGACGCGCTGTCATTGACGGCTTTGTCAATTGGCCCATATGCGCCCGCGTTCGATGATACCCTCAGCCAACCGGGCGGCTTGTTAATCCCCACCACCTTTTAAAAAACCTTTTCCCGAACCGCGCCGGATTTGCCAGTGTGCGAATCCGCGTTAAGTCTGCCGCATGACCACACACCACCTCTCCGTTTCGCAAGACCCCCATGATCCCGGCTTCGTTCAGGACCCCTACCGTTTCTACGCCGGGATGCACCGCGCCTCCCCCGTCTTCTTCTGGCAGGACTACACCATGTGGTGCGTGGCGGGTTATGATCAGGTCAATGCGCTTCTGCGCGACCGGCGGCTTGGCCGGGAGAACCGCTGGGGGGCGCCGCTGAATCCGGTCGAGGGACGCAGGCATCTTCGTGATTTTGACCGGATCGAAAGCGGCTCGCTGCTTGAGCGCGAGGCGCCCGCGCACACGCGGCTCAGAACACTGGTCAATCGCGCCTTTGTCTCGCGCTCGGTCGAACGGCTGCGGCCGCGCATCAACACATTGGCGAACGACCTGATCGACGCCCTGCCCGCCGGTGAAGCGTTTGATCTGCTCCCCCCGTTCGCCACGCCGATCCCGCTCACGGTGATCTGCGAATTGCTCGGCGTGCCGGTCGATCGCGCCGATGACCTGCTCGCCTGGTCTCATGCCATGTGCGAGATGTACGTGCCGCACCGGTCGCGGGAAACAGAGGAGCGAGCCAACCGGGCCTCGGCAGAGTTCGGTGCGTTCCTGACCACCCATATCGACGAGCATCGGCACAATGGCGCAGACGATCTGCTGTCGGCGCTGATCGCGGTGCGCGACACCGGCGAGAAACTCTCTGACGCCGAACTGATCTCGACCTGCGTGCTGCTGCTCAATGCCGGCCACGAGGCCACCGTGCACCAGACCGGAAATGCGGTAAAGACCATCCTCGACCAGGGCGGCGATCCGCGGCGGTTCTTTGAAACGCCGGAGCGTGCCACTGCCAGCATCGAGGAGGCGCTCAGGTTCGATGCGCCGCTGCACATGTTCACCCGCTACGCTTATGAACCGGTCGATCTCGGACCGGTCACGCTCAAGCCCGGCGAACAGGTGGCGCTGCTGCTCGGCGCCGCCAATCGCGACCCCTCCGCCTTCGAGGCGCCGCACGCGTTCCGGCCGGGGCGGGCCGATCAGAAGAATGTGAGTTTCGGCGCGGGCCTGCATTTCTGCATCGGCGCGCCCCTGGCCCGGCTCGAAATGCAGCAATCGCTGACGGTTCTGTTTGCGCGCCGCCCGGAACTCCAACTTGAGAAAGCGCCGCGCTACCGCGACAGCTATCATTTCCATGGGCTGGAGAGGCTGATGGTCCGCTAGGCGTCGGCGGCTCAGAACACCGCGTGGTCGCCGCGCTCCGCCCTGGCCTTGCCGCGGATCAGTTGCTCGTAATAGTCAAACAGCGTGTCCGAGCCGGTGGACGGCGTGGCGGCGGCATCATAGCGGCCTGTCCTTGGATCGAGCACCAGCATCGACTGGGTGGCATAATAGCGTCCGATCCGCGCGAGTTCCGCCTTGTCCCTGAGGCGCTCCGAAATCCTGCCCAGAGCGCTGAGCGTGACGATGATGGCGTCGAGCAACGCCACCGGCACGTGCCGGAATTTCGGCTCCCGGCCCAGAAGCCTGAACAGTTCCTCGCCCTGCTGGCGCGGCGTGATCGCCTCTCCAGGCCCGCCGATCGGCAGGATCTGGTTGTGACATGCCGGATCATCGAGGCAGCGGGCGATGAATTCGCCCAGATCGCGAGCGCTGATCGGCTTGCAGGCAGTCAGTTCACCGTCGCCGAAAACCAGGAACGGCTTGCCGTGCTTGACCCGGTCGACCTGACCCGAGAGCGACTTGAAGAAAGCGGTCGGCCGGACGATGGAATAGCTCAACCCCGACGCGATCAGCTCCGCCTCGAAGGCGAGCTTGGCCCTCTGGAACTCGAGCAGCGGCTTTTGAACACAGATGGCCGAGAGCAGCACAATGTGCTCGACGCCGTCGGCCTTTGCCGCTTTCAGAGCATGGCAATGAGCCTGGTAATCGATCGCCCAGGCATCCCGCGGAACGCCGGTGCGCGAGGCCAGGCACGAGACCAGGACATCGAACTTCTCGCCGTGAAACCCGTCCGCGTCGACGGACGCGGGATCGGTTACGTCGCCGAAGCGCAGCGCCGCGCCGTGCAGCAGCCTTGAGCTCTCGTCGGGCTCATGCTCAACGCCAAACCCCGCATTGGTGCGCAGGAAACACACCACTTCATGGCCGCGATCGACCAGCGCCTTGACGGTGGCGCGGCCGATGGTTCCGGTCGCACCGAGGACCAGAACCCGTTTGGGATGGGGTGATTTTTCGGATGGCGGGATCGCGGACACAGATGACACTCTACACTTTGATGACATAGTCCTTGCGAGTCGTTTCAAGCACTTCCCAGCTTCCCTTGAAGCCCGGCCTGAGGATGAAACTGTCTCCGGCCTTGACCGTCACGGCGTCCCCGCCGTCCTCGGATATCACCGACACGCCTTCCAGGATGCGGCAATATTCCCATTCGTCATAGGAAATCGTCCACTTGCCGGGCGTCGATTGCCAGATGCCGCAATACAGCCCGTCTCTCTCTTCGAGGTTCCAGGTGGTGTGGACCGGATCGCCCGAAATCACCTTGCCCTCGTCCGGTTTGGAGACCTCCGGGGCCATCGTGGGAGCGACGGGAAGGATATTCTTGTTGGCCATACTGACTCGCACTCGCTGGGATTGATCTGTAGAATGGACCAATGCGCATCGACAAAGCAATCGAAAGCTCCATGAGCATGGATGACGCCACCTGGGCGCGCCATGCCAATCCCTGGAGCGTCTGGACCCGGGCTCCGGTTCTGGCCTTGCTGGCGCTCGCCATCTGGAGCCGGGTGTGGATCGGCTGGTGGTTCATGGTACCCGTCGCAGCCCTTGTCGCCTGGGCGCTTTACAATCCGCGCGCCTTCCCGCCCCCCACCTCGCTCGACAACTGGGCTTCCAGGGCGGTGCTGGGGGAACGGCATTGGCTCGCCCGCAAGACCACGCCCATCCCCGCCCATCATGGGCGCTGGGCCATGATCCTGTCGGTCCTTTCGGCCGTCGCCCTGCTGCCGCTCGCCTACGGCCTGTGGGTGCTCGATCCCTGGGCGGCCTTTGCTGGCGCCATGCTGTCGTCGGTCTTCAAGCTTTGGTTCTGCGACCGGATGGCATGGCTGGCGGCCGAGATGGCCTGCGCACCCGGTCCCTGATCCCTCAGCAGACCTGAACACCGCATTCGCTGATGGTGAATTCCTCGGCAGGCTCGATCAGTGATGCGTCAAACTGACGGCCATCGGCACACTGGGCCCGCGCTTCGAAAGTCAGCCGACCGGCAAGCTGGCCTTCCTTGATGTTGAGATAATAGTCGACCGCGCAATCCTCCTGAACAGCCAACTGACTGGACAGATTGTCAAGCCAGGCCGGATCTGCCGATTGCGCGATGGCTGCCTGCGCCGGGCCAAGCAGAAGGGCCGCGGACAGGACTAAGGATCTCGAATGGGTTCGGAACATGGGGGCCTCCAGAAGGTGAATTATGCCAGAGCCTAGCGTGTCGCGACCCGGTGTTCGTTGCGGCAGATCAAATGAGACCGAAGTCACTTACCAAGGGCTGCCTCAAGGGCTGGCGGCATCTGGTACTTCAATTCCTGTTGCGAGAACGGAACACGGATTGTATCCGGCGCATCCGGTTTGGAGCTTTCAAGCTTGCGGGCGATCAGATCGCCAAAGCGAGAGTCAGATGCGGCGGGATCGCTCAGGATTTCATAGCTGTACCGGTAGCACATGCCCAGGCCGTCGCCACAGGTCCCGGCATTGTCGGAATGGGTCGAGATGAAGCCCAGATCGACGATCTTGTCGCCGATGGCGCCGAACACGCCGACGCCGCCCTCGGTGTATCCCTGCCCCGTGTAGAAGAATTCCATGAGCCAGCCGTGATTACCCTTGCCGAACGCAACCACGCGAAACGCCTCCTCCGGGGGAACTGAGCCCCAGGAGCCGACATCAGTGGAAAGATCGTTGCGCGCCACGAGCGCAAGGCGACTGCCCGTCTCCTTCAGAATGACCAGCCCCAGCTTTCCGCCGCAGGCATGGCAATCGGCGCGGCCGCCGTCAGGACCCGGCACATATCCGGCCATCGCCACGAAATGGATAGGATCGCCATCGACGACAACGCTCGACAGCAAATGCGGCCGCATGCAGAGTTTCTCACCGCCGACAACGCCCATCCAGCATTTGGCGCGCTTGTTATAGGCGCCGTAGAACTCCTCCATGACGGCGCTCCAGAAAACCTTTGGATCACCTGCCGCAGCAGACGGGATGGAGGTCATGACCTGCCCGCGCGCCGGGGCAAGGCCCAGCATCAGCAAGCATAGAATAGAGATGGAAAATCGGATCATGACACAGGCCCCCTTGGGGGCGCATAAAAGCAGCGGAGCGGCCTTCTCGCAACCATCCCGGGGGATTGATCGCGTGAAAAAGGCCCGGCACTGCCTGCCGGGCCTCAAGCGAAAATCAGCCGGTTTTGACGTTCAGGCCTTGGCGAGCGCCTGTTCGAGATCGGCGATGATGTCCTTGACGTCCTCGATGCCGACCGACAGGCGCACCACGTCGGGACCGGCGCCGGCCGCGACCTGCTGCTCGGGGGTCAACTGGCGGTGGGTGGTCGAGGCCGGGTGGATGACCAGCGACCGTGTATCGCCGATATTGGCCAGGTGCGAGAACATCTCCAGCCCCTCGACGAACTTGACGCCCGACTCATAGCCGCCCTTCAACCCGAAGGTGAAGACCGCGCCGCCGCCCTTCGGGGCGTAACGCTGCTGCAGCGCATGGTTCTCATGCTCGGGACGTCCGGCATAGGACACCCAGTTGACCTTGTCGTGCTTGGCGAGCCAGTTGGCGACTTCCAGCGCATTGTTGGAGTGGCGCTGCATGCGAAGCGCCAGCGTCTCGATGCCAGTCAGGATCATGAAGGCGTTGAACGGCGAGATCGCCGGGCCGAAATCCCTGAGACCCAGCACGCGGCAGGCGATGGCGAAGGCGAAATTGCCAAATGTTTCATGCAGCACCATGCCGCCATACTCGGGCCGAGGTTCAGACAGCATCGGGTACTTGCCGGATTTCGTCCAGTCGAACGAGCCGCCGTCGACGATCACGCCGCCCATAGAATTGCCGTGGCCGCCGATGAACTTGGTCAGCGAATGCACCACGATATCGGCGCCATGCTCGATCGGCCGGGTCAGGTAGGGCGAGGCCATGGTGTTGTCGACAATCAGCGGCAGACCGTGCTTGCGGGCGACTTCGGCAATGGCATTGATGTCGACGAAGGTGCCGCCCGGATTGGCAAGACTTTCGATGAAGATCGCCTTGGTGCGATCGTCGATCTGGCTTTCGATGCTCGCCATGTCGGCAGGATCGGCCCAGCGCACATGCCAGTCGAACGATTTGAAGGAATGGCCGAACTGATTGATCGAGCCGCCATAGAGCCGGTTGGCGGCGACGAAATTGTCGCCAGGGCTCATCATGGTGTGAAACACCAGAAGCTGGGCGGCGTGGCCGGACGCCACGGCAAGCGCCGCGGTGCCGCCCTCAAGCGCTGCCAGGCGCTCTTCGAGCACGGCCTGGGTCGGGTTCATGATGCGGGTGTAGATGTTGCCGAAGGCTTTCAGGCCGAACAGCGAGGCCGCGTGGTCGGCGTCGTCGAAGACGAAGCTGGTGGTCTGGTAGATCGGCGTGGCGCGCGCGCCCGTGGCCGGATCCGGCTTGGCCCCCGCGTGAATCGCTAGCGTGTCAAAACCTGGCTGATTGTTCGGCATGGACCTCTCCCCTTGTGCCCGACATACATGTGGCAGCGGTTATCCCGCATGTCCGCGCCAGGGTCAAAGAAGAATTTTGCGCACAAGGCGCTCGAAGCGCTGGCCCGCAGCCTTCCTCCGGCAAAGCCGCGAATGATTTTTCCGCCGAAGGGCGGAATCGGGTTGCCAGAGGCCCGCGCCCTCCGGGCGTGGGCCCGGACGCCTCCGCACGGGTGCATCATCCTCACTTCGCCGGGATTCCCAGATCCGGCTCGACCTTGTCGCAACTCGGCATCCGCGCCAGCAACCAGTCCTTCGAGGGACGCACCTGTTCCGGCAGATCCTGCAGGACATCGTCGATCACCTCGGCGGAAATCTGGCTGACTTCGCAGCCGTAGTCCTGCACATCGCCCTCCGGGTTTTCCTCCTTCCATTCGAGATAGTCCTCCCGCTCGAAGGCAACGGCAGCGGCCACACCGGCAATCGGCAGAATGACCAATGCACGGCGCAACCTGGCCTTGGCCTTGGTGCGCGCGATGGCGGCGGCAATCGCCTTTCGGTTGGCGATCGCCGCGGCGGCGGCGCTCGCCGTCATGGTCGTGACCTGGGCGGTGAGCGATATCGCCCAGATCCCCATGCTGAGCGCCGTGGTCGCCAGGGACACGATCAGCACCGAGACGAAGGCCGTGGTGCGCATCAGTCTGAATATCCCGATCATGCGGGTTCACCGGAAGGCTTCATTGCATGGCTCCCGACCATTGCGAGGGCGATCCGCCCCGAAAGGAGATTTACGCTATGCACCGGAAGTGTGGCGTCAAATCGGCGCGAGCCCCGGCGGCGGGGACCCGAATGCCGTGACGCGGGGCTCGCGCCTCAGTCGCTGTCGGCTTTCGGGTCTGCGCGCAAGCCGAAACTCTGGAACCCGGCGCGCATCACCGGCTTGCGCGACGACAGCACGCCCGAATTGACCCCGTTCCAGCCGATTTCGCCGGACAGTCTTGCATATTCGATCTTCGGGCAGCGGTTCATCACCACCTTGATCCCGGCTGCTTCGGCACGGGCGGCTGCCTCGTCATGGCGCACCGTGAGCTGCATCCAGATCACCTTGGGCAACGGGTTGAGCGCCAGCGCCTCGTCGACAATACCCGGAACGGCATCGGAGGCGCGGAACACATCAACCATGTCGATCGGTTCGGGAATGTCGCTCAGCCGCGTATAGGTCATCTGGCCGAGGATTTCGCGGCCCGCCTGCCCGGGATTGACCGGAATGACCCGGTAGCCCTTGTCGAGCATGTATTTCATCACGAAGTAGCTTGGCCGCACATCATTGGCCGAGGCACCGACCACCGCGATGGTCCTGACCGAATGCAGAATGCCGGAAATGTAGGAATTGTCGTACTGGTCGTGGTTCATCAGCGGATCGCCCAATTCTGTTGGCCCGGTTGTCGCAATGACGCAGGGGCGCGTCAAGCCGCTTGCCTTGGCCGTGACCAAACCCCTGCCACATTGCCGGGATAGGCTTTCGCCAGAAACCTGCCGGAGGACCCCGCCATGCCGCCCTTGATCAAGATCGCCACTGCGCTGCCCGCCGCCGCCCTTCTCGGTATCCTCATCGTCGCGTCCAGCGGACCGGCCAACGCCATCAGCCGCATCGAGACCACGAAAACCCAGTGCAGCGCCATCCGCGCCGCGCTGGTTCGCGAGGGGGCTGCGATCCTGCGCTACACGTCAAAAAAGGGCCTGCCGATCTATGACCGCTATGTCAGCTCGTCGCTGTTGTGCCCGGGCAATTCGGTCGGCGTCTGGGCCAGCGTGCCCGCGCGCGACACAAATTCCTGCCGCGTGATCGCTTGTGACGCCAATGCCAGCGACGATGACGACTTTTTCCGGGCGCGGCCGCTGCTCAGGATCACGCAGTAGCCGGCATCCGCCGAGTTGGTCTGCAATCAGGGCTGCGGCTGGCGCATATAGAAATAGTCGAACACTTCACGCGAGAAGCCGAGCGAACGGTAGAGCGCGCGCGCCGGCTGGTTGTCAGCAACAACCTGCAGCACTGCCTCGTTGACGCCTTCCGAGGCTGCCCGGTTCAGCAGCAACTGCACTGATTTGCGGGCAAGCCCCCTGCCCCTGTGGGCCTCGTCCGTGGCAACCGCTTCGATGACCAGAAGTCCATCCACGACAACTCCATAGGCGACCGACTGAATTGTTCCATCGACCTGGGCGCCGGAAAACAGTCTCGGGCCTTCGATCAGATCGAGCATCGCACGAAACAGGGCTGGATCGGACGCTGCAATCCGGTTTCGAGCAGCGAGCCAGTCTTCGTTCGGGTCCGGCCAGATGGTCACACCTTGCCCGGACGCGCGTCCGGTGCTGTCGATTTCGGCGTGAAGCGTCGTGGTGGCGCCTTCCTGCCGGTAACCGCGTCTCGACAGCGCCTCGGTGGAAGCGCCCGCGAACGACACAACGCGCACCAACGCAGGCTGCTCGAAAGGTGCGTAATGCGCCTCCACGCGATCGATCAGCCTGTCGTCGATCACTTGCGACTCGGGCCGTTGATTGAGTGAATTGACGCGCCGGATCGAGCCGCCGCTGCGGCACGCGGTCCAGCCACGGATATTTGACTCCTGTTGGGCCGGCCAGGCAGCGCGGCAGGCCATTTCCGCCCGCCAGCACAGATCGAGATCCATTTCCACACCCCTCATCGCCGTCTGATCCTATTCCGGCAGCACCATGTGCCCATCCGCGCCGAGCGGCATGAACGGGTTGTGCGCCAGTTCCCACAGATGCCCGTCGGGATCGGCGATATAGCCCGAGTAGCCGCCCCAGAATACCTCGTGCGGCTTCTTGACCGGGCTCGCGCCGCACTGGACGGCAAAGTCCCATGCCGCGTCGACCTCTTCGCGCGAGCCAAGATTCTGCGCCAGAGCCATGCCCTCGAAAGCTTGCGGGCTGGTCGGCTCAAGACCTGCGTCGGCCGCCAGCGCATCTCGTCCGAACAGCCCGAGGACGGCGCCGTTCATGTGAAAGAAGCTGACGCTGTCATTGGAGGCTGAAGACCGCTTGAACCCGAGCCGCTCATAAAACGACGTCGACGCCGCGACATCGGCGACGCCGAGCGTGATCAGGGTGATGCGCGGGGCGAGCGTCATCGAAATCCGAAATCCTTCTTCAACAGGTCAAACAACTGTTGTGCGGATGATTCATCAAGCTGAATGGTCTGGCTGACTTTGTCAGGTATTTCCCGATCATCCGATCCATGCGTATCAATCTGCAGGATCTTGCGGCCATCATACTCCTGATAATAGACCGTCGCCACGACCTGAGTAGGATGCAAGGTAACTCTATTTCCTTTTCCTAATTTAAACGACTTTATAACGGCCATGGTAATCTTACTCCCCGGTCCATTCCGGCTTGCGCTTGGCGATGAAGGCCCCCATGCCTTCCTCGGCGTCGCGCGCCATCATGTTCTCGACCATCACCTGGGCGGTGTACTCATAGGCATCCTGAAGCGACATCTCGGCCTGGCGGTAAAACGCCTCCTTGCCGATCTTCACCGTCAAAGGC
>NZ_JACIYP010000116.1 GCF_014359905.1 Hoeflea sp. | reverse complement strand
CCCCCCCCCCCCCCCCCCCCCCCCCCCCCCCCCCCCCCCCCCCCCCCCCCCCCCCCCCCCCCCCGAAGCTTGCAGGAGGCGGCGGCTCAGACTTCGACAATTCCCGCATTTCTTCCTGATGCTAACGCCGCACGCACAGGCCAAGACGATTCCGAAGATGCGTCCGCGGCTAACGATGAAGACGGTGAGACTGATCCGCTGGAGGCAAACGAGCAACCCGGTTTCCAAGCCTTTAAAGAGCATATGGCTAACTGGCAAAATTTCGCCTCTCAGTACGTGAGCGAGGCCAAAACAACTCACAGAAAAACCGTAGAGGTCTCTCCATCTCAGTTGGCTCGCATTGCTGAACGCATGCACGATCAACTGCTGTCTTTGGACGAGGAAATCACTTCGGCTTGGAAGACCGGGCATATTCTCCATCGCCAAATTACCAATGTGCTGCACGCGTTAATTGTCAGCACATCGGGCAGCACCGGACGACTGGCCTCGCCGAAGTCTTCGGACCGTCCACTGGTTGAGGCACTACGTAGCGCAACTGACAACGACGATCTCGCCCTCCATCCTCTCGCCGCAATCGTTTTGGCGTGCCCGCTAGTCTGGGCCTTTCTGAACCCAAATGAGTATTATAGTGCAAGCGGAACTAAGTCCGACAAATTGCGGGACGAAGTGGAAGCGGCACTTCGAGCGTTTCAGAATAAGTGCGGCTCAGAAGATGCCCAATTCGAACCGATCTGGCTCAGTCCGCCCGAGATCTCCATCGCCATCGGGCGCGCGAAAGCTGCGAAGCCTCGGATGATTAAGCAGAAAGGCTTCTTCGACGTATTGAACGTGGTACCCCGGTACTACCCCAAGGCCAGTGCTCCAAAATGATCGACGAAAGTGTCGACGATCTTTTTCGACTTCAGGCACGAGCGGCTATAGCGAAGGCAATTTTCTCCAACCTTGAGTTGATCGCTCACCTTGAAGGCGGAGCGGCCGGACAGCCAGCGGAAAAGCATCTTATGGGCCTCTTTGGCACAGGAGAAGGTCGAAGTGCACTCAGCAGCACCTATTTTACAGGTCGGTTTCTTCGGTTTCGTAAGCTGTATCCGCATCTAACTGACGAGGCGCTGGAGCACCGGATCTCGTGGGCGTTAGCCGGCATCCATGAGCAAGGGTTTGCGAGTCAACGTACAAATCTGGATGATCCCGCTCGCTGCCTCGCGCCCTTGTTAACGCGGCTCGCGGAGACTTTCCTCTGCGAAGCCCGAGACGGTTCGCTTCGCGTAAAGTCACGATTTCTGGCTGAATGGCAGGATCTCATCCTCGTAGTTCCACCTATGCTAATCACTGCCACTTGGATGGCTGTGCAGCCAGACAAGCCAGAAGAATCGATTTCAGAGTACCTGAGATTTCAAACTCGGGTCCAAGCCTGGCTCTGCGACAGCACGCTGCCTGTAGACGACGACCCACTCTTAGACCAGCTTTGTAAGGTGGAGGGTTTAGACGAATCGCACATGCACCTTAACGGCACCACTGAAGCAGAGAAGGTCTGGGTGGACGCTCTACGCAGGCCAAACAAGGTCGTGGGGGCGGTCAGCGGTGCTATAGAGCGCGAGGACGGGCTGCAAGTGAGTATCGGGAACGGCGTAAACCGACTACTCCGCCAAGAAGACCCCGCGCTTACACCGAGACTTCTAAGGTCAAGGGTAGAGCAGGCCATATCTCTGAAGTCCTTCCTTCTTGAGCACTTCACAGCGAGACCGTCGAAAATCTCGGTTTCGGACCTCGGACTAGAAGAGCGATACGCATCCGCGGTTCGAAGCAGGACTGCAGAGAGCGGGGTGTCAGCCACTGTCGCTGAAGCACTGCAGCTAATAGACATCATCTCCGGACTTACCGAAGGCCGAGGCCAAGACGTTCATGGCATCGCCTTCCTCTGGTACGCGCTCGTTCGCGCGCAGTTCTGTAGGCTCTTGGTACAGCAGGTCGAGCAGACCGGCTTTGACCAGTTCCAGCATATCACTTTCAATGAGTTGCGAGAAACGACCGAGAAAGACTTCGCCGAGCGCTTTCGCCAGATCGAACGGGGCTCGCAGCACCCGGTCGACTTTCTTGAAGGGCGTTTTGCACCCAAGACGACGCCACGGGGAACTTCGGATCGGTTGATGCAAATCTTACGCGGGTATCTCCAGTTTCTCGACGAAACGCCGGAGGGCAAAGCGCGGGGCGCACTTTCATCGATATTCTCCGATGTTCATACTTCTCACACTTCACTCTCTGAGGTGTTGGAACTGGTGAGAGCTTTCGAAAATGGTAAAGCGGGAGTGTCGCGGAGCCAGCGCCGCCTAAGGCTTGGGCTAGTTGCGCACTTTATCAAGCGGACCGACCCTGCGGAACGCGAGCGGTTTCTAGATGGCGCGCACATGAGGCCTGTTTGCAGAGACAGCAAGGCCCGGCGTGAAGCCGATCAGTCCGCAAGAGCGCTGGTCGTGCTGATGAAGAAAACCACAGGCCTTTCCGAAATGATCCGAGGCGTCGATGCGGCGAGCAATGAACGACATGCCGGCCCCGAGGTCTTTGCGCAAGTGTTTAGGCGGATGCGGCGTGCAGGCATTCATCGCTTCACCTACCATGTCGGCGAGGACTTTGTGCACATCGCCTCCGGTCTGCGGGCGATGAATGAGGCCGTCCGGTTCCTCGACCTATCGGCTGGGTGCCGAATTGGCCACGGTACCGCCGCAGGGCTGGAGCCCGAGAAGTGGTGGTCGTCCGTGGCAGGCTCAGTGATTCAGCCGCTTGAGGATCGGCTGGATGATCTCGTATTCGCATGGGGCACTCTCGCAGACAAATGCGTTATGCTCGACAAGCTCCCGCTTTTCGATCTAGAGATACGGCGACTCGCAATGCAGATCTGGCAGGACCCTGCGGTGACTCCTGATCTTCTCCTGCGTGCTTGGCAACTACGACACCTTGACCCAATTGTAAGCACTTACGGTGACTACGACGTGGATCCTGACCGCAATGCCGAAATCCAATTGTTTCGGGATAGCAGGCGACAAGAGCCGGATGCCCACGAGCATTTTCTTCGCCGCCACGGTGTCAACATATCCGAAGACGCGCTCCGCCGCAGCCGGGAACCCATTTTAATCACGCAAGATAGGGATATACTATCTCCGGAGGTCCTAAAGGCCCTGCAATCAACGACGCTGGAACTGCTGCAGGAACGTCTCATCGCTATTGAGACTTTGCCCAGCAGCAATGTTCGCATTAGCATTCACCAATGTTACGAGGAACATCACGCCTCCAGTTGGCTGGGCTACGGGCGAAGTGTCTGCCCGCCCTCTGTTGTGATAGGCTCAGATGATCCGGGCATCTTCGCCACAAGCTTGCGGATGGAATACGCACACCTGCTTCGCGCGCTGAAAGCAAATGGTGCAGGTTCCGAAGCTGTCTCGACTTTGGAAAGTCTCATCAGAACCTCCAAGCGTTTCCGCTTCTGATGTTATTGATGGTAAGTGCAACGGTCGTTGACTGCACGTTATCACCCTCCATTACCCCGCCCCCCAAAGCCCTCAGGCTCCGGGAGGCGGTCCATTCATCCTGACGATCCCGCGTCATCTCAATCCACGTTAAACACCAGCGGCTTGGCCTGCTTGATGGCGTGGTGGGCGGTCAGCTTGGCCAGCACCTCGGGGCCGACCAGTTCGTCGACATAGAGCAGCGCGATGGCGTCGCCGCTCTGTTTTTCGCGGCCGAGCTGGAAGTTGGCGATGTTGACGCCGGCGTCGCCCAGCGTCGAGCCCATGAAGCCGATCATGCCGGGCACGTCGGTGTTGGCGATGTAGATCATGTGCGGGCCGACTTCGGCGTCCATGTTGATGCCCTTGATCTGGATGAAGCGCGGCTTGCCGTCGGAAAACACGGTGCCCGCGACCGAGCGGGTCTGCTTCTCGGTGGTGACGGTGAGCTTGATGTAGCCGTCATAGACGCCGGTCTTGTCGCGCTTGACCTCGGAGAGCACGATGCCCTTTTCCTTGATCATGATCGGGGCCGAGACCATGTTGACGTCGGACACCTGGTTGCGGATCAGGCCGGCGAGCAGCGCGGACGTCAGCGCCTTGGTGTTCATGCCGGCGGTGACGCCGTCATAGAGGATCTCGATTTCCTTGATCGGGTTCTCGGTGACCTGGCCGGCGAAGGACCCGAGCACGTCGGCAAGCCGGATGAAGGGCTTCAGGATCGGCGCTTCCTCGGCCGTGATCGAGGGCATGTTGATGGCGTTGGAGACCGCGCCGCGGATGAGATAATCCGACATCTGCTCGGCCACCTGCAGCGCCACGTTCTCCTGCGCCTCGGTGGTCGACGCGCCCAGGTGCGGGGTGCAGACGACGTTGGGCAGGCCGAACAGCGGGCTGTCGGTGGCGGGCTCGGTCTCGAACACGTCGAAGCCGGCGCCGGCGACATGGCCCGACTTGATCGCTTCGGCAAGGGCTGCCTCGTCGACCAGGCCGCCGCGGGCGCAGTTGATGATGCGCACGCCCTTCTTGGTCTTGGCAATGGCATCTGCATTCAGGATGCCGCGGGTCTTGTCGGTCATCGGCACATGCAGGGTGATGAAATCGGCCTTGGCCAGCAGCTCGTCGAGCTCGACCTTGGTCACGCCCATTTCCTCGGCCCGCTCATGCGACAGGAACGGATCATAGGCCAGCACATGCATGCCGAGCCCGATCGCCTTCTTGCAGACGATGCCGCCGATATTGCCGGCGCCGATGACGCCCAGCGTCTTGCCGGTGATCTCGACGCCCATGAATTTCGACTTCTCCCACTTGCCGGCCTGGGTGGAGGCGTCGGCGGCGGGAAGCTGGCGGGCGACGGCGAACATCAGCGCGATGGCGTGCTCGGCGGTGGTGATGGAATTGCCGAAGGGCGTGTTCATGACGATGATGCCGCGGCGGGAAGCGGCCTGGATGTCGACATTGTCGACGCCGATGCCGGCGCGGCCGATGACCTTGAGATTGGTCGCCGCCGCGATCAGTTTTTCCGTGGCCTTGGTGGCCGAGCGGATGGCGAGACCGTCATAATTGCCGATGATCTCGAGCAGTTTTTCCTTGTCCTTGCCGAGCTTGGGCTGAAAGTCCACTTCAACGCCGCGATCGCGAAAGATCTGGACGGCGGTTTCCGAGAGTTCATCGGATACGAGTACGCGAGGTGCCATGATGGCCTCCATTGTGAGTTCTTGAAACATGGAATGGGAAAGCGGGGCCGCGCGGGAAAAAGTCCGGCGCGGCCGAGAGGAATGGCGTCAGGCGGCCTGCCGGAGCGCCGCTTTTTCCTGGGCGAAGGCCCATGAGAGCCACGGCGTCAGCGCCTCGAGATCTGCGGTCTCGACGGTGGCGCCGCACCAGATCCGAAGACCCGCCGGTGCATCGCGATAGGCGCCGATGTCGAGCGCCACGCCTTCCTTGTCGAGCCGGGAGACAAGCGCCTTGGCGAAGGCTGCCTGCTGGTCGGCCGCGAGCGCCGCGACCTCCGGATCAGTGATGACCAGGCACACCGAGGTGTTCGACCGGGTCTCGTCGACCTTCGCCAGATTGGCGATCCAGGAATTCTCGGCCACGAAGCGGTGCAGCACGTCGGCATTGGCGTCGGCGCGGGCGATGAGCCCCTTGAGGCCGCCCACGCTTTGAGCCCAGTGGAGCGCGTCGAGATAGTCCTCGACGCAGAGCATCGACGGGGTGTTGATGGTCTCGCCGGTGAAGATGCCCTCGATCAGCTTGCCGCCCTTGGTCATGCGGAAGATTTTTGGCAGCGGCCAGGCCGGAACGTAGCTTTCGAGCCGTTCGACTGCGCGCGGGGAGAGGATCAGCATGCCGTGGGCCCCCTCGCCGCCCAGCACCTTCTGCCAGGAGAAGGTGACGACGTCGAGCTTGGCGAAATCGAGATCTTGCGCAAAGGCCGCCGACGTTGCGTCGCAGATGGTCAGGCCCTGGCGGTCTGCGGGGATGAAATCGGCGTTCGGCACGCGCACGCCCGAGGTGGTGCCGTTCCAAGTGAAGACCACATCGCGGTCGAAATCGATTGTGGAGAGATCAGGCAATTCGCCATAGGGCGCGGTGATCTTGCGCACGTCGGCGAGTTTCAGCTGCTTAACCACGTCGGTGATCCAGCCCTCGCCAAAACTTTCCCAGGCGACCATGTCGACGCCGCGGGCGCCGAGCATCGACCACAGCGCCATCTCGACGGCGCCGGTGTCGGACGCCGGCACGATACCGATGCGGTAGTCGTCCGGCACGCCGAGGACTTCGCGCGTGAGGTCAATGGCCTGCTTGAGCTTGGATTTGCCGATCTTGGCCCGGTGCGAGCGGCCGATGGCCGCGTCGGAGAGCGCTTCAGGCGTCCAACCGGGACGCTTGGCGCAGGGACCAGAAGAAAAACGGGGATTTGCCGGACGGATCTCCGGCTTGGTGTGGTTCGTCATGATGCTATCCTTCCAGATAGTGGCCCCTCGTTGGGGAGGGGTGGCCCACTGACGGGATTAGACCTCGACGATATCGAAGTCAAGCGGGACAATGCACCGCAACATGAAAAAGGGGGCGGTGATGTGCCGCCCCCCGATCACGTCATTCCTGGCTATCGCACTACCACAGCGAGTAGCGCAGGCCGACCCGGACTTCGTGTTTCTCGAACCCGTTGTCCGAAGCCTGCACGCCTGTCGCGCCCGATGCGACGTCGCCTGCGCTGTAGCCGAACTGGGCGCCGTCTTTGACCTTGGAGTATTTGTACCCCAGGTCGACTTTCAGATCCTTGGTCAGATCGTAGGACACGCCGGCCATCAGGGCATAGGTGAAGCGCCAGTCGTCCTGGCCCGGATTGGCTGACGAGGCCACCGGCGCGACACAACCCACGCCGGTGCAGCGGTTGGCGCTGTTCAGGCCAGCCCAGGTCACGTGGGTCATGCCGGCGCCCGCACCGACATAGGGGGTGAACCCGGAAAATGTGCCGAGATCGAGATAGGCATTGGCCATGACGCCGTAATTCTTGAAGCCCTGCGAGTCGATGCTGGCGCAGCCGGTCCCGACGGGGTTTGCGCCACAGGGGAATGCTGAACTGGTGGCGCCGGAGAACGTGCCTTCCGTATACTCGAAGGTGAGATCGGCTCTGAGATAGTCGGTGAAATTGTAACCGACGCCCAGCGATCCCGACCAGTCGCTGTCAAGAGACGATGAGTCAAACGGCGTGCTGGTGTAGGTGGGCCCGGCGGTGAAGATCGAATAGTTGGTCGCAGCGCCGCGCGTCCTGACCGAGTATCCCAGATCGCCGCGCAGGTACCAGCCCGAGCCGATTTCGACAGGCTGGGTCATGGGCAGATCCGGAGCATAGATGACCTGGTCAAGGTCCGCAGCCCGGGCGGACGTCGCGAGCCCGGCCCATACAACAATGCAAGACGTCACAGCAATTCGCGTAAACATAGCCGATTTCCCTTCCAGAGGCTCGGGTCCGCTCACAGGGTCCCGAAAGTTTGTGAAGACGACTATGATCGCGACTGGTTAAGCCCCGGTTAAGCATGTCTGTTAACCGTGTTGTTTGTGTCGGTTTCGGCAAAACGCCACCCCCGGACACGCAGCAACCGGCCAAGACAAAGCCGCCCGGAGTCTGTCCGGGCGGCTCAGGAAAGGATTTCTCCGTGCTGTATGGTGAAGCTTACTTGTAGACCACCGGCATGATCGGCGCCGGTTCGATGTAGACTTCTTCCTGGGCGCAACCACCGAAGCTGTAGCGAAGACCGCCACGAACGTCATGGGCATCAAAGCCGCGATCATAGCCCTGGTAGCCGGAGCTGTTGAGAGCTCGGAACATGCCGCCGCCGCTGACACGACGGTAACGATAGCCGACATCGGCTTTGAGATTGCAGGTCAGGTCGACGGATGCACCGGCCATGAGGGCATAGGTGAAGCGCCATTTTGCGCCGCCGCCGTGATAATCCGTGGGGACACAACCGGTCCCGTCGTCCCGGCAGGCTGTGTTTTCAAGACCATTCCATTTGACATGGGTTCCGCCGATACCAGCACCGCCGTACAGCGTGAACCGGCCCTGCTTGTAGAAATCAACATAGGCATTGGCGAGGAGGCTGTAAGCAGTCATCTCTGCGAGGTCGGTCGATGTGCAAGGCGCCAAGCCGCCGCAGGTGCCCGCCGTCGAGCCGCGGAACTTGGCCTTGCCGAAGTAGTCGAACGTCACGTCACTGCGCAGATAATCGGAAATCTGATAGCCCACGCCGGCGCCGACAGAATAGGAACCGCGGAGCTTGGAGCTGGTGAACGAGCTGTAGGTGTTGAGGTCGCCCTGGAAGAAATCGACGCCGCGGCTGCGGTTCCAGGAATAGCCCACGTCGCCGCGGATATACCAGCCTGACGCCGCGGGGAGTGGATGCGAGACAGGCGGCTCATAGATGGGCGCCTCGACAATCGGAGGCAGAACGTCTGCGGCTGCAGCCGATCCTACACCGGCAAACACCATGGCTGTGGCAGCCAGGAAGATCATTTTCATGGTAGACTCCATCGTCGGGACAGGCGCTGTCAATGGTTTGGGAGACAACACGCTTTTGGTTCGAGATGGAGAATGAGCGATAAAAGTTAAAACCCGCTTAACCACGTCCATTTACCAAGAATCGACAGCAACGACCGAACGAGGACGGCTGCGGCTCCTGGTTCAGCCGCGTTTAACTGTTGGTTCTGGGGTTCCGCAAAGCAAGGACGAGCCGCAATCAGGCACAGATCCCTTGAGTCAGCCGGTCTCGATGCTTGTCGCGAACACCTCTTTGGTGCGAATTGGACCGAAGTCCCGCGGTTGCATCCCGGCCCGTGGTCCTGACTCCGATTCAGGCGGCGTCGCGGGCGCCCGAAATCACGTTGACCAGCTGATCGACAACGGTCTCGATCTGATGACGGTCATCTCCCTCGGCCATGACCCGAATCATCGGCTCGGTGCCCGAGGGGCGAATGACAAGCCGGGAGGAGCCGCCCAGCGACGCCTCGGCATCGGCGATGGCTGCCTGGACAAGCCGGTCGTTCAGCGGGTGGCCGCCCGAATGCCGCACATTCTTGAGCACCTGCGGCACCGGTTCGAACCGGCGGCAGACCTCGGACACGGGACGCCCCATGCGCTGCACGCAGGCCATCACCTGCAAGGCCGCAACCAGGCCATCCCCGGTGGTGGCGAAATCTGTCAGAACGATATGCCCCGACTGTTCGCCGCCGACATTGAAATCGTGCTTGCGCATGTGCTCGACGACGTAGCGGTCGCCGACCTGGGTCCGCTCCAGCGACAGGTCTATGCCGTTGAGGAAGCGTTCCAGGCCGAGGTTGGACATCACGGTGGCAACGATTCCGCCGCCGCGCAGCATGTTCTCGGCGGCCCAGGATTCAGCGATGAGCGCCATCAGCTGGTCGCCATCGATCACCGCTCCGGTCTCATCGACAATCAACACGCGATCCGCATCGCCATCGAGCGCAATGCCGATATCGGCGCGCACTTCATGCACCTTGCGCGACAGGGCAACCGGGTGGGTCGAGCCGCAATTGAGATTGATGTTGGTGCCGTTCGGCTCCTCGCCGATCGCGATCACGTCCGCGCCGAGTTCCCAAAGCGCTGCGGGGGCCACCTTGTAGCCCGCACCATTGGCGCAATCGACGACGACGCGCATGCCCGACAGCGTGATGTCCCTGGGCAAGGTCCGCTTGGCGAACTCGATGTAGCGGTCATGCACGCCGTCAACGCGTTTGGCGCGGCCGATCGCGTCCGGGCGTGCCAGTTGCAGATGGATGTCTTCGTCCATCAGCTCCTCGATCCGGAGCTCGAGCTCATCCGACAGCTTGTAGCCATCCGGCCCGAACAGCTTGATGCCATTGTCCTGGTAGGGATTGTGGGAGGCGGAGATCATCACGCCGATATCGGCGCGCAACGAGCGGGTGAGCATGGCCACCGCCGGCGTGGGGATGGGTCCGAGCAAAAACACGTCGACACCGGCGGCGGTGAACCCCGCCACAAGGGCGTTCTCGATCATGTAGCCCGACAGGCGCGTGTCCTTGCCAATCACCACCCGGTGACGGTGATCGCCGTGCCGGAACAGATTGCCGACCGCGGTTCCGACGCGCATCGCCAGGTCCGGCGTCATCGGCGCCTTGTTTGCCTGGCCACGGATCCCGTCCGTACCAAAATATCGCCTGCTCATGGAAGCCCCCGAAACATGACTGCTTTAGTGAAGAGTTCGCCCAATCTGATCCCCCAATTCTCTTCCATTATAAAATCAGATTTTGTTACAAACCGTTGCATGAAACGAAAACAGCCGCCAAACGGCGGCTGTTTGAGGTTTCTTACCGGTATGGTTGACAAAACGCTATTGCGGCTGCGGCTCCATCCCCGGATCCGGCTCATCGCCCTTCTTGCCCGCTCCGCCCTTCTTGGCGCCGGCGGTCGGAACCGCAGTTCCACGGCTCGGAGGGACGTCGTCGCCGGTATCCCGCGACGGCTTTTCGCCGCGGATAAGTGCGTTGATTTCCTCGCCGGTCAGCGTTTCATATTCGAGCAGGCCTTCGGCAATGGCGATGAAGGCCTTCTTCTTCTTGGTCAGGATGGTCCGCGCCTCGTCATAGGCCTGGTCGATCAGGCGGCGGATTTCGCTGTCGATCTTCTGGGCGGTCGATTCGGAGACATTCTTCTGCTGCGCCACGGAATGGCCGAGGAACACTTCCTGCTGGTTCTCGCCATAGGCGACCTGCCCGAGCTCGTCTGAGAAGCCCCATTCGGTCACCATGGCGCGGGCGAGCTTGGTCGCCTGGACGATGTCGGACGAGGCGCCCGATGTGATGTTCTCCTTGCCGAAGGTGAGTTCCTCGGCGACACGTCCGCCCATCATGATGGCGAGCCGCGAGATCATCCACTTGTAGCTCATCGAGTAGCGGTCACCCTCGGGCAGCTGCATGACCATGCCCAGCGCACGGCCGCGCGGAATGATGGTCGCCTTGTGCACCGGGTCGGCGGCCGCGACATTGAGCGCCACCACGGCGTGGCCGGCCTCGTGATAGGCGGTGAGCTTCTTTTCCTCCTGGGTCATGGCGGTGGAGCGGCGCTCGGCCCCCATCATCACCTTGTCCTTGGCGTCCTCGAACTCGGCCATGGTGACGAGCCGCTTGTTGCGCCGGGCGGCGAGCAGCGCGCCCTCGTTGACAAGGTTCATCAGGTCGGCGCCCGAGAAGCCCGGCGTGCCGCGGGCCAGCACCTTGAGATCGACATTCGGCGCCATCGGCACGTTGCGCACATGCACCTTGAGGATCTTCTCGCGACCGTTGACGTCGGGAAGCGGCACAACGACCTGACGGTCGAAGCGGCCCGGACGCATCAGCGCAGGGTCAAGAACGTCGGGACGGTTGGTCGCGGCGATCAGGATGATGCCTTCATTGGCCTCGAACCCGTCCATTTCGACCAGCAACTGGTTGAGCGTCTGTTCGCGCTCGTCATTGCCGCCGCCGAGACCTGCGCCGCGATGACGGCCGACGGCGTCGATTTCATCGATGAAGATGATGCACGGAGCGTTCTTCTTGGCCTGCTCGAACATGTCGCGCACGCGGGATGCGCCGACGCCCACGAACATCTCGACGAAGTCGGAACCGGAAATGGTGAAGAACGGCACGTTGGCTTCGCCGGCCACAGCGCGCGCGGTAAGGGTCTTGCCGGTGCCGGGAGGGCCCACGAGCAGAACGCCGCGCGGGATCTTGCCGCCCAGCCGCTGGAACTTCTGCGGGTCGCGCAGGAACTCGACGATTTCCTCGAGATCCTGCTTGGCTTCGTCGACGCCCGCCACATCGGCGAAGGTGACGCGGCCATGAGCCTCGGTCAGCAGCTTGGCCTTGGACTTTCCGAAGCCCATGGCGCCGCGCGAACCCCCCTGCATCTGACGCATGAAGAAGATCCAGACGCCGAGGATGAGCAGGATCGGCAGCCACGAGATCAGGTAGCCGACCAGCGTGTTGGAACTGTCGACCTCAGGCCGGGCGGTGATGGACACGTTGCGCGCATTCAACCGATCGATGAGGCCTGCATCGCCAGGCGAATAGGTCTGAAAGCCCGTGGCGGTGTCGGTGTAATTGCCGGAAATGCGTTCCCCGACAATGGTGACATCGCGCACGCGTCCGGAATCGACGTCCTTGAGGAACTGCGAATAGGCGATGTCGCGCCCGCTGGTCCGTTCAGCAGGACTCTGGAACATGTTGAACAGGGCGATCAACAGGAGTGCTATGATTGCCCAAAGGGCGAAATTGCGGAAGTTGGGGTTCATGCTCATCCTCGGAGATCATGGCATGCGGCCATTGTCGCAAAACCGTATTTCTATAGTCATTGTCTAACATAGGAGCCCTGCGCGGCATTGCCAAGGCTGAAGGCGGCGTTTGTCATGGAAGTTTGACACCTGCAAAGACCGCTTCGTCCTCTCAAAACGCCCAGGGACACAGCGGGAATGGCCGCCGGCCCACCAAACCCGCCAGAGCCTGAGCCAGCGGCAGCTCGTACACAGGCAGGATGCGTGAAATCCGGCCGGTTAACCGTTGGCACAAGAAACCTCCCGCCACGCCGTCAGCGGCGCTCCATGCACACGGTCTTCCGCTCAAATGCCGACCAAACAATGGCAAAATTCCGTCTGGTCCGCCGGCGCTTACCTGCAGAACCGAATTCTTGTCGAGATTGCTGATCCGGTAGCGGCCATCCCAGTCCCCCACGTCTCCTGGCCCGAGCTCGCGCTTGCCGATCCCGCGCCGCTCCCGCCTGATCGCCAGCCCCCCTCCCCGGCGCTGGATCAGCGTGCGTCCCACGGTGATTGCCGGGGAATTCCCGTCATGGCAGCCCGTGCCTGAACAAGCGCCCATCCAATCCGTCAGCGTCGCTTTGCCGCGCCTGTCGAGCGGACGGCCGGCGCCGCCGCACAGATCGATCAGCGCCTCGATCGCGGCCCAGGTCACGTCCGGATCCTCGTCCGAGCGGCACCGCATCCGAACCGTGTCGTTCGTGTCATAAGTGCAGCTGATTTCAATACAGGCGGCGGCCTTTGCCGCAAGACGATACCGGGCGGCGGCAATTGCCGCCCCATCCGGCGCGTTCGGATCCGGAGTGGATTGCTTGAGCAGGCCGCGAACGCGCACCCGCTCGAAACGGGCATCGCTGTTGGAGGGATCCTCGATCCACTCAACCCGCGCCTCCCGCAGGAAGTCGCGGATCTCGGCGCGCGTGAGCCCCAGCATCGGCCGCAACACCCACATGCGGCCGTCAAACAGGGTGGCGCGCGGAATTCCGGCAAGCCCCGCAGCGCCCTCGGAAGGGTTGCGGGCGCGGCGCATTTCCAGCGTCTCCTGCTGATCGTCGCGTGTGTGGCCCGTCAGCACTGCGGCAAGACCAAGCCGCGACGCCGCCTCTTCCAGCAACCGGTAGCGCGCCACGCGGGCCGCGGCCTGAAGCCCCGATGCGGGCGCGCTGGTGTGCCACCTGAGCGTTTCATGACACACCCCGAGCCTGCGGCAATGGGCCTTGACCTGGCGCGCCTCATCGGCTGACCCCGCTCTCAGGCCATGGTCGACCGTCAGTGCAAACAGTTTGCCGGGAGCGGCGAGACCGGCAAGCCCGTAGAGCAATCCAAGCGAATCCGATCCGCCTGAGACTGCGATGCCGAGCGGGCGATGGTCCGTCACTTGAGCTAGAAAATCTGAAAGGCATTTGCGGAAGCCGAGCGGCATCTGAACGAGCGGTCCCGGTGGTTCCAGCATCAATGAAGCCCTCGGGCTTAGCAGCTTGCCTGAAGCTGCTCTTCGGCCACCTTGGCGCGGACCGCTGCCGATGCGCCCGGATAGCGGATCAGCACTTCGCGCAGCGTTGCGCAGGCCGTGTCGCGATTGTCGAGCTTGGCCAGGGACATGCCAAGTTTCAAGAGTGAGTCGGCGCCCTTGTCCGCCTGCGGATATTTCTTGTGGGCGTCAAGAAAGGTTTGGGCCGAAGCCTGATAATTGGCCTGCGAATACTGCGCTTCCCCCAACCAGAACATCGCATCGGCGGCCCGCTCTCCATCGGGGAAGCTGCTGACATATTGCTGGAACACCTGCTCGGCCAGGGCATAATCGCCCGCCAGCATGTGATTGTAGCCGGACTGGTAGATGTCTTCCGGCGCCGTCAGGGAAGCCGTCTGGTTGGCTGGTTCCGTGGGCTCGATAATGCCGCCGATCAGATCCTCATTGTCATTGAACCGGATCGATCCAAGGTCAACCGCCGGTGCGCCGATGCCCTGGCTGTCCTGAGTCGTCGATGCGGTGCTCGAATTCCCAGAGTCCGGCTGGATGAGCGAAGGCCCGGCGTCGCCGCGCTGGCCGCCGGTCTTTTCGAGTTCCTGAAAACGGAATTCGTTGTCTTCCTGCATCTGGCGCATCTGCTCCTGCATTTGCAGCAGCTGGAACCCGAGTTCTTCGACCCGGCCGTTCAGCGCCCGCAGCTGCTCCTCAAGCTGCCCGATCCGGAAAACCGGGTCGGTTGACTGCACAGGGACAACCGGGGCCTGACTGGAGACCGACGGACCGACAGCGGCTGGAGGGACCGGGACGCCCTGCAAAAAGCCTGACGCCAACGGCGCCGCGTTCACCGGCAACGCAAATGCCGCAAGGGCTGCGGCAGCAATCAATCTGGAAATAGGTTTCATAAGCTGACCTCACTACGCGGGAGATGACCCGGATATCTGGAACCCGGATATCGGCAATATCGCATGGCGTGATATCAAATCAACGCACAAACCGGCCAAACTATGGTCAATGCTTGCGTTCAACGAAAAGAGGGCGGCTCGGAAGCCGCCCTCTTGATCCATCGGCGAAGATCCGCCTGTTAGCTGCCGG
>NZ_JACIYP010000115.1 GCF_014359905.1 Hoeflea sp. | reverse complement strand
GCTTTCCGGGCCTGGCCCGGAAAGCCACAGGCTATGGCCCTATTTGAACGAAGGCGCGTTGGCGGGAATTTCCTGGGAAACCACCATTCTCTCCCCGTTCTTGAAACCGATGACAGGGATTTCGCGCAAGGCAAAACTATTGTTTTCCTTGAACGAAATCGATTCAACCGACATCACGGGGATGCTGTCGGCGCTGCGGATCGCTTCGCGGATGGCCGCCGGATCGTCGGCGCCGGCCTTTTCGATGCCGTAGGCCATGATCTTGATCATGTCCGCACCGAGCGACGGAAAAAGCCCGCTGACCGGCATGCCGATTTCTGCGCACTCCTTCTGGAAGGCTTCGATCCGGCTGCCCGGAACGGCGGGTGCCAGGGTGCCGAAAAACACCTTGTCCAGAATTGTCGGATCTTCCGCTGCCAGTGCATCCAGGGAAGGATCATCAAATCCGTCCGAGCCAACAACCCAGGCGTCGAGGCCTGCCGAGCGCATCTGCCGGATCAGGATGCCGATATCAGGCATCGACCAGGAGACATAAACGGCATCGGGAGCGGGGTCGAGCGCCTTGAGTTCGGCGATCTGCGGGCTCCAGTCCGTCGTGCCGGAGGAGTAATTCAGTTTTGTCTGGAGCTTGCCGCCATTGGCTTCGATCACTTCCGCAAACCATTCCGGCGTCTTGGCGGACCAGGAGCCGCCGTCGTCGGATGTGAAAATCGCGACGTTCTTGACGCCCTGCTTGAGCGCATAATTGGCTGCGGCTGCGGCCGTGTAGGGATCTGGCGATACATTTGTCAGGAAGTTGTCGACCACGCCACTGTGCATTTCGACCTGCGTGCTTTGTGACTGGATCACCGTCACGCCACTTGCACCTGCAATCTGCGCAACCGGGATCATTGTATCGGAGAACGGAATTGTACTGATGGCGACAACACCCTGGCTTACGAATTTCTCGGTGAGAGAAATCGCCGATTGCGTATCAGAGCCTGTGTCCTGGATCAGAAGTTCGAACTTCCTGCCATTGACGCCACCTTCGCGGTTGATCATCTCTGCCATGCATTTCGCACCGTCGACTTCATTGTAGGGTGCGTAATCGCCGGTGAGGGGAACCGGAAGCCCGATCTTGATGGTTTCTTCCGCATGGGCTGCCCCGGCCATGGCAACCAGACCTACTGTTGTCGCCATCAATGCATTCTTCAAGTTGTACTTGCTCTTCATGAGTCTGCTCCTGTTATCGTTATGCGCCTTGTCCTAGATACGCGTGAATGACCTCTGGGTTCTTGGTCACGTCGCCGGGCAGGCCAGAGGCCACTAGTCTGCCCATATTCATCACCGTCAGCCTTTCGCAGGCGGACAAAATGAATTTCAGATCGTGTTCAATCAGAACTATTGCGCAGGGATGCCGCTCCCTGAGCCAGGTGAGATTGTCAAAAAGCCGATCGGTTTCCTCGGGGTTCATGCCCGCGGCGGGCTCGTCCAGCATCAAGACCTTTGGTCTCAGCGCCAGCGCGCGCACGATCTCCAGCCGTCGCATTTGTCCATAGGGAAGGCTGCCCGGCGATTGGTCCAGGTCCTTGCGCAGCCCGAACATGTCGATTGCCTCTTCGATCAAGTCCAGACCATCGCGAGTCTTTGCCGCGTGCTGGCTTTCGGCAACCTCGATGTTGCGGCGGACCGACAGGTTGGGGAACAGACGCAGGTTCTGAAAGGTTCGGGCAATTCCGACCCGGGCTTTCTCATGCGCGGGCAAATGCTGAATGGGTTTTCCGTCCAGCAGGATTTCACCCGCACTCAATTTCAAGAGCCCTGAAATCAGATTGATCATGGTGGTCTTGCCGGCGCCATTGGGACCGATCAGGCCATGAATTTCATTGGCGCCGACGGTGAAGCTGACGTCATCAACCGCCTTCACCCCCCCGAAGCTTTTCGAGACCCCCCGGATGTCCAGCATCTAGTAGACTTCCTTGTATCGGTTGCATTTTTCCTGCCACTCAAGACCCTCGAGCTGTGCAAGCTCTTCCTTCTTGTGCGCGAGATACACATTCACGAAGTCGTCGCCGAACCATGTCCGAACCGCCTTGGATCCATCCAAGGCGTCAAGTGCATCCACCAGGGTTTGCGGAAGACGCCGGAACCCGCGGCTCGCCAGTTCCTCCGGTGCGAGCAGGGAAAGGTCTTCCTGGGTCGGAGCTTGCGGCTCGATACGATCGCGAAGGCCCTGGGTGCCGGCAAAGACAATGGCGGCATAGGCGAGATAGGGGCTGGCAGCCGCATCCACCGCGCGCACTTCAAAATTGTATTGCCGTGCGATCGCTTCTTCATCCCGGCCCGAGACCGGGCATATGCGCACCGAGGCTTCGCGGTCGCGGTACCCCAGATTGTTGAACGCGGCGCTCCAGCGATGCGGCGTCAGGCGCAGATAGCTGATTTCAGACGGCGCCAGCAGTGCCATGATCTGATCAAGGTACTTGAGCACGCCGCCGATGAAATGCCGGGTCAGGTCACTCATTCCATAGGGCGTTGACGCGTCATGGGTCAGCGGCGTGCCATCATCATCCACGAAGCTGAAGTGGATATGCACTCCATTGCCGACGCCGTCGGGATCAAGGATCGGCGAGAAGCTCGACGCAACGCCGAACCGGCGCAACACATCATCGGTCAGAATACGCAGGATGACCGCATTGTCAGCGGAAACGATCCCGGTCGCCGGCTTGTTGGTGATTTCATACTGGGACGGGCCGTATTCCTTCATGAAGGTATCCGGCTTGCAGCTGGTCCGATCCAGCTCCGCAATCAACGCTTCCGCCCAGGCCTGCCCGTCGCGGAACCCTTTCAGGCCGAAGGAGTCGCCTGCACGAACTGGCGCATCCATCAACTGGAACTCATGCTCGAATGCGGAGAGAACGGTGACACCTGACAGGTCATGCAGTTCGCGCAATGCCCGCTTGGCAATCGAGCGGGTGCAGAAGTCCCACGGCTCACCCTCCAGGCTCTCTATGTCGCCAAGAGCGATATCCACGGCATTACCGGGAGCGCCCATCTGAAACCGTGTTGCGGGGTCCGGCACCAACGCCAGGTCGCCCAGAGAGCCAAAGGGGCTGTCCGCAATCGTATCAAAACAGGTTATCTGCACATTGGTCGGCGTCCAGCCGACACCGCGCACGCTGCGCTTTTCCCACTCCGATACCGGAAACGACTTTCCTCGCACCAGACCGGCCAGGTCGGACGTCGCAACAAACACCATGTTGCTTTTACTGGAACTCATGTTGCGTCACTCCCCAATTCCATCCTTCGGTTCGTCCCGCATTTTGTCCCATTCCGCTATTCGTGCCTTCGTTGCGTCCCAGTCCATTTCCGCCAGCGGGATCAGCAAGGCTTCGACAAGCGCAAACGCAGGCACATAACTGTCCCACAGCGTTCCTGAGTCGATCGGGACCGAAATCAGTTCGCTCGCCCCTTTCGCACAGGGGCTGATCCATTGATCCGTAATGACGATCGTCTGGGCCTTGCAGTTGCGGACCTGCACCGACAGCCGTTCAAGACTTGCCTGGTAACGCCGAAAGTCGATCACCAGCACGATGTCCTTTGGGCGAAGCCGCAGGATGTAGTCCGGCCATATCTCGGGGTCGGAAGGAATGTGGTAGACATCCTTGCGGATCTGACAGAGATGCCGGACAAAGAATCCGGCGATCGAGTCGCTCATCCTTCCACCGATCATGTAGATCCGTCGCTTGGGATCGCCCAGGAGCTTGCAGACCCTGTCAAACTGGGCCGGCGAAACCCGTTCCGACAATTCCGAATTCAATGCCTCGATGCGCTGAAGATAGGCGCCCAGAGAGGCTTCCTGTTCCGTCGTCTGGTTTTCGCGAAGATCGATGGGAGATCGGTTGCCCTGCTTGAGTTCCCGCACAAGCGTCTGCTGAAACTCCTGAAAGCCGGCGAAGCCAAGCTTGTTGACAAAGCGGGAAATGGAGGGTGCCGATATCCGTGCCTTGCGGGACAGTTCCTGAATGGGCTCGAGGCCTGCAAACGGATAATCGGCCATCAGAACGGACTTCAACTGGCGTTCGGCTGGCGTCAACCGTTCAACCATATCCTCCATCAGGTGACGAATTTGCAAGCCGATGTCCCCTTTGCGAGCCCTCGGTCACGAGATAAGCAATTTGAAAAAAAATTGTCAAACACAATATTCATCTTGATATTGATAAAATGTTTTTGCAAAGATGGATCAGGAGTGAAGGGGCGAAAAGTGGAGTGGGAATTGCATTCATCCTTGACATCGTCGGCGTCTGAAACGCTTTTGAACCGGCAGGCGGATCCCGAGCCGGTTGAAGTCGTGAACGCGAGGTCGACGAGTCCGATCCTCCTGGTCTGCGAGCATGCCGGCCAGGCCATACCCCGGAAACTGGGCGCCCTGGGACTGACCGACGAACAGCTCGCCATGCACATCGCCTATGATATCGGTTCTGAAAAACTGGCGCGCAATCTGGCGGCCAGTCTTGACTGCACGCTGATCCTGCAGCGCTACAGCCGCCTGGTTCTCGACTGCAACAGACCGCCAGAATCCGACCAGTCGATTCCCGCAGTCAGCGACAGGGTCGTCATTCCCGGGAACCGCGATCAGACCAGCTCGGATCGCAACGCCCGCATATCGGAAATCTTCGAGCCCTTTGCGACGGCCTGCAAGGCGCAGATTGCCAGGCAGAGCGTGCAGTACACCTACTCGATCCACAGCTTCACGCCCTTGCTGAACGACCAGGCGCGTCCCTGGGATATCGGCTTTCTGTATCGCCACGAAAAGAGCCGTGGCGCCGACCTGCTTCGGCTTGCCGCCAGACTCTGGCCGACGATGACGATCGGTGACAACGAACCGTACCGGATTGACGATGAATCCGACTGGTACATTCCCGTTTGTGCCGAGAAACGGGAAATTCCCCACAGCCTGATCGAAGTGCGCAACGACCTTCTCCTCACTGACGACGGCTGCCGGGAATGGGGTGGCAGACTTCACGACCTTCTCTCTCAATTCATGGAAATCAATGATGCAACTCGATCGTAACCTGCCGCTGGATCCCGCGACCTCTGCTCTGCTTTTCATCGATGTTCAGAATTTCTGCGCCCGCCGGGATGGGGGAGAATTCAAGGATCTGCCGCAGGAAGAGTTCGACGACCAGTATGGCTGGTTTTTCGACAAGTTCGAGCGCGAGACTCTGCCCAACATGCAGCGTCTTCAGAACGCGTTTCGCGACCGGAATATCGAAGTCATGTACACGGTGATCGAGAGCCTCACCAAGGACGGCCGGGACCGCAGCCTGGATTACAAGATCACCGGCTTCAATGTCGCCAAGGGCTCATGGGACGGCAAGGTGCTCGATGCGATCGCGCCACAGGACGACGAAATTGTCCTGCCGAAAAGTTCGTCATCCGTGTTTGTCTCAACCCATATCGACTACATCCTGCGCAATCTTGGCGTCAAGCAGATCGTCATGTCAGGCCTGGTGACGGATCAATGCGTCGAAAGCGCCGTCCGCGATGCGTGCGACCTGGGCTATCTGGTCACGCATGTGACGGATGCTTGCCTGACCTATTCGCAGGAACGCCACGACAATTCGCTCAGAACAATCAAGGGATATTGCCGGCAGGTCACCACGGCCGAGCTCATCGCGGAAATCAGCGGTTGAGCCATAGGGCCTTGCCCTCAGAAAATGGGGTTTTCCGCCGGCGTTGAACGCGACGGGAGGACCCGATGGTCAACCGAAGGTGCAGGTCGCCGAGAAATTCGTGCGGTTCTCGGCGACCGGCCTCAGCTTCGTCCAGACCGCGGTGATCACCCCTCCGACGAGGGGGAAGAGCGATCATCGCAGACGGCATTCCCGCTCCGTCGGGCAGCCAGCCAACGCACGGCGCGCTCTGGCTCCCCGACGCCTCACGCCTTGCCGACGGTCTGGCGCTGCTGCCCCAGGCCTTCAATGCCGAGTTCGATGGTCTCCCCGCCCTTGAGGTAGGTCTGCGGCTTCTGGCCCATGCCAACGCCGGGAGGGGTGCCGGTGGAGATCACGTCACCGGGCTGCAGGCTCATGAACTGGCTCACATAGCTCACCAGATGCTGGACGCCGAAAACCATCGTCTTGGTGGAGCCATCCTGGTAGCGGTGGCCGTCGACCTCCAGCCAGAGATTGAGGTTCTGCGGATCGGCGACCTCGTCGCGCGTCACCAGCCACGGGCCGATCGGGCCGAAGGTGTCGCAGCCCTTGCCCTTGTCCCAGGTGCCGCTGCGCTCGATCTGGAACTCGCGCTCCGACACATCGTTGATGACGCAATAACCCGCGACATGATCAAACGCATCGGCCTCGTCGATATAGACGCCGCCCTTGCCGATGATGACGCCGAGTTCGACTTCCCAGTCGGTCTTGACCGACTTTCGCGGAATCAGCACGGTGTCGTTGGGGCCGCAGATGGCGCTGGTGGCCTTCATGAAAATGACCGGCTCCTTCGGCACCTCGGCGCCGGTTTCGGCGGCGTGGTCGGAATAATTCAGCCCGATGCAGATGAACTTGCCGACCTGGCCGACGCAGGGGCCGATCCGGCCTGCCTCAAGTTCGGGCAGGCTTTCGGGATCAATGGCAGCGATCTTCGCCAGGCTTTCGGGCAAAAGCGCCGCGCCGGCAATGTCGCCGACGACCGACGACAGGTCGCGCGGCTTGCCCGCGGCATCGAGAATGGCTGGCTTTTCCTGTCCGGGGGCGCCGATGCGAAGCAGTTTCATGGGGTCTTTTCCTTGTGTGTTGAATTGGATTGTCTGCCTCGCGGTCACGCGGCTGCAGCGCGGCTCAAGTGATAGCGGTTTCATCTCGAGAGAGAAACCCGGCTTGCCAGGCGGCTTTTGGATGCCGAATAGGCAATCAGATCGACCAGCCGCCGTCGATGGCATAGGCTTGGCCTGTGGTGAAGGTGGCGTTGGCGAGATGGACCGCGAGATCGGCGATCTCCTCAGGCAAACCGATGCGGCCCATCGGCTGGCGCGCGATGAAGGCGGCGCGGGCCGTGTCATAATCGCCCATCGCCCGCATCCGCTCCTGCAGCGAGGGGCTTTCGACCGTGCCGGGGCAGATCGCGTTGCAGCGGATTCCCTGGCCGATATAATCGGCGGCAACGGACTTGGTCAGGCCGATGACGGCGGCCTTGCTGGTGGAATAGGCGAAGCGGTTGGGCACGCCCTTGATCGAGCTTGCAACCGACGACATGTTGATGATCGCCCCGCCCTTGCGCGCGAGCATGGACGGCAGCACCGCGCGAATGGTGCGGATCATGGAGCGCACATTGAGATCCATGGCGAAGTCGAACTCCTCGTCCTTCATCTCGAGGATCGAGCCCGCATGGACAAAGCCCGCGCCATTGAACAGCACATCGACCGGGCCAATTTGAGCGACCGCCGCCGTGACGTCGGCGTCATTCAGAACATCGAGCCTCCGAGTCTCGATGCCGGCCTCGCCCGCCAGTTCCGCAAGCGTCGTCTCATTGATGTCGGTGGCCAAAACCCGCGCGCCATGGGCCGCGAAGGCGAGCGCCGTGGCCCGGCCGATGCCTTGTCCCGCTGCCGTTACGAGGACGGTCTTGTCTTTGATCCAGTCTGCCATGTCTCACTCCCTTCGGTTCCGTGCAAGCGGACTTGCGTGCGGCAATGTAGATGGGGCGGGCGACGAACGCCACCTGGTATCCCCGGTTTTGCCGCAGTGCCTGGTCACGCTGAAGCGAAGCTTGCCATGGCGCACTCCGAAGGCTTTGCCCGCGCATGGAACAGACCCGACCGGATCGTCATCCACCGCTCCCTCGGGCAGCCTCATGGCGGGCATTGGTCTGCCAGACGATGCAGAGTGGTGGTGCAGGTATCGGACCGGAAGCTGCTGACCGTGGTTGTGCGTCCGCAGGCGATATCAAAGGCCGGTTCAAGGACACATCCGGGCAGTGCCGGCGCGTGCGCCCGGCATTCCGAGAAAATCCGAACCGGCTTTCGCCCCGGATCCGGCTTGTTAACCTTCCCCAAATATGGTCACTCCAAACCCCACATTGCATCGTACCGTCAGGACCCAGCCATGAAACTTGCCCTGCACACCGCCGTGACCTCCCTCATCGCAACTTTCACGGTGTGCGGGGCTGTTCCGGCGAGCGCCCAGGACCAGGCTTCGGCGCAACCCCGGCCCGGCATCGTTTTCGAGCTGGGCGCCGGCGGCAAGATGGTGCCGAGCTATTTCGGGTCAAGTGACCTCATCCTGTCTCCCGTTCCGCTGTTGCGGATGAAACGGCTCACCCTGCCGAACGGCTTCACCCTGGGCGGCGGCAGCGACGAGGGATTTTCTCTCAGCCCCGCGATCGACGTGATCTCCGAACGCTCGGTCAAGGATTCCCCGGAACTCGTCGGGCTGAACACCATCGATACCGCCGTCGAACTCGGCGTGGCGGCCAAGTTCCAGACCGAGCATTTCCGCATCATGGGCGAAGTGCGGCGTGGATTTGGCGGGCATGAGGGCTTTCGCGGCGAGATCGGCGCGGATGTCATCGTCAGGGCCGGGGAGCAGTGGACCTTCCATGGCGGCCCGCGGCTGAATTTTGCCGATTCCAAATTCACCAACACCTATTTCGGCGTCAGCGCGGGGGAAGCTTCCCTGCGCTATCCCGCGACCACCGCCGGCGGCGGGCTCATGAGCGCCGGCCTGGAAGCCGGGTTGCGCTACCAGATGGACGAGCACTGGGCCGTCGAGGCAGAGGCTGGCTGGTCGCGGCTGACCGGCGACGCGGCCAAATCGCCGATCACGGCGCAGGGCTCGAAAGACCAGTTCAGCCTGTCCTTCGGCGTGTTGCGCCGCTTCGACATCGGCTTCTGATCGGCGGCCGATTGGCCGCATCCGATTGTTCTCCCGCCGCCACATAAGATACAGATGTCGTGATCCGAGTTGATTCGGGCCAAGACCGCCTGCCCCCTCCCGGGTGCGGGCACCCCTGCACGGATCGGCAGGGTCCTGATGCGCCCCGGATCGCCCATCGGCAGCAAGTGGTTCGACATGATGATCAGTCCCGACGATCGCAATTTTTTCCAGTCCGAAGGCTACCTGCTGATCAAGGGGTTTTTCGACTTCGAGAAGGACATCCTGCCGATCCAGCGCGACGCCTATGAAATCATCGGGCTGGTTGCCGAAAGACACGGGGTGGAGCTCGAGCGGCAGCCGTTCGATCCCGAGACTTTCGATCGGGATTATTACAGGCTGCTGGAAACCGACCGCCGTTACGCCGCCGAGGTCTACGATCTCACCAAGCAGATCCCGTCTTTCCTGCGGCTGATATCGAGCACGCAATCGGAAGAGCTGTTCAGGACGCTGCGCGGCACAGATCACGCAGGGATCGGCGCTGCCTCCTACGGCATCCGCATCGACAATCCGAACGAGGACAAGTTCCGTTCGCACTGGCACCAGGAATTCCTGTTCCAGCCGCAGAGCATGGATGGCATCGTGTTCTGGACGCCGCTGGCGCCGGTTCGCGATGACATGGGGGCGGTGATCATCCTGCCGAAGTCGCACAAGGACGGGCTATGCGTCTATTCTAGAGGCACCACCTATGCCGACAAGGCCGGGGCCTACCAGATCGGCATTCACGACGAGGCGGCAGCCATCGGCAAGTATGAACAGGTTGCCCCGCTGACCGAGCCGGGCGATCTGCTGATCATGGACTTCCTGACCATACACGCCTCAGGCGAGAACCGCTCCACAAGGTCGCGCTGGTCGATCCAGAGCCGGTTCTTCAATTTCAAGGATCCGGTCGGCATGAAGATCGGCTGGAAAGCGTCGATCACCACGGGCACCCAGGTCGAGGAACTCTTTCCGGACAATTTCGTGAGCGAAGCCTGACCATGACCATCTGCAATGTCTGCTCCAACCCGCTCGGATCACCGATCTATCTCGGCGGCGAGCGGACCTCGCTGACCACCATGAACAAGTTCGTGCCGGGACAGACGCGGATCTACCACTGCCTTGTCTGCGATCATGTGCAGACCGCCGAGCTTCCAGATCTCGAACGGTTCTATGCCGAGGAATACTCGATCAACGAAGCCGGTGTGAACGATGACCAGCTCTACGAGGTTCGGGATGGCCAGGAGATCTACCGCTCGGAGCATCAGGCAGCGGTGGCGTTGAACAAGCTCGATCTCGCCGGGGTGCCGAAGATCCTCGATTATGGCTCAGCCAAGGGCGCCACGCTGCGCCGGATCGTGGAGGCAAGCCCCAACGTCGAGCCCTATTTGTTCGACGTCACCGACAAGTACCAGTCCTATTGGAAGAACTTTCCGAAGCCGGCGAAATGGGCCTCGCACCGCCCCGACCCGGCCTGGGCGGGAACGCTCGATGCGGTGCTGTCGTTTTACGCGCTCGAACACATTCCGCATCTGGGCGAAGTGCTGGCGGAGATACGGACGCTGCTGCGCCCCGGCGGGACCTTCTATTTCATCGTTCCCAATCTTTACGCCAACTGGGCCGATTTCATCGTCGCCGACCATGTCAACCATTTCAGCCGCCGCTCGCTGACGACGATGCTCGAGGCCGCGGGTTTCAGCGACATCTCGATCGACGAGACGGCTCACGCCTCGGCCTTCGTCGTCGATTGCAGAGCCAGCGATCCGGAAACCCGCACGGCCGGGACGTTGCCCGGCTCGAAGGCTGCCGTCGACCGGCTGGTCGAGTTCTGGTCGACCGCACGCGAGCGGATCGCCGAGCAGGAACGAGGCCTTGACGCGCATGCAAGGGTCGCGATCTACGGTGCCGGGATCTACGGCAACTTCATCCTGTCCTGCCTGTCGCATCCCGACCGCGTCGACTGCTTTGTGGACCAGAACCGGTTCCTGCACGGCACAAAGCTGAACGGGCTCGAGATCCTCAAACCCGATGACGCGCCAGACGATCTCGCGGCGGTGTTTGCCGGCCTCAATCCGCTGCATGCACGACGCATCCTCGCCTCGGTCGAGAGCCTGCAGTCACGCAACATCCCCTTCTTCTTTCTCGACTGAGGCCATTCCGGAGGAACTGCCAATGGAAAACCTGGACGCCGTTGCAGACAAGTATCTGGCCGATCCCTCCGTCGAGATCGAGAACGACCTGATCATGAACTGGTATCCGAAGCGGATCGGAGACCGGGTCGGGCATATCGGCGCGCTTCTCGAGCTGGGCCTCGGCCACGGCTACACCGTGCCCTATTTCGCTCGGATGACCGACCACCACGAGGTGGTGGAGGGCTCGCAACGGGTGATCGATCATTTCCGCTCGAAGAACCCCGGGTACAAGGGCCGCCTGGTCCAGGATTACTTCGAGACCTACACGCCGGACCGGCGCTTCGACGTCATCGTCATGGGATTCGTGCTCGAGCATGTCGAGGATCCCCGAGCCGTGCTTGAGCGGTACCGCTCGTTTCTCGCCCCGGGCGGCAGGGTCTGTGTGGCCGTACCGAACGCGAAGTCGCTCAACCGCCGGCTGGGTCTGGAGATGGGCATGATCGACAATATCTACGATCTCAACGCCACCGATCACCAGCTTGGCCACAAGCGCAATTACTGCCGCGACACGCTGCGCGCCGATGTCGAGGCGGCGGGATACCGCACCACGCTGGAAGAGGGCATCTATCTCAAGCCGCTGCCATTGGGCGTGCTCAAGACGCTTGACGACATGGAGGCCAACCTGCAGGCGATGCTGAAGGTGGGCGTCGATTTTCCCGATCTCTGCGTGGCGTTGCTGTTTGAACTCGAGGCGGACGGTGGCTGAGAAGCGAACCACCGTAGCGGTCACAGGCGTCGGCGCGCTGATCGGCCAGGGTATCGCGCGCTCGCTGCGCCCGGGCGGCAGGGCGCGTATTGTGGGCGTCGACCGCAGGATCACGCCGTTTTCCCGGACATTTTGCGATGCCGTGGAGCAGAAGCCCGCGGTCGATGAAACATCCGGGACCTATCTCGATTTCTGGCGCGCGGTGGTGGAACGGCACGGCGTCGACCTGATCCTGCCTGGCCTCAGCGTCGACATGGATTTCTTCGACAGGAACAGGGCAGCGTTCCGCACCATGGGCGTCACGGTCGCCCTCAACAGCGCGGAGTTGATTGCGCTTTGTGCCGACAAGCATGATTTTCAGGCGGTCTATGGCGCCGCCGGTTTTCCCGTCATTCCGTCGGCGCGTCCCGACAGCTGGGAAGCCGCGCTGTCCGAGCTGGGACCTGCGCCCCTGCTTCTCAAACCACGGCGCGGCGAGGGATCGGCCGGTATCGTGCGGCTGAGCGATGCCGAGGATTTTAACTACTGGACCCGGCGCAATGGCGACAACTGGCTGATCCAGAAGATCGTCGGAACGGATGCGGACGAATACACGGTCGGCATCTATGGTTTGGGTGATGGCGACAGTGTGGGCCCGATCGTCATGCGCCGAAGGCTGACCCGTTCCGGCCACACCGGCGAGGCGGAGGTTCTCGATCATCCCGTGATTACAGAGCTGTCTGCGCGGATCGTGCGCCATTTCAAGCCCATCGGCCCGACAAACCTGCAGTTCCGCGTGGAGGGCGGCACGCCGTATCTGCTCGAAATAAATCCGCGGTTTTCCAGCAGCTGTTCGCTTCGCGCGGCATTCGGCTTCATCGAGGCGGAGATGTGCATCGACCATCTGCTGGAAGGCAGGAGGCCGGACCAGCCCGCGATCCGGCATGGCGCCGCGCATCGCTACAATGAGGATTTCATCGGGGAGTGCTCCTAGGCCATGCTGGCGATCCTGTCCGACATTCACGCCAATCTGGCAGCACTCGAAGCGGTGCTGGCGGATGCACGCGCGCGCGGTTGCGACCGGTTCATCTGCCTGGGCGATGTCGTGGGCTACAATGCCGAGCCGGAGGAATGCTGCCAGTTGCTGATGGAGGCCGGCGTCACCAATATCCTGGGCAATCACGACAGCTACATCACCACGGGCGAAAACTGCACAAGGTCGAAGGTGGTGGCCGGAATCATCGATGACCACCGCACCCGGCTGTCGCCCGAAAGTCTTGCCTGGCTGAGCCGCTCGTCGCCGCTGATCCGCGACGGCGACGTGCTGATGGTGCATGGCGGGCCGGAGGATCCTCTGGACCAGTATGTACGGGAGGTGGACGCCACTGTTTTCCCCGAAGGGATCACTGTCCTGTTTGCCGGTCATACCCATGTGCAGTTCTCTCACCGCTTCGGGGAGAAGCTGTTCTGCAATCCGGGCTCGGTCGGCCAGCCGCGCGACGGGGATCCGCGCGCAGCCTATGCGATCTGGCATGACGGGCAGGTGACGCTTCATCGCGTCGAGTATGATATCGAGCGGACAATCGCGGTGATGATGGAGCGCGGCTACGCGCCGTTTCTCGCCCGCGGCCTGCCGCAGGGCGCCCAGATCAACGGGCGGGTCGATACCATTCTGGTGCGTTGACCGGCAGGCAGACGCGCTGGCGGTCCGATCCCGCCTGCTTCAGGTCAAAGCGTCGCGGTGCTGTTGTCCTCGATCGAATCGGGATCGGATCCAAGCTTGTCCAGCGCCAGATCAAGCTGCTTGAGATCGTCGCCGGTTTCGACATCATCGACCATGGCGCTTTCGCTCGCCGCCCGCATTTCGGCGCGGGCGTCTTCGCGCATCTTTTCGAGCTGGTTGATCTTCTCGGATTTCGCGAGGTCGGGATTGTCAAGAATCTCTGCGATAACGGTGTCGATGTCCTGGTGAACCATGGGTTTGATCCTTTCGCGAAATTGAGGGCCGAGGACAGGCAGCGCAAACCGCCGCCATTCTCTGCCGGTTCCTTGCTCAACGCGGCAGAAGCACAAGAGTTCCGCAGTTACCCAACCGCTGCAGCGCAACACCATCACCCGGCAAAAGCGGAAATCCTGATGCCCGATTTGCCTGCGGCAGGAGCCTTCGGACGGGAATGGATCAGGGCCGTTTCAGCGGCCGGCGGGTCGAGAGATACAGGTTGGTCTCGCTCGAGGTGATCCCCTCGAACCTGCGCATGCGCACCAGGGTGTCGTCGAGTTCCTGCAGCGTGTCGGTTGCCAGCTCGATGATCAGGTCCCAGCGGCCATTGGTGGAATGCACCGCCTGCACGGCGGGCATTCCTTGCAGAAGGGCGATGATCCGTTCGGTCCCCCTGCCCTCGATGCCGATGAGCGTCAGCCCCCTGACCGGCGCCGCCGAGACATCGGCGCGGGTGAGAACCGTGAACCCGGCGATCTCGCCGCTCGCCATCAGGCGTTCTATGCGGCTGCGCACCGTGGCGCGCGCCAGTTTCAGCCTGGTGGCGAGATCGGAAATCGAGGCGCGGCCGTCGCGCCTGAGTTCGGCGATCAGGCGAATATCGATATCATCCAGATTAGACATGCGTTGTTACCGATCTGATGCATTGGCTTTTCGAATTGATCATATTTCGCCAATTCACTTGGGCAAAGAGCAAATGCGGGGTCCACGGTCTGATCGAATGCAACGGAAACGCGCCCCCCGCGCCGGGGCGACGTGCCAAAATGGCAAACCGGACTGACACAAGCGCTGTTTTGGCGTGCTGAACGGCAAAAATCCCCCTTCAAACCGCCAGCCGCCTCTGCGACGGGTTGGAAAAGAGGGAACCACATGAACCAGCACTGCATTCTGATCGGCGCGCCTGTCGACAGCGGACAATCCAATCCGGGCTGCCTGATGGGCCCGGCTTCGTACCGGGTGGCGGGTCTCGCTGCCACGCTCGAGGAACTCGGCTGTAGCGTAGATGACCGCGGCGACGTGGCGCCCAGGCCGGCCGAAGCCGCCGGCTGCCTGAATCCGGCAGTGCATCATCTGCCGGAGACAATTGCCTGGAGCAACGCGCTCGCTGCGGCCGCACGGGACGCCATGGGAGCGGGGTTTCCGGTGTTCCTCGGCGGCGATCACAGCCTGTCGCTCGGCACGGTGGCGGGTGTCGCGGCCCATGCGGCGGACCAGGGCCGGCCGCTGTTCGTGCTGTGGCTCGATGCGCACAGCGATTTTCACACGCCGGTGACCACGAAGTCCGGCAATCTGCACGGCACGCCCGTCGCCTATATCGCCGGATGCAGCGGCTTTGACGCCTTCCCGCCATTCCCCGCTCCGGTTCCTGTCGAGCGGATCTGCCTGTTCGGCATCCGCTCGGTCGACCCCGATGAAAGATCGGCGCTGCACGATCACGGGCTCACGCCGGTGGACATGCGCGAACTCGACGAGCGTGGCTTCGTCGCCCCGCTCAAAGGCTTCCTCGACCAGGTGCGGGCGGCCGGCGGGTTGCTGCATGTGTCGCTCGACGTCGATTTTCTCGATCCGGCGATCGCGCCGGCGGTGGGCACCACCGTGCCCGGGGGCGCGACGTTCCGGGAAGCGCATCTGGTGATGGAGATGCTGCATGAGTCCGGACTTGTCAGCTCGCTCGACCTGGTCGAACTCAATCCCTTTCTCGACGAGCGCGGACGCACCGCGCGGCTGATGGTCGACCTCACCGCGAGCCTGATGGGCCGCACCGTGTTCGACCGCGTCAACCGCGTCGTCTGAATTTTAGAACCACCTGCATTCTTACCTGGAGACCACCCATGACCCCGCCTTCCCACCTGGCCTTCGTTCCGTTCATCAGCGTCGAAAACAT
>NZ_JACIYP010000114.1 GCF_014359905.1 Hoeflea sp. | reverse complement strand
TGTTCGCCGGTTTGTCTTCGGAGATGGTTCTGTATTTCGCCGGATTGTCCATTGCCGCGTCATTCTTTGTCGGCAACGCCATGGATTCGGTGCTCGGCGCTCTGGGCTTCGGTCCGTTGGGTAACATGATCGTGTTGGTGGCCGGTTTCGCCATCGGTCTGAATGTGGTGGATATCATCCCGTTTGGGCAGGTGCCGTCCGCGATGATCATCCCGGCCGCCATCGGCGTATCATTCTCGATCCTGTTTCTTCTCGCGCTGTTCAAGCGCATGGTCCGGCCCACTTGAGTTTCAGGTCTCCAACCGCAACCCGGCCATCGCAATGATGTCGGCGCGCGTAGCCCCCTGTTCGCGCAAAGACGCAATCGACGTGGCGCGGTTGCTCTTGGAGAGCTTGCGACCGGTCTTGTCCAAAACCAGCCCATGATGGCGGTATCGGGGTGCCGGCAGTCCGAGCAGGTGCTGCAGCAACCGGTGGACCGATGTTGCTTCGAACAGATCCTCCCCACGAATGACATCGGTGATCTCCTGGATCGCGTCATCGATGGTCACGGCCATATGATAGCTGGTCGGAACGTCGCGCCGGGCCAGAACGACGTCGCCCCACGCCGCGGGATCGGCGGCAATCCTGCCGGTTTCTCCTTGAGGCCCGGCGCCATATTCGTCCCAGAACAACGGTTCGCCAAGGCCGTCAAGCGCCTTTCTCATGTCCAGCCGCCAGGCATAGGGCTTGCCGTCCGCAATCCGCCGATTGCGTTGCTGAGTTGTCAGTGTGCGGTCGTCGCCAGGATAATGCGGCGCGCCATCGGGATCGCGCGGCCAGGGTTTGCCCGCGATCTCGGCCGTGCGCAACCGGTCGGCGACTTCACTTCGGCTCAGAAAGGCCGGGTAGACGAGATCAAGCCTGCGCAATTCTGACAGCGCCGCCTCGTAATCGGCAAAATGCTCCGACTGACGGCGCACCGGAATGGACCAATCAAGGCCGAGCCAGGCGAGATCCTCAAAAATCGCTGACTCGAATTCGGGTCGCGCCCGTGCCGTGTCGATGTCCTCTATTCGCAGCAGGAATTCCCCGCCATGGTCACGGGCGAAACGCCAGTTGAGCAGCGCCGATCGGGCATGGCCGACATGAAGCAGACCGTTCGGGCTGGGAGCGAAGCGGACACTCGGGGCATGCAGGCACGTGTTTGCTGTGGCTTTGGTTTGCTGCATGATGTTTCATGTCATTTTTTCCCGGTCTCGTCACCGGGGCAGGCAGCAAGCGCCAGGAACCAGGGACATGCGCCGGATCGACAGTGCCGACGACATCGCTGAAGGCCTTTTGGCGTTGGCGCAATGCGACGCGCGCCTGGCGCATGCCATCACCGTGGCCGGGCCTGTTCCGTTGAGACGCAAGCAGCCGGGCTTCGCTGCTCTTGCGGAAATCATCCTGTCGCAAATGGTGTCGAAGGCCAGCGCCAATGCCTTGTGGCGGAAGCTGGAACTGGCGGCGGGAGAAATCAGCCCTGCTGCGGTTCTCAGCTTGCCGCCCGAGGCCTTGCGGACCGCCGGATTGTCGCGCGCCAAGGCGGAGACACTGCAACGGATTGGTGAGGCGGTGCTGGCAGGCGAGCTCGATCTTGAACAGCTCTGCGCGCTTGACGGACCGGAGGCGATTGGCGCGATGACGGCGATCAAGGGAGTCGGTCCGTGGACCGCCGAGGTGTATCTTTTGTTTTGTGCCGGACATCCGGACATCTTTCCCTCAGGCGACGTGGCGCTCCAGAGCGCGGCGGCGCATGTCCTTGGTCTTGATGTCAGGCCACGCTCCGGGGCGATGGCGGAGCTGGCCCGGCCCTGGAGCCCGTGGCGCGGTGTGGCGGCGCGGCTTTTATGGGCGTATTATGCCAAAGTCATGCGCCGGGATGCCACCCCGCTCGGTGCCTGACTTCGGCCTGATTCGTGCCGGAAAATCATTTGGAAAGCAGGTGCTTCACAATCCTGTCACTACAAGCCTAATATGGTCTTTGCAGATGCCGAATCGGACATGCTCAGGAGAGCCGCTTGACGATTTTTGTATCCCCGCAGTCCTTGCCAGCGCTCGTGCTGAACGCTGATTACAGGCCGTTGAGTTATTATCCTCTGTCGCTGTGGTCGTGGCAGGATGCCGTCAAGGCTGTCTTCCTCGACCGGGTGCAGATCGTTGCCGAATATGACCACGCCGTGTCGTCACCGACATTTTCGATGCGGTTGCCGAGCGTGGTCTGCCTGAAGACCTATATCAAGCCGTCGCGCTTCCCGGCCTTCACCCGCTTCAACCTGTTCCTGCGCGACCGGTTCGAATGCCAGTATTGCGGATCACCGAATGAACTGACCTTTGATCATGTCATTCCGCGGCGGTGCGGGGGCGAAACAACCTGGGAAAACGTCGTCGCGGCTTGCTCGCCCTGCAATCTCAAGAAGGGCGGCGCGATGCCCAAGCAGGCGGGGATGATCCCGCAACAGAAGCCCTACCGGCCCAGCGTGCAGGATTTGCACAACAATGGGCGGATGTTTCCGCCCAACTTCCTGCATGAGAGCTGGATGGATTACCTGTATTGGGATGTGGAACTGCAGCCGTGATGCGGATCAGTTTTTCATCATCGCGCCGCGAAACGCGATCATGGCAAGGGCGGCACTGGCCAGCACATTCCAGCCGGCAAAAGAAAGTCCCAGCACCCGCAATGTAGCCTCGTCACAGGATGGCGGTTTTTTGGAGCTGAGATCGCCAAGCAGCGATCCGGCGTCGGTGGTCACCGCATCGGCAGATGTCGCGCACGATTCAGGGCCCGCCCACCAGTGCCATTCGATGCCGGAATGGTAGATACCCAAACCGAGGCCGTAAAGCATCAGCAATCCGCCGATGCCCAACAGCCCACGCACTGCCCAGGACGGGCCGCCCGCAAACGAGATCAGCGCAGCAATGAGCATCAACGGGGCGCCAATGTAATAGGGGGTGCGCTGGGTCAGGCACAGGGCGCAGGGAATGTAGCCGCCAATATGTTCGAAGCCGAGAGCCATGCCCACGACGAGCGCCATGGCGGCGGCGAGCCCCAGGGCCATGAGTGAGCGGCGGGAGCGGGGATCGGCAGTCAGCATGCTGAGGTTCCTTGGTTCATGCGTTTATGTCTGCATTGATCGAAATGGTGTCGAAACCATGATCCTGCGCTTGGCGGCACCGCGCTATCGGCCTTCTCAAGCGGCAGAGCCGCGGCTGAACGCGAAATCGATCAGAAGATAAAGCAAAGCGGGCCCGCCGATCACCAGGATGGCGACCCAGGTCATGGCCACGACCAGGCCGAGAATGACAAACAGCGCATCGCGTTCGATCAGGCCGATGGCGGCCAGTGCGACGCCAATGCCCGGAACAGTGTTGGTCAGCGGCAATGGCACCAGGATCGACGCGCAGGGGATGATCAGAAGCGCGCCAATTACCCGCGCAGCTCGGTCTCCGGTCAGGCTCGCAAAGCGTGGATGCGCAAGCCGCTCGAGCCAGCCGCCATACTGCTTGGCGCGGGCCACCACATCAAGCAGGCCGGCCACCGGCAGAGCGCGTCTGCGCAATGTCTCGGGCAGCCATGGCGACTTTCGTCCGGAGGCCATCTGGGCTGCCAGAACCAGCATCGGCAGAGCAACGAGTTGTGGGAGCAGATAGACGAAGGGAAGGCAGCAGGGCAGCGCCAACACCAGCAGCAGAAGCCCGAAGGCGCGCTCTTCCATAAGGTCGCTGAGTTCACCAAGCGTGATGGTCGCCTTGGCGCCGCCCGGATTGGACCGAGCCCCCTCCAGATGCGGCCTGAGAATGGCGTCGATCTTGGCCAGCGCGCCGCGTGGCGCCGTCGTCGCTGCGAATTCGCTCATTGTGGTTGTCCGCGATTGGAAGCCCGAATCTTCGAACGCTTCTAGCAGACACAAGAAGCGCTTTCCATCGGCAGCTCAACGCTATCGAGCGATTGCGTTCCAATTGGATCAAGCAGCTTGACCATTGCTCCGGCAGATAATATTGGACGGGACGCAGTGGAATGCCCCTTTGGCGGAATTGGTAGACGCGCCGCACTCAAAATGCGGTTCCGCAAGGAGTTCCGGTTCGAGTCCGGAAGGGGGCACCATTTGATCTTCTGCCGCCTCTGACCGCCAGTTCCCGCAATTTTCTATGGCTCCTGCGATTCGCCAAGCACCTTGGCTGTGCCGATGGCATGAGTTGCGGCAAAAATGATGTGCCTCTTCAATCCGGTCTTGCCGCCTGATAGGACTTGCATCCGCCTATGGTCTATTCGCCCCTTCGATTGACGGGAGAGCCAAGGCGCTTGTGCAGGGATATCGCTCATGTTGTTGCCATCCGGACAGACCCTTGACGACGTGGCCGCGCGCTTTGAATGGGACGTGCCCGAGTTCTTCAACATCGGTCATGCCGTGTCGGACGCCTGGGCGATCAGGGAGCCGGACCGGATCTGCCTTGAGCATTTCAATCCAGAGGGCAGTCCAGACCGGCTGACCTATGACGGCCTGGCCCGGCGCTCCAATGCATTTGCCAGGGGGCTCAGGTCTCTCGGTGTCGGACGCGGCGACCGGGTGGCGCTGATGCTGCCGCAGGGGTTCGAGACGGCCATCGCCCATGTCGCGATCTACAAGCTGGGCGCCATCGCGGTGCCGCTGGCATTGCTGTTCGGGGTGGAGGCCGTTGAACACAGGCTGACCGCGTCGGGCGCCAGGGTGCTGGTCACCACTGCCGGGGGGCGCGACAAGCTGGGAGAGATCCGGCAACGGCTGACCGGGCTTGAAACCGTTGTCGTCACGGGGGTCGACGTCGGCGCGGTTGAAGGCGATGCGGTCGGCTTTCGCGACTTGGAGAACGGTCATACCGATGCGCCTGTGGAAATTGACACCCGGGCCGAAGACCCTGCGATGATGATCTTCACCTCCGGCACGACCGGTCCGCCGAAGGGCGCGCTGCATGCGCATCGGGTGCTGATCGGCCACATTCCGGGGGTGCAGATCCATCACGAATTCATGCCGCAGCCCGGCGACAAGCTCTGGACCCCGGCGGACTGGGCCTGGGCCGGCGGTTTGCTCAATGTGCTTCTGCCCGGCTTGCTGCTCGGCGTCCCCGTGGTCTCCTCACCGGCGCAGAAGTTTGATCCCGAACTGGCCTATAGGATCATGGCGGAGATGGATGTCAGAAACGCTTTCATACCACCGACCGCGCTCAGGATCATGCGCACGGTGTCGGATCCCCTGTCGCGCCACCGGCTCGATCTGCGAACGGTGGGATCGGGCGGCGAGGCGCTGGGGCGGGAAACCTATGAATGGGCGAAAAGGGTTCTGGGGCTGACCATCAACGAATTTTACGGCCAGACAGAATGCAATCTGGTGCTGGCATCCAGCGCCCAGCTGGGGGTCAGCCGCGGCGGCGCCATCGGCAAGCCGGTTCCCGGGCACAAGGTCGCTGTCATTGATGATCAGGGGCATGTCGTTGCCGACGGAGCGTCGGGCCAGATTGCCGTCAGGCGGCCGGACCCGGTCATGTTCCTGGGCTATTGGCAGAATAATGCGGCGACGCAGGCCAAATTCATCGGAGACTGGATGCTGACAGGGGATCAGGGTGTTCGGGATGCGGATGGCTATTTTTCATTCTTCGGCCGCGACGATGACGTGATCACTTCCTCGGGTTACCGGATTGGGCCGGGCGAAATCGAGGATTGCCTGACCGGTCATCCGGGGGTGGCGCTGGCTGCGGTTGTGGGCAAGCCCGATGCAATGCGCACAGAAATCGTCAAGGCCTATATCGTGGCGGCACCCGGGTTCACGGCGGATGCCGATCTGGCCACGTCGATTCGTGATTGGGTCAAGACGCGGCTGTCGGCGCATGAATACCCGCGGGAGGTCGAATTTGTCGACAGCCTCCCCTTGACCACGACCGGAAAGGTGATCAGGCGGATTCTGAGAGATCGGGCGATCGCCGAAACCGTGGCCAGTGATCGGCCCGAGATAGCTGGATCCTGATCAGCGGCGGGCCATGCCGCGGATTTTTTCCCGCAGAAGCCGGGCGATATTGCGGGTATTGCGGTAGATATGGAGTTGGGTCGCGACCTGTCGCACATCGCGGTCATGCCTGGGATCAAGGCCGATGACCATTGTGCCCATGGTTTCCCGTTCGGTCCACATGCGGCTCATCACAGGATGATCCGGCACCGCGCAGGAATCCGTGCGCTGGATGTTGAGATCATCGAGGTGCCACTCGGTCAGCCGGTCAACGAGCAGCTTGCCCGGCGAGAAGCGCGCATAGGCCTCGTCATAGGCGGTTTTCCAGGTCCACGCCTCACCCGATGAGACAAACACGATCATGGACGCAATCGCCTCACCATTAAGCGTCAGGCTGTGAATGCGTACGCTGTCGGTCTCGGCGAGACTGTTGATCGCTTCCCGGGCAAAGGCCGCGCGGTAACGGTCGGCGACCATGGCCGACTTGCGGCGGCCCTTCCAGCCGGAGTCTTCGAGTGTCAGGAATTCTTCGAGGTGGTAACGGATTTCATCGGGCTGGCGGGCCACAAGGTAGGCGAGTTCCCCGTGCTCCGAGAGCCGCCGCCATTGCCTGCGCATTTCATGGCGGTGATGCCGGGAAACCGACCGCGCCAGATACTCCTCGCCGTCCAGTGTGCTTTCCAGAAACGGCCGCTCAAGCTCGTCGGTGACGGCGACCGAAAGACTGCGACCCGCAGCGACGGCGCGGATCAGAGCGGCTACCGGGCCATTGAGACGCATGTCCGGCAACACGAGGATGCCGGGCAATCCGGTCTGAGGCCGGCCAAGCGCTTCAAGCATGTTGTCGAGCGTTTCGGCCGCATCCTCCCGGTCCAGCAGTGGGGTGCCCAACGGGCCGAAGGGATTGGCCCATGCGCGGATGATGGAGGCGCCGACCGAAAACCCGGGTCTTTCGACCGAGAAAGGCAGCATCAGCCGCATGCGGGAATGGGTGTCGGTTTCATCGCGCAAGAGCATGAGGCGGACGACCCGGTCTTCAAGCCGGGGCATGGCCGGTGCCAGGAAGCGGCCCGAAAAGAAGACATTGGGTTCCAGGGCCCGGTTGGTCAGAAAATCGAGTTCTTCCTGAAGCTCATAGCCTGCGCGCGCCGGATAGATCGCCAGATGCCTGCCGGGGCGGCCGACGGCGATGTCATGCTCGGGCAGCGGGCGGGCGGTCTCCACCTGGGCGAATTCGCCGATCAGCGTATTGGCCTGGCTTGCGACTTCTTCGTGAACAATCGGGCTGGAAGCCATGTCTATCGGGCCTCCGTTGCCGAATGCCCGGCGCTTGCGGCCGGCCGGGAGGCAATGAACATGACGATGCCAAGTCGCTGCCGGACGATGATATGAAGCAACCCAGCCTCGATCACCATGGCAGACGCCGTGGCGGTTGCTGCGCCAAGCAGTCCCCAGGCGGGGATCAGCATGACATTGAGGGCAAGATTGGCTGCCAGCGCGGTAGCATAGATCGCCGCGCAGATTTTGTGTTCGCCTGCCATGGTCAACAGCACTTCGCCAGGACCGATCATGGCCTTTGCGATAATGCCCGCAAACAGCACGACCATGATCATGTGGCCGTCCTGAAACGCCGGCCCGAACAGCGACAGCAGAAACGGTCCCGCCAGGATCACCAGACCGCCAATCAGCAAGGAGGGCCAGAAGGTCCATTGCACGGTCTGCCGGACGAAGATCGCCAGAGCGATGGGGTCGTTGCCCGAAACCAGGCCCGAAAATCTCTGCGCAGCGGCAGCCTTCACCGCGAAATAGACAAAATGAACCAGTGCCATGGTCTTGGCGGCGGCAAAGTACACAGCCACCTTTTCCGGCGGAAGATACAGTCCGACAATGATCACATCGGCATTGGTGAGCATGAAGTAGAAGCCTTCGATCAGGAAGATCGGAAAGGCAACCATCAGCCAGGTTCTGAAATGGATCTCGATCCGGCGTGCGGGGAATCGGTTCCTCAGTTTGCCGGTGACCACGACAAACTGGACGATTGTCGTCAAATAGGCCGCTGCGAGCGCGGAGAGGATCGCGGTGTTGGCGTCCGCCATTCGCCCGAGCCAAATGGCAGATGCGACAAAGACAAGAATGAGAAGCGGACGCGCGATGTAGGTGGGGCTGAGCGCATAAACGGGCCAGCCATTGGCGCGCGCGGTGCCATCGAGCACGTCCCCCAGGGCAATCATCGGCAGCACAAAGGCGCCAACGAACAACGGCTGGACATAATGGGATTCGACCTTGTCACCAAGGAAATGGAGTGCAGCGATGCCGGTGGCGGCGATCAGCGTGGCCGACACCATGGAGAATATCCGGGCCGTCGCGGCCAGCCCCATGATGGCTTCGTCAGCGCCGGCGGTGCGGTATTGCGGCAGAAACCGGATCACCGCGGTGTGAAATCCGAGACAGGAAAGATTGCCCAGGATGATGGCGATGACCCAGACGAAAACGAAGACGCCATATTCGAATTCGCCCATCAGCCGCGCGAGGATGATCTGGGATACAAAGGCGATGGCCGCACTGACGACGCGGATGGCGAAGGCGATCATCGCCATGCGGCTTGCTGCGCCGGTTTCGTCGGTCGCAGTCAACACGTCGAACACCGGCGTCAACCGCGCAGCGTAGCGCGGCGGCAGCATTTTGCCTGCGGTATCGATCAACGTCATGGTCAGGTTTCTATCCTGTTGTCGTCCGGACACATTGTCACGGCGACGTTAAGAAACGGTTGGGGCGTTGACGGTTTTGCACGCGCACCATGGCAGGGGAATGCCTCTCACGGGCAAGGTCCATCCAGGTCAACAATGCGCCAAATGTGCTCGGAATGAACGCTCGGGAGTTCAGGCGTCCAGACTGGAATAGCCGGAACCGCGGATGCGGAACCGGCTATTTTCCAGTCAAAATCGCGTTCAGAGGTTGAACGCCTCAGTAGGCGCCATGGCAATGCTTGTATTTCTTGCCTGAACCGCAAGGGCAGGCCTCATTGCGGCCGACCTTGCCCCATGTGGACTCGTCGTCCGGATCCCGGTTTTCCGGCGCAACGACCCCGGCGGACATTGGAGCTCCGGAGGTATCGAACTCGTCCTCTCCGGTGGTCGCGTCAATGTGATGGCCTTCCATGACTTCCGGCAATTCCGGTTCCGGCGTGGCGGCCGCCTCGCGAACGATCTCGACCCGCATCAATTGCGCCATCACAGCCTGGCGCAGGTTGGCCAGCAGGGCCTGAAACAGTTCAAAGGCTTCGGACTTGTATTCCTGAAGCGGATCACGCTGGGCATAGCCGCGGAAGCCGACTACCGAGCGAAGATGGTCCAGGTTCACCAGATGTTCGCGCCAGAGGTGATCAAGGGTCTGGAGAACCACCGACTTCTCCACATAGGTCATGATCTCTGGGCCGAAGCGCTCGGCACGCTCCCTGGCAAGCTTGTCGCTGGCTTCGATGATGCGCGTGCGGATGTCGTCTTCGGCAATGCCCTCTTCCGCGGCCCATTCCTCGATCGGCAGGTCGAGGTTGAGATAGGCCTGGACGCCCTTCTTGAGCTCTTCGACATTCCATTGTTCCGCATAGGCCCTTTCGGGAATGTGCAGATTGACGAGACCGTCGATGACTTCGCGGCGCATGTCCTCGATGGTTTCGGAAATCGATTCCGAATCCATCAATTCCTTGCGCTGCTCGAAGACCACCTTGCGCTGGTCATTCATCACATCGTCGAATTTGAGCAGGTTCTTGCGGATGTCGAAGTTGCGTGCCTCGACCTTTTTCTGCGCCCGCTCCAGCGCCTTGTTGATCCAGGGATGGATGATCGGCTCGCCGTCCTTCAGGCCGAGTGTCTTGAGCATGCTGTCCATGCGCTCGGAGCCGAAGATGCGCATCAGGTCATCCTGCAGGGACAGGAAGAACTTGGAGCGGCCGGGGTCGCCCTGACGGCCGGAGCGTCCGCGCAGCTGGTTGTCGATGCGGCGGCTTTCGTGGCGCTCCGTGGCGAGCACATAGAGGCCGCCTGCAGCGAGTGCCTGATCCTTGAGCGCCTGGATCTCGGCGCGGATGATCTTTTCCTTTTCATCGCGCTCGGGACCTTCCGGCATGTCACCGAGCTCCTGGGCGACGCGCATGTCTGCATTGCCGCCCAGCTGAATATCGGTGCCGCGTCCGGCCATGTTGGTGGCAATCGTGATCGCACCGGGGACGCCGGCTTGCGAAACGATATAGGCTTCCTGCTCGTGATATCGGGCGTTGAGAACCTTGAAATCCGTCACGCCTTCCTTGCGGAGCAATTCCGCAAGAATTTCCGACTTCTCGATGGATGTCGTGCCCACGAGAACGGGCTGCATCTTTTCGCGCGACAGCTTGATATCGCTGATAATCGCCTGGTATTTTTCCTCGACGGTGCGGTACACCTCATCATCTTCGTCGAGACGGGCGATCGGAACGTTCGTGGGTACTTCCACCACTTCGAGGCCGTAAATATCCCCAAATTCCTCGGCCTCGGTCGAGGCCGTGCCGGTCATGCCGGCAAGCTTGGAATACATACGGAAATAGTTCTGGAATGTGATCGACGCCAGGGTCTGGTTCTCCGGCTGGATCTTGACGCCTTCCTTGGCCTCAAGTGCCTGATGCTGACCTTCAGAATAGCGCCGGCCCGGCATCATCCGGCCGGTGAACTCGTCAATGATGACGATCTCGTCGTTGCGGACGATGTAGTCCTTGTCGCGGGCGAAGAGACGATGCGCCTTGAGGGCGTTGTTGATGTGATGAACCACGGCGACGTTCTCGACGTCGTAAAGCGATTCACCCTTGAGCATGCCGGCTTCCGCCAGCATGGCTTCCAGCTTCTCGGTGCCGGTTTCCGTGAAAGTCGCGGAGCGCTGTTTTTCGTCAATCTCGTAATCGTCGGGTTCGAGCTTCTGAATCAGCGCATCGATGCTGGTGTAAAGATCGGACCGGTCGTCGAGCGGGCCCGAGATGATCAGCGGCGTGCGCGCCTCATCAACGAGGATCGAGTCCACCTCGTCGACAATCGCGTAGTTGTGCCCGCGCTGGACCATCTGGGCGCGGTCATACTTCATGTTGTCGCGGAGGTAATCGAAGCCGAGTTCGTTGTTGGTGGCATAGGTGATGTCGCAGGCGTAAGCCTCGCGGCGCTCATCATCGTCCATGCCATGCACGACGATGCCCGTGGTCAGGCCGAGGAAGCCATAGATCCGCGCCATCCATTCGGCGTCGCGCCGGGCCAGGTAGTCATTGACGGTAACAACGTGGACGCCTTTTCCGGCAAGGGCGTTGAGATACACCGCCAAAGTGGCGACCAGTGTCTTGCCTTCACCGGTCTTCATTTCGGCGATGGCGTTTTCATTGAGGATCATGCCGCCGATCAGCTGGACGTCGAATGGCCGCAGCCCGACAGCGCGGCGAGCCGCTTCGCGCACCGTTGCAAATGCCGGAACCAGAAGATCGTCGAGCTTGGCGCCGCCGGCAAGCTGCTCTCGGAACTGATGTGTGCGATCCGCCAGTTCAGCATCGCTGAGTGCGGTGAGCTGTGCTTCCAGAGCATTGATTGCGTCGACTTTTGGCTGATAGGCCCGAATCCGGCGGTCATTTGATGAACCAAACAATTTACGGGCGATTGCGCCGAACTTGACCATTATAATGGTCCTTTCCTGGGGCTGCACTTAAGGCAGAGCTAAAAACCCGGCGCTGGCCTGCGACCGGAAAATCGATTGAAAAGCGCCGTCCCGACAGCCTTCTTCCTGTGAAAGTCGTCTGGACGGACGGTTGGCTGACAGATAAGAGGGGGCTTGAACGATGTCAACGGCGGCGAAACTCCGTCTTATGGCGGCCTAAATTGACGTGCACGTGGTTTGCCGCCCGTACCAAGCCTAAAATGAAAGGTCTACCCATGCGCCTATCGCAGTTTGCAGCCACGCTTCTTCTCAGTTCCATCGCTTTCCTGCCGGTCCACGCCTATGCAGCGGATGAAGCCGATCCGGTGGTGGCCACTGTCGGGGGCGTAGAAATTCTTGCGTCCGAACTGGCGATGGCGGAGGGCGATCTTGACCCGCAGTTTGCCCGCCTGCCTGACGAACAGCGCCGTGTCGCGGCTCTCGCAGCGGTCATCGATATCAAGACGCTGGCCCGCAAGGCCGAAGCTGAAAAGCTCGACCAGACCGAAGAGTTCAAAAAGCTGATGGCATTCCAGCGCGACAGGGCCCTGCACAATGCCATCTTCAAATCCACGGTTGTCGATCCCGTGTCGGATGCCGACATCAAGGCGCGCTTCGACAAGGAAGTCGCCGCCACACCGCCGGAAGAAGAGGTCAGCGCCCGCCACATCCTTCTCAAGACCGAAGATGAAGCCAAGGCGGTTATAGCCGAGCTCGATGGTGGCAAGGATTTCGCCGAGTTGGCCAAGGAGAAGTCCACCGGCCCCAGCGCCGCGCAAGGCGGAGATCTGGGATATTTCACCAAGGGTCGGATGGTCCCCGAGTTTGAGGCCGTGGCGTTCGAGCTCAAGGCTGGCGAATATGCAAAGGAGCCGGTCCAGACCCAGTTCGGCTGGCACGTGATCAAGCTGGAAGACCGGCGTGCGGCCGCGGCTCCGGCCTTTGAGGAAGTCGCCGACCAGGTCCGCCAGGTGGTGATGCGCGAGCGCTATGGGGAGCTCATCAAGGCAGCCCGTGAGGAGATCGCGATCGAAGTTCTCGATCCGGACCTGAAGGCGGCCTATGAGGCCTTGAACCCACAACAGTAACGGCCGGTCCAACTGGATCATCCCGCCAAGAGGACTCTCTTATGTCCACTGACATATCCCCCCTTGCTCCCAAGTCATATGCAGAGCTGCCGCCGATCGCGGGTGTCCGCATCGAGACGGCGGCGGCAGGGATCAAGTACAAGAACCGGACGGATGTCATGCTGATGGTGTTTGACAAGCCGGCGGCGGTGGCAGGCGTGTTCACGACCTCGAAGTGCCCGTCCGCGCCTGTCGATTTCTGCCGGGCAAATCTTGGCAGAGGTCAGGCGCGCGCACTTGTGGTCAATTCCGGTAACGCCAATGCTTTCACCGGGAAAAAAGGGCACGCCTCAACGGCGCTGACCGCGAAAGCGGCGGCGGCGGCGGTCGGCTGCTCTGAAACCGAGGTTTTCCTGGCGTCGACCGGCGTCATCGGCGAACCGCTCGATGCAAGCAAGTTTGCAGGCGTGCTCGACCGGATGGCGACGACTGCGAGTGGCGACCGCTGGATCGACGCGGCGCGCGCCATCATGACCACCGACACCTATCCGAAGGTAGCCACCCGGTCAGCGCAGATTGATGGCGTGACTGTCACGCTCAATGGAATGGCCAAGGGAGCCGGCATGATCGCGCCTGATATGGCCACCATGCTGTCTTTCATCGTGACCGACGCCGACATCGTGCCATCCGTATTGCAGGCGATGCTCAACCGCCACGTCGGCGCGACCTTCAATTCGGTCACCGTCGACAGCGACACATCAACCTCCGATACGCTGATGGTATTTGCGACCGGTGCGGCCGCCGATCGTGGCGCCGGCGTTATTTCGCAGGCCGGCGATCCGCGAGGCCGCGCCTTCTCCAAGGCCTTGTCCAGCCTGATGGAGGACCTGGCGATCCAGATCGTCCGCGACGGCGAGGGCGCTCGCAAACAGGTCGAGATCACCGTCACCGGCGCGGCGTCGGCCAAGGCCGCAGGACGCATTGCCCGGTCGATCGCCAATTCTCCGCTGGTCAAGACCGCGATTGCCGGTGAGGATGCCAATTGGGGCCGCGTTGTCATGGCTGTCGGCAAGGCCGGCGAGAAGGCCGAGCGTGACAAGCTGGCGATCTGGTTCGGTGATGTGCGGGTGGCGGTCGATGGTGAGCGCGATCCCGCCTACAGCGAAGCGGCCGCGTCGGACGTGATGAAGCAGGATGAAATCGCCATCAGGGTCGATCTCGGAATTGGCCGCGGCAAAGCCCGCGTCTTCACATGTGATCTGACCAAGGCCTATGTTGAGATCAATGGCGATTACCGCAGTTGAGCGGTTGAAGTCGCCGAACACGAGGCGTGCCGTGCCAAACCTTGCCATAGTCAGAAGGCTTGAAGCCGTGGGATTCCGAGCCTGGCCGGCAGCCTCGATTCAGTATGACGGCAGCTGGCAGATCCGGCTGACTGCCGGCCATCCATCCAAACGGCTCAATTCGGTCAATCCGCTTGATCCCTCGGATCATGACGATATCGAAATCCGTGTTGAACGCGCTGCGCGGCGCTTTGATTCCTATGACAGGCCGCTGGTGTTCCGGCAAACGCCGCTGGCGCCGCCGCCGCTGGAATCGCATCTCGATGCGCTTGGCTGGCGCCGTTTTGAAGAGACGATTGTGATGACCGGCAAGATCGACAGTCTTGATATCGACGGGGGGATGGATCATCTGCCGCTCAAGGATGTCGGTCGTTATGTCGATGCCTCCATAGCCGTGCATGATCGCGATCAATCGCTGAAGCCGGGTCTGACGGAGGTGTTGAGTGCGATTAGGCCGCCAAGCGGCTTGTTTGTCCTCGAGGAAGAGAAGAAAGGGCCGCTTTCCACCGCGCTTTGCGTTCATGACAATGATCTGGCCGGATTGTTCGAACTCGCCACACGGCCGGATATGCGCCGTGCGGGGTATGGGCGTGACGTCGTCAGAGCTGCGCTTCGCTGGGCGCGGCATCGCGGCGCCGACACCGCCTGGTTGCAGGTCGAGAGCGCAAACACTGCAGCCGTCGCGCTCTACCAGGGGCTCGGATTTGGCGAAGTCTACCGCTACGCCTATCGCCAGCAGCCAGGCTACTGATCCCATGAGTGCAACGAAAATCTTGCTGGTTGCCGCCTGCGCCCTGGTCGATGCCGATGGACGGGTGTTGCTCACGCAACGGCCGGAGGGCAAGAAGCTTGCCGGACTCTGGGAGTTTCCAGGCGGCAAGGTGGAGCCGGAGGAAACGCCTGAAGCCGCTCTGATTCGCGAACTCATCGAGGAAATCGGTGTGACGACCAAGGAAGCCTGCCTCGCGCCGCTGACATTTGCCAGTCACAGCTATGATGATTTTCATCTGCTGATGCCGCTTTTCGTCTGCCGCCGGTTCGAGGGCACCGCGCGGGGTCTCGAGGGCCAGGCCCTGAAATGGGTGCGGCCCCGCGACATGCGGAACTATCCGATGCCGCCCGCCGACGAACCGCTCATCCCCTATCTCATCGATCTTTTGTAGGTTTCAAAAAGCGTAAATGTCACTGATTGGCATTAGCGTTAATGAAACTTCAATTCCCTTCACGCAAGATCACTGTGAGCGACCGATCCGCATGGATTGTCAGTGGAGGCATTATGACCGACGGCGATTTCTGGATGACGGTAAAGGACAGGGACGGTGTTGAGAATCAGCCCAGAAGATTTGGCGCTGTTCGCGTGGCATTGCTTTTCGGCACCGCCGCAATCGCCGTTGCGACCATTCTGACGCCGATCCTGGCCGATCGTTCAACCTCTTCCCGGGTGGCCTGGGCGACAGACCAATATGACGCCATCACCACCGGATCGATCCCGCAAAGATCCAGACACACGGTCTACACTGTCCGCAAATCGATCCTGCAGGATAGTCCCGGCGCACTCTGTATCATTGGAAGCGATGGCAGCAAGAGCGGGGATTGCTGAGCCGGCGCTGCCTCAAGTCACACACAGCCAGAATCGGAATTGAACAATGAAATGGATGATTTCCCGGCTTCTGGCTGACAGACGCGGTGCCACAGCAATTGAATACGGTCTCATTGCCGCGCTCTTGTCGGCTGCCCTTA
>NZ_JACIYP010000113.1 GCF_014359905.1 Hoeflea sp. | reverse complement strand
GTAGGTGAGCGCGCTGCCGTCGAGGCGCGAGCAGTGCAGGCCGTGGGCCTGCGCCACGGCGACGGGGGCGCAATTGTCCCATTCGTACTGGCCGCCCGAATGGAGGTAGATCTCCGCCTGCCCCCGCACCACGGCCATCGCCTTGGCCCCGGCGGAGCCCATCGCCACCAGCTCTGCGCCCAGCTGCCCGGCCACCGCCAAGGCTTCGGCGGCGGGCCGGGTGCGGCTGACCAGCAGGCGCGGCGGGCCGTGATGCGCCGGCGGCGCGGCGGGGCGGTCGGAGCGCAGGACCAGGCCCCCGCCGTCGCTGGCGACGTCATCGCCCGCTGCATCGGGCAGCGCGACCGCGCCGACGCTCGCCACCCCGTCGATTGCCAGCCCGACATGGACCGCCCAGTCGCTGCGCCCCTCGCCATATTCGCGCGTGCCGTCGAGCGGATCGACGATCCACACGCGGCGCCTGGACAGGCGCTCGGGCGTGTCCTTCGATTCCTCGGACAGCAGCCCGTCATCGGGCCGTTGTGCGCGCAGGGCATCGACCAGGAAACGGTTGGCGACCGCATCACCGGCCGCGCCGAGCGCCTTGCCGGCAAAGGCGTCGCTGGCCCGCACCTCGCGCAGGATGCGGCCGGCGCTGGCCGCCAGCTGTGCGGCGAGCGCGGCGTCGCCGTCGGTCACAGCACCGGGCTCCACGCGCCCAGAACCCGCGCGACGATCCGCTCGGCCGCCTGTTCGGGGCTGGTGGTGGTGGTGTCGATCCGCAGGTCGGGCGCCTCGGGTGGCTCGTAGGGGCTGTCGATGCCGGTGAAGTTCTTCAGCTGCCCCGCGCGCGCCTTCTTGTACAGGCCCTTGACGTCGCGCGCCTCTGCCACCGCCAGCGGGGTGTCGACAAAGATCTCCACGAACTCGCCCTTCGGCAGCATCGTGCGGACCATCTCGCGCTCGGCGCGGAACGGGCTGATGAAGGCGGTCAGCACGATCAGCCCGGCATCGGTCATCAGCCGGGCGACCTCGCCGACGCGGCGGATGTTCTCGATCCGGTCGGCCTCGGTGAAGCCCAGATCCCTGTTCAGCCCGTGGCGCACATTGTCGCCGTCGAGCAGGAAGGTGTGCCTGTCCGCCGCGTGGAGGCGCTTTTCCACCAGATTGGCGATGGTCGACTTGCCGCTGCCCGAAAGGCCGGTGAACCACAGCACCATCGGCTGCTGCCCCTTCAGCCGGGCATGGGCGGCGCGGTCGATGTCGAGCGCCTGCCAGTGGACGTTCTGCGCCCGCCGCAGCGCGAAGTGCAGCATCCCCGCGCCGACGGTTGCGTTGGTGATCTTGTCGATCAGGATGAAACCGCCCAGCTGCCGGCTGGTCTCATAGGGCTCGAAGGTGATCGGCCGCTCGGTGGTCACCTCGGCCACGCCGATGGCGTTGAGGCCCAAGGTCTTGGCGGCGAGATGCTCGCGGCTGTTGACGTCGATCTCGTATTCGGGCTGCGCCACCGTCGCGGTGACGGTCTGCGTCGCCAGCTTCAGCCAATAGCCGCGGCCGGGGATCAGCGGGTCTTCACCCATCCACACGATCGTCGCCCGGAACTGGTCGGAGCTTTCCGGCGGGGAGTCGGCGGCGGCGATCACGTCGCCCCGGCTGCAATCGACCTCGTCGGCCAGCGTCAGCGTCACCGACTGCCCGGCGACCGCCTGCGGCAGGTCGCCGTCGAAGCTGGGGATCGCCTTGACCGTGCTGGTCCTGCCCGACGGCACGATCCGCACCCGGTCGCCGGGCCGCACCGTGCCGGCCGCGATCAGCCCGGCAAAGCCGCGAAAGTCGAGGTTGGGGCGGTTGACCCATTGCACGGGCAGGCGGAACGGCCGCTCCTGCGCGGCGGTGGTGGCCAGCTCCACCGCCTCCAGATGCGCAATCAGGCTCGGCCCGTCATACCACGGAGTGTTGTTCGACGGGGCGGCGGTGATGTTGTCGCCCTTGAACCCGCTCAGCGGGATGGCGGTGAAGCCGCCAATGCCGATCCCCTCGGCAAAGCTGCGATACTCGGCGGCGATGGCGTCGAAGCGGGCCCGGTCGTAGCCGATCAGGTCCATCTTGTTCACCGCCAGCACGATGTGGCGGATGCCGATCAGGTGGCACAGATAGGAATGGCGCCGGGTCTGCGGCAGCACGCCCTTCCTCGCATCGATCAGGATCACCGCGAGGTCGGCGGTCGAGGCGCCGGTCACCATGTTGCGGGTATATTGCTCGTGGCCCGGCGTGTCGGCGACGATGAACTTGCGCTTTTCGGTGCTGAAGAAGCGATAGGCGACGTCGATGGTGATGCCCTGCTCGCGCTCTGCGGCGAGGCCGTCGACCAGCAGCGCGAAGTCGATCTCCTGCCCTTGCGTGCCCACCCGCCTGCTGTCCGCCTCCAGCGCGGCCAGCTGGTCCTCGAAGATCATCCTGGAATCGTAGAGCAGGCGGCCGATCAGCGTCGACTTGCCGTCATCGACGCTGCCGCAGGTGATGAAGCGCAGCAGATCCTTGTTCTGGTGCTGCTCCAGATAGGCGCCGATGTCCTCGGCGATCAGCGCGTCGGGGGCATAGGCCGGACCGGCCGGCGCGGCGTCGGCCATCAGAAATACCCCTCCTGCTTCTTTTTTTCCATCCCGGCGCCGCCCTCGTCCTTGTCGATCGCGCGGCCCTGCCGCTCGCTGGTGGTGGTCAGCAGCATCTCCTGCACCACTTCGGGCAGGCTGGCGGCGCGGCTCTCCACCGCGCCTGTCAGCGGATAGCAGCCCAGTGTGCGGAAGCGGATCGAGCGCATCACCGGCTGTTCCCCCGGTTCGAGCGGGAAGCGCTCATCATCCACCATCAGCAGCATCCCGTCACGCTCCACCGTCGGGCGTTCGGCCGCGAGATAGAGGGGCACGATCTCGATCTGTTCGGCCATGATATATTGCCAGATGTCCAGCTCGGTCCAGTTGGACAGCGGGAACACGCGGATGCTCTCCCCCTTGTTCTTGCGCGTGTTGTAGAGGTTCCACAGCTCGGGCCGCTGCTTCTTGGGATCCCAGCCGTGGCTGGCGCTGCGGAACGAGAAGATGCGCTCCTTCGCCCGGCTCTTCTCCTCGTCGCGGCGCGCGCCGCCGAAGGCCGCGTCAAAACCGTAAAGGTCGAGCGCCTGCTTCAGCCCTTGCGTCTTCCACATGTCGGTGTGCAGCGCGCCGTGGTCGAACGGATTGATCCCGCGCTCCCTGGCCTCCGGGTTCTGATAGACCAGCAGCTCCATCCCCGCCTCGCGCGCGGCGCGGTCGCGCAGCGCATACATGGCCCGGAACTTCCACGTCGTGTCGACATGCAGCAGCGGGAAGGGCGGCGGGGCAGGGTAGAACGCCTTCTTCGCCAGGTGCAGCATCACCGCGCTGTCCTTGCCCACCGAATAGAGCATCACCGGGCGCTGCACCTCGGCAACCACCTCGCGCAGGATATGAATGCTTTCGGCTTCAAGCCGCTGAAGATGGGTTAATCCTATCAAAGCACCTACCATTGCCCTCGTTCTTCTGCAGACGGCTAGCAGGAGCAGCCGTGATGAGCAACCGATATTGCTGCATTGCACCAATTCAGGTCGGAATGATTCAGAGCGTTTTCCACAGCGGCTGAATCGATAGGGATTCCGTACTCGCGACGTTTCGATTGCGACGTGAACTCACAGGCTTGGGCTCACATCATGAGGGCCAAAGTCCATAAGACCGAATCCAGCCACCGCTCCCCCGACGGCGCGCGGCAGAGGCGCAGGCCCGGTGATTTCTCCGCCCGTCAACCCTGCTGAGCCGGCTTGTAGTGGTTCAGACACCAGTCGGCGAACTTCCGCAGCCCTTCGGAGAGCATGACCTTGGGCTTGTATCCGGTCAGCTTAGCTCGTTTCGACACATCGGCATAGGTAGCAGTCACGTCTCCGGGCTGCATGGGCCGCATGATCTTGTCCGCCTTGCGCCCGATAGCATCCTCCAGAGTCTCGATCATATCCATCAGCCCAACTGGATGGCTGTCGCCAATGTTGAGGACGCGATGTTCACCCTCCTTGGGAGGATGATCGAGCGCGCCGACGATACCCTCGACGATGTCGTCAATATAGGTGAAGTCGCGCGCCTTGCCCGAAAACCTCGATCGGGTCGCCGCGCATGATCTTCTGCATGAAGATGAAATGGGCCATGTCAGGGCGCCCCATGGGCCGTAAACAGTGAAAAATCGGAGGCCTGTTTGCGGAAAGCCGTAAAGGCTGACGTAGGCCTCGCTCATAAGTTCGCAGCTACGCTTCGTCGCCGCATAAAGCGACGCGGCGGCGATCGCCGGCTCTTCCTCACTGAAGCCCTGGCTGCCGAGCGGCTTATCGCCATACACCGAACTGGAGGAGGCATAGACGAGATGCTCGAAGCCCTCTGTCTGCCGGCACGCTCCATCACCGAAAGGTGGCCGGCAGGATTCGAGTGCTGGTAGGCGAAGGGGTTTTCCAAGCTGTACCGCACGCCCGCCTGTGCGGCGAGATGGATAATGCGGGCAATGCTATTGTCGCGGACCAACCCCACCATTCTCTCGGAATCGGCGATGTCCAGCCGATGGAATTCGAAGCTGTCGCGTCCTCGAAGGTGCGCATCCGCGCTTCCTTCAGCGCGGGATCGTAATAGTCGTTGACGACGTCGACGCCGAGCACGCGCTCGCCACGATCGAGTAGCCGGTGTGCGGTAGCGTGCCCGATGAACCCGGCGACGCCGGTAACCAGCACCGGTGCGCTGCTCACATTCTAGACTCCCCGTCTTCCCCATCATGGCTCGGCCCGGGCATCTTCCCAAGGACTCGCGCCACATATGACCATCGCACCGTTGCAGCCGGCAAGGCAGGCGCTGCTGACCGAACTCCCCCAAGGCCGAACCGCGGATGGGACAGACCGCAAACACTTCTGCCGCCTCACGCGGTCCGCCGACTATGCCCGATCGATAGCCTCACAGGCGGTCGAGCGCGCGGGCATGTCAGGCGCTCGCTGCGGTCATCTCCAGTTCCGGAACCTCGGGCGCAGCGCCCGAGAACAGCCGACGCCGCCCGATCCCGAAGGTCTGCAGGCCCGCCCGCTCCGCCTCCGCGAGGGGATAGATGTTGCGCAGATCGATCAGCAGCGGTCGGTTGAGTATCTGGGCCATCCGTTTGAGGTCGAGCGCGCGGAACTCGTCCCATTCGGTCACAATCACCAGCGCGTCGGCGCCATCGGCCGCGATATAGGAGTTCGGGCAGAACTCGACATTATTGAGCAGCGGCTTGGCCTGCTCCATACCTTCCGGATCATAGGCGCGCACATTGGCGCCCCCATCCTGCAGCGTCTGGATGATGGCAAGGCTCGGCGCATCGCGCATGTCGTCGGTGTTGGGCTTGAAGGTGAGGCCAAGGATCGCCACGGTCTTGCCGCGGACGTCGCCGCCCATCGCCCTGATCACCTTGCGCCCCAACGCGCGCTTGCGGCTGTCATTCACCTGCACGGTCGCCTCGACGATGCGCAGCGGTGTGTCATTGTCGTGGGCGGTCTTGAGCAGCGCCAGCGTGTCCTTCGGGAAGCACGAGCCTCCATAACCGGGGCCAGCATGGAGGAACTTGGAACCGATCCGGCTATCCGAGCCCATGCCTCGCGCCACTTCCTGGACATCCGCGCCGACCTGCTCGCACAGATCGGCGATCTCGTTGATGAAGGTGATCTTCACCGCAAGGAAGGCGTTGGCCGCATACTTGATGAGCTCGGCCGTGCGCCGCCCGGTGAACAGGATCGGCGCCCCTTGGTTGAGCGACAGCGGACGGTAGATCTCGCGCATGACCTGCTGCGCCTCGTCCTCCTCAGTGCCGACCACCACGCGGTCGGGGCGCTTGAAGTCCTCGATCGCCGCGCCCTCGCGCAGGAACTCGGGGTTAGAGGCGATCTTGATGCCCTGGTCCGGCGCTACCTCGGTGATGATGCGCTCAACCTCGTCGCCCGTACCGACCGGCACCGTCGACTTTGTCACGATGACGCACGGCTTGCTGATGTTCTGGGCGATTTCGCGAGCGGCGGCGAAGACGTGGGAGAGATCAGCATGGCCGTCGCCCCGCCGCGACGGTGTGCCCACGGCGATGAACACTGCGTCCGCGTCTTTGAGGCCCTCGGCCACGTCCGTCGTGAACGACAGGCGGCCGGCGCGGACATTGCTGCTAACCAAGTCGGCAAGCCCAGGCTCATAGATCGGCATGACATTCTGGCGCAGCAGTTCAATCTTGCGCGTGTCCTTGTCGACGCACACAACCTCATGGCCGAAGTCCGAAAAGCAGGCCCCCGACACCAGGCCCACATAGCCCGTCCCCATCATCGTAATGCGCATGTGATCCCCCGGCCCCCCCAAGTGGTCTTTCTCGCACCTGCAGCATCCGGCAGCGAAGGTCAACCTGCCTTCGCACCGCGCGTGCCAGTTCGGAACGGATGGTGGCCGGACCTGCCGTTCTGAAGAACGCCGCTGGTTGCCATCGCGTCCGGCGCAAGCCGTAGCTGGGTTTCCAGGTACCGAGCTCTTCTCGATCCGGCCGCGCACGCGATGGATCGGCTTCTTCCAACCACGGAGCTTGCACAGCGTTCCCTGCTCGTCGCGGCCACATATGCCGGTGGCGACGGACGTTTCCCACGCTTTTGCAGAGCTGGTCTCCTGGGGATGGCCGGGTACGACGGCTCGGCCGGGTGGACATGTGGCGCGACCTGCTCGATGCGTGGGCGCGCAAGCTGAAGCCGGACGATGTCGTGGTCACCGAGGCGACTGCCAACGCGGCGGCCGCGGTCGAGGTCATGAGTCCTTGCGCCGGCAAGGTGGCCGTCGCCAACCCAAGCAGGTACGGCTGATCGCGCATGCCAGGATCAAGACCGACAAGATCGATGCCGGCGTGCTGGCACAGCTCTACGCGTCCGGGTTTCTGCTGGAGGTCTGAATGCCGGACGCAGCAACGGCGGCGCTCCGGCGCCAGGTGACCCGGCGCAATCAGGTCGTCCGGCAGCGGTCACGCCTTAAGAACATCATCCAGTCGATCCTGCACGCGCACCCGGTCGCTGCTTGCCCGCACGTCGACCTGTTGGGCCAGCGGGGACGGGGCTGGCTGTCGGCCCAGACTGTTCCGGCAGACGAGCGACTCGCAATCGGGCGCCACATCCGCGAGATCGACCGGCTCGGCGAGGACCTGAAGACCCGTCGAGCGTGACCTGGCGCAGGTCTGGACGATCGCCGGGGAGAACACGGCGGTGATCACGTCGGGCAAGCCGAGCAGACCTTCTCAAAGCCGAAGGCGCATCTGCGCAAAGCCGCCGAGCGCACCTCCACGGCCTATGGAACGCCATCGGACGCATCCTCGACCTCCACTCGCCCGCCCGGCGTGTGACAACTTCTTCCCAAGCTGCGGTTTCGAGGTGGATCGACGAAAACCGCTCCAAATTGCCGAGTTGACGCGGCGCCTGACCCGAGTGTCCCAACCCCGGGCGACACAGCAAAATTCCGCAGAATGTACCAGAAAGGGTTTCCTACTCGTCATCCAACGCGGAACGAGCAGGAACCGAAGTGCCAATCAGGAGAGCTTCCTTGCCCTTACCAAACCGCTTCAGCACCACAGTCGATGTGCTGACATATCCACTGCGGAGGGTTTTGGCGATCATGCCGCGCGACCATAGGACGCCCACGCGGCTGAACGGTGTGGAGCAACGCGGCACCTACTACTGGTCTGCGGGCGAGGGCAACAGCGACTGCTTCGTCGGGGGCGCCAACATCGGCGGGCGGGCCCGTGGGCTGGACGTGCTGTTCTTTGGCCGGCCGGATATCACAACTGTGAGCATCAGGAAGAGCAATGGGGGGCTGCACCAGAACCATTACATCCGCCATCCTGTCGAGAATACGCTCAGCCGCGCGCTGGCGGCGAAGCCCGCCGGCATCAGCATATCCTCCGCCACCAACGGAGGCGAAGGATATCCGTTGGGCGCCGAGTCGTTCTGGCGCATCCGGTACAATTTCGATAGCCTACTGGAGGGAACCGCGCTTTTGGCCGGCGAGCAGCGGCAATATAGCCTTGAACACCTGATCTGGCAATCGGGCGAGCGGATCGAGCTCGATGATTACCAGCTGTTCGGCTTTTCGGGCAGCTACTCGAAGACTACGCTGCACATCAATGACGCAGACTCGCTGCCGGGTGTTGCCGGGCATTCGGCCCTCGACACGATGTCCGGCTCAGCGCCGGTAATCGGGCACTCCCCCACGCCGGGCGAACTGCTGGAACGCGTGTTCTACATGTCGGACAACGTGCCCAAGGCTGACCCGGCAAGCTACAAACCATTCAGCTTTTTTCGTGCAGCGGTGAGACCGATCGCGGACGCGGTCGGCGACGATACGATTGGCCTGCCCGAATCCCAGGCGACCGGCGGAAGCTCCACAGGCGTGGCGGTCGGCAGCGACGATGCCAGCCTTCCAAGGCCCGCTATTTCATTGATTTGGCCACCACCTTCAGGACGTATCAAATCCGCTTCACCAGCGCGACCGCCCACACGATCACCGATCCCCTTGGCGCGGTTGATGCTGGGACCGTCGGAACCGCCTATGCACCGGTCAATTCGACCAAGCCGCTGCACCACTCAGTCGTGGCGGTGGCAACCGCCTTTGCAAGGGGCGATGGCTTCGATGTGGCCCTGACACAGCGCTATCAGAAGATGACCACCGACTATATCGAGAGATTGCAGCCGGCTAACGTGTTCACGAGCCGGCCTCCGCACCTTCACCACGCGCCCGAGCTTTTCAGGAGCGGGGCACCGTCACCTGCATGCCCAATGCGCCCGGCGATCTGTAGTTCTATTGGTATCTTGACGATGGCTACCTGCTGCATTTCGCAAGGCGGCGACGCTCATGTGTTCCCCTATGGCGGGCAGTTGGTGCCCTGCATGGTCAAGGCTGCCGGCCATGTCAACATGCCCGAGTTCTGGAGCGCCCCGCTCTGATCATAAGACAGCAAAGGACAAGTCCAATGACACCGCAAGAAATCTGGCAATATCGTTTCTGCCTTGGCCGCGCGCTTCCAACAGGCGATCTACGCGAAAACCTCGTGGCGCAGCTTGCCGATCCGGTTCCTGTCGATACTCTATTCCCTCGTCTCAAGCCGTGGCAGGATATTCTCGCGTTCCGGCAGACTGAGTTCGCAACGCCTGAGGAACGCGATGCAGCAAAGGCGGAAGTCATGCCGAAGTCTCAGGACTATTACGGCCCGCTGATGAACTACTGCCAGAGCGGCGATCGTCCGTTCCTGGCGCGGCTGATGCTCGACATTCCCAACGCTGCCCCGACCGGAGGCGACATCGGCAAATGGGGCGTCTATACCTACAGCTTCTGGAAGGTGCTGATGCGCCATATGCTGTCCAGCCATGGCGACTGGCTGGTAGGCGCTATTCTGGAGCATCCGCAATATCGCGGGTTCCTCAACACCGAGGAGAACATCGGCCCCAACTCAGCGCAGGGTAACGGTTCACCGCCGGACGAGAACCTGGCGCGCGAGCTGCACGAGCTTCTTTCGGTTGGCGACGGCGTTCTGTCGCAGGAGACGGGCGATATGCGCGAGGCCGCGCTGTTGCTGACAGGCCTGCGCAATTTCGGTTTCGACCCGGCCTATCAGGAGCCCGGCGATCGGACTGTGCTGGGCAAGCGCATTGCCTTCCGGCCGGACCAGACGATGATCGAGGAATATCTGCGCTGGCTGGCGGTCCACCCGGCGGCGGCAAAGACGCAGGTGCGCCGGCTGGTCGAACCGCTGCTCGGCACCAATTTCAGCCGAGACGCGGCGTTCCGCGAGAGGCTAGAACAGGTGTGGCTCGACACCGGCGGAGACCGCCGCGCGGTGCTGACAGCGATGGTCATGGACGACGCGGCGTGGAAACCGATGCGGGGCGCCCCGGTCAATTCCTTCGTCGGCTATGCAACACACTGCAACGAGCACGGCCTGACCCACCCCGCCCCGGAACGATACCAGTTCGGTATCCGCGAGACGCTAGGCTACAATTTCGAGCACGCTCCCGACCCTGACGGACTGCCGCGCGACAACCGCGTCATCGGGGGATCGTTTATCGTTCTTCGCACTGTCTGGCGCGGCACTGAAGCCCAGCGCGCCAAGTCCATGACCCATGAAAGGATCGTCGTATGACCAAGCGGATCGCCCATATTCACCTGGGCGGCGGGGCCCATGCCGCATCCCTGTTTCCCGGCGCGGAAAACGGGCAGGATGACATTACGCAAATCCACCCCAGCGCGCCGAACCTCAAGGCGCTGGTGGATCGCGGGCTGGTTCACGCAATCATGTGCACCGGTCCGGAGAACCCGACCGCATCCCATTTCGAGATGTCGCGGATCATTCAGGACCGGGGCAATTTCATCACCGGGGAGACGGGCGAAGGCTGGGGCGATTACGCGCTCGCGGCCACCTTCCCCGGCTTGCCGCTTGCCGGCGTCACGGTCCACAACAATGTCCTGATGCGCGTTCTGCAAGGCGGGCGCTCGTCGTGCATCGCGCTCGCTGCCAACATGATTATCACTGAGGGCTTCAACATCGACGCCATGATCCAGGCGGCGACTGTGGCCGACGATCTCGACGAATACTGGCGCGACATCTACGTCACCAATATGGGCGCGGCAGCAGAGGCAGGTGCAATCGACCTCAATTTCGCGGCGCTGGGGCAGTCCATGGCCGAAGTGCTGGCCGAGAACCCCGATATCAAGATGGTCACGGGCGAAGTTGTTGGCTTCGACACGCACAATAACCATAACCAGCAGTTCGCAGGCGCTATTGGCCGGTTCGACGCCTCGCTGGGCGAATTGGCCCGCTCCTGCGGGTGGCTGGACATGCCGGATGGGGACATGGCGCTGCCCTATCCCCTGCTCGATCCTGAGGACGAAGTGCTGCTGATCGTCACGACCGAGTTCAGCCGGGATTACATCTGGACCAGCGGAGACGGTCTGTCGCATGGGCGCGGCGGGTTCACGATGATTATCGGGCGCGGCGTCAAGCCCGGCTTCACCGGCTCGCTTCCATCCCCGTCCTACCAGGTCGAGCGGATGCTGGGCAATGGGCGGACGCTACCGATCGACTATCCGACCGAGCGGGTCATCCTCGGCTTTCTGCAAGCGGCTGACTGGCAAACCGAGGGCCTGTTCACGAAGGACTATGCGCCGCTTGAAGGCATGTTCTTGACCGACGGTGAGCCTGTTCCTGTGCCCGAACCGCTGGAGCCTGTGCCGGAACCGGAACCTGCGAAAACCGATCACGACCTGCTTGTCGGCATTGACGCGCGGCTGTCGGCGCTTGACGCATGGCTGCGCCGGCCATGATCTCGCGCTTCCTCTCCCCGCTGGCGGTGGCCTGGCCATGAACGCGGAGGCTTGAGCGCTGGCGCGCCTCCGATCCGTCCAGTATCGCGCGCGACGTGTCGGAGGGGTGATACCAAAGCGCATTGATCAGAACCCATGCGCCAGTGGCGCATATCGATGGTCATGATGCGCCAAGGTTCCGGGCAGCGGGGTGGCAGCGACAGCAGTGTGAGGTTGGGCGGGACGACCAGAGAGCTCGCACTGTGCCACCTGGGGCCGTGCACGGTTCGATGAGACACCCGGCTGCGGTAGATTGAACCGCAGCCGGTGTCGATGAGATGGACAAGGAACAGGAAGGGTGATGGTCCCCCGTTTTGGTGGACACGGGTTTAGGCCATTTGTCGTTCGGCCTGTTCGGGGGTCCTGTATCCGAGAGCGGAGTGGATCCGTCGCCGGTTATAATAGCCTTCGATATAGGCGAACAGGTCTCGTCGTGCTTCCTGTCGAGTTGCCCATCGCCGCTGGTGGACGAGCTCGACCTTGAGGGTGTGGAAGACGCTTTCCATGGGCGCGTTATCGTAGCAGCACGCCGTCCGGCTCATCGAGGGTTTGGCTTTCATTGCAATGAGTTGCTTGCCGTACGCTTCCGAGGCGTATTGGGCGGATTCAAGGCGGCCAGCGGCAGCTCTGTTCGCATATGGTCGCGCATCGACCATCCGACGATCTTGCGGGTCGCCAGATCGAGCACGGCCGCGAGATACAACCATCCCTCGCCGGTCGCGATATAGGTAATGTCGGCCAGCCAGACGCGGTTGGGTGCCTCCGCGACAAACTCCTGTTTCAGCAGGTTGGGCGCAATCGGCAGATAGTGGCGGCTGTCGGTCGTACACGGCTTGAACCTGCGGCCCGCAAGAGCGCGGATACCATGTCGCCGCATCAAACGTTCGATACGGCCACGACTTGCCGTTCTGCCTTCCGCGCGCAGCGCGGCATGCATCCTGGGGCTGCCATAGCGGCCGTGATGCTCGGCATGGAGACGACGGACATCGTCAAGCAAGGTGCGGTTGGCGCGCGCACGGGCGCTTTCCGGGCGGTTACGCCAAGCGTAATAGCCGCTGGCTGAAACCTCGAGGATCCGGCACATCAGCCGGATCGGCCAACGCTCGGCATGGTCGCGGATGAATTTGAAGCTCATCTCGGCACCTCCGCGAAGATGCCGATCGCTTTTTTTAACACGTCGCGCTCCATGCGCACACGATCCAGTTCACGCTTCAATCGCGCGATATCCGACGCCTGGTCCGCTGGTGACGGCAGCGGCGGCATACCCGGTGATGGCGCCGCTCGCGATCGTGCGCTCCCGCCGCGAACCACCGCTCGCCAGTTCCGCAACATCGATGGCGAAATCCCCACCTCGGCCGCCACCTGCATCACCGGCCGGCCGCTGCTCTCCAGCAGGGCAACCGTCTCTCGTTTGAACTCGGGAGAAAACTCCCTCCTCGTCTTCGCCATTGCACACCTCCATGCCCGATCGGGCTTAGCAAAGGTGTCCACTGAAGCGAGGGACCATCAATACCTGGCGCCGCAATGCGATGGCCGGCTTGTTGATCGATCGCCCGCCGAAGGCGTTGGCGGGTGCTGCGGAGACGGCGGGCCCATCCTTTGCCGAGGTCATGATCGCCGATCCTGGGCCGATGTCGCCGCCGCCGCCATCAGCGCCGCCGCAGCGGATACCGGAACCTGTGGGTCGGATTGCGATCGATCTGCCGAGCGGGATCCGGCTCAGCGTCGATGCATCCTTTGATGCCGGGGCGCTCGTCCGCGTGCTGGCGGTGCTCGAGCGATGATCGCACTGCCGCCGGCGACGCGGGTCTGGCTTGCGTGCGGGGCCACCGACATGCGCAAGGGCATGTGCGGCCTGGCAGTGATGGCGCAGGAGGTCATGAAGCAGAACCCGCACTCCGGCGCGGTGTTCGCGTTCCGCGGTCGGCGCGGCGATCTCGTCACCCGTAGGGCGCGAAGCCAACCTGCTATGGTATGACGGCCAGGGACTGTGCCTGTTCTCCAAGCGGATCGACCGCGGCAGGTTCGTCTGGCCGATGACGCAGACAGGCGTCGCGCACCTGTCCGCCGCGCAACTTTCGATGCTGCTGGAAGGGGTCGACTGGCGGCGTCCCGAACGGACCTGGCGATCAGCGCTGGCAGGCTGATAATCGCAGGAACGAGCCGTTTTTGCTCGTCTCGGTGCCCCTGATCTGTAGTAGCTGACACTTCATCGGACAGTTGGTGTCTGCGAGTGGTCGGTATGGACCTGTCCGGCGGGATCAGGCCGCGATCCTCTTTTCCTTCGCCAGCGGGGTTGCGTCAACAAAGGTCTGCATGGGGGTCTTGCCGAAGCACCAGCGGCCCTGATGCGGGCGTTGCTCATTGTAGCTCGTGATCCATTCGTCGAGATCGGCCTGCAACTCGTCGATCGAGCGGTAGATCTTCTTGCGGAAGGCGACCCGGTAGAACTCGTTCAGCATGGTCTTGTGGAGCCGCTCGACGATGCCATTCGTCTGCGGACTCTTGGTCTTGGTGCGGGAATGATCGATGTCCTCCACCGCCAGGTAGAGCTCATACTCGTGGTGCTCGGGATTGCCGCAATATTCGGTGCCCCTGTCGGTCAGCACCCTCAGGAGTTCTACCTCCTGCTCGTCGAGAAACGGAATCACCCGGTCATTCAAGAGATCGGCCGCGGTGATCGGCGTCTTGCGGTCATAGAGCTTGGCGAACGCGACCTTGGAATAGGTATCGACGAAGGTCTGCTGGTAGATCCGCCCCACCCCCTTCATGTTGCCGACATAGAAGGTGTCCTGAGCGCCACAGTAGCCCGGGCATTCGCTCTCGAACTCAGCCAGGCCTCCTTCTCGCTCTTGGCCTTTTCCAGCGCGGCGAGCTGGCTCTCGGTGAGGATGATGCCTTCCTGGGCGACCTTGGCCTCCAGCGCCTTCAGACGCTTCTTCATCGTCTCCAGATCGTGCCGTTGCCATACGCCGCGCACGCCCGCCGGCGAGATCGAATGGCCCAGCTTGCGAACCTCGTTGGCGATCCGCACCTAGCCGAAGGCCGGCTGCTCCAATGTCAGCTCGAGGATGATGGCCTCGACCTGCGGCGGGGTCCGGTTGGCGAGCAGCGGCTTCCTGCGGGTCAGCTCCTGCAGCGCGAGCTCGCCGCCGGTCTCGTACAGCTCCTTGAAGCGGTAGAAGCTGTCGCGCGAATAGCCCATCATCTTGCACGCCTGGCTGACGTTGCCCAGCTGCCTGGCAAGCTCCAGCAGCCCTACCTTGCCACGGATGACTTTCTGGTCCCTGGTCATGTCGGTGTCCTTCCAAAAGGCCGGGGCCGGGCGCTGCGCAACCCCGACCACTCCGCGCCCGGCCCCGGCACAGCCTTGAGCCTTATGACACCGTCTGTCAGATTTAGTCAAAACCTCTACATCGTAGGCAATCCCGCGCTCGCCAAGAATCGTCTTGAAGCAGCTTTCGATCAGATCCTTCGCCGTGCCGATCGCAAGGGCCGGGTCGGCGTCGATCGAGGCCTCAATGCGCCTGATTGATCGCCGATATGCGCAGCGTCGAAGCCCTCGGCGATCGCCTTCGCGTCGGTCAGCCGCGCTGACGCGGTGACGGGCAGGATCACGCCATCGCGATAGGCCTAGCCATCGCGGCCGAGCTGCTGCTGGAAGTTGTCGAAGGTCTGCTGGAACGGGTGAGGGGTGTCATCCTCGCTCCAGGGGCTTGGCTCCGGGATGCTCCGCTCGATGCTCGCCATAAAGACAGCGAGCACGTTGAGGAATTTGCGGATATCGGCCGGGTCGGAAAAATCGAGCCCATTGTAGTAGCCAGCGAGCAAGGTGCGCCGCTGGCCGCCCGTGTTCTGGCCGGTCGCGGGGACGAAGGGGACATCGGCCGCGTCGAACTCGTTCTCGATCTCGCGCAGCGTCGAACTGCCCGCGAGATAGTCGGCCAGGAGATTGCGCAGGCGGCGGCTCAGATCCACGAGTTACTTCTGCGGCGCGACGGCTGATTCCAGGGCTTCGCGAATGAAACGCTGATAGGGGATGCCGCGCGCGGCAGCGCGGGCCTTCACGGCGTCAAGCAGCGGCGCCGGCACGCGCATGTTCACGCGGGCGTCCTTGCGCGCGAACTCGAATTTCGCGGGCCTGAACTGCGACAGGTCGTATTCCGTCAGGTCGGCGGTTTCGACAAAACGCTCGGCCTCTTCGTCGCTCGCGAAGCTAGGGATTTTCTTCTTCATAGTGCCTGACCTCCTTGTCATGCATGTAGCGGGCGCTGATCGGCCGGATGAGCCGCGCGCCGTCGATCACACGCAGCGTGAAGACGACGAAGACATGGCGGCCCGCCCGTGTGCGGCCGATGCCCTTGAAGCGCTCCTCGGTCGCCGAATGGGCGATGTCGGGCAGCACCGCGAGGCCGTCTTCAAACAGCGCCTCGACCTCGGCCAGCGTCACGCCATGCTTCTGGCATTTGCCGCTGTTGTGCGCGTCCCAATCAAATCCGGCTATCGAACCGTTCATGCTTCAGTATGACATTTGTATGTACGTTTGTCAACGGAGAGGCCGAGTAGATAGGGGAATCCCAAAGCCCTCGCATTTTGCTACGCTTCTGCGAGGTGGAGCAAAAAAGGGGGCTTTCCAGGGAGATGCGGTCCTTGCCCTGCAACACTGATGGTATCTTTGAAATGAGGGGCGGGAATGGCGACGGGAATTGAGAATCGGCAGGCTGCATTCAGCTGGCTCAATACGTTCCTGCG
>NZ_JACIYP010000112.1 GCF_014359905.1 Hoeflea sp. | reverse complement strand
TTCCCGTTTCAGGCAAGGAGGTCTATAGCAGTGTCTTCCGTCAATTGGATAGCGAGTCCCCCATGACCGACACCGTCCTCGATCGCCTGCTCCGTTATGTCGTCATCGACACCCAGTCGGACGCGTCATCCTCGGCCCAGCCCTCGACCGAGAAGCAGAAGGATCTGGGCCGCGTGCTGGTGGGCGAACTGCTCGGGATGGGCCTCAGCGACGCGCACATGGACGAGCACGGCAATGTCTATGCAACGGTGCCGTCCAACAGCGCAAAGACTGTGCCGGTGATCTGCTTCTGCTCGCACATGGACACCGCGCCCGATTTCACCGGCACAGGCGTCAAGCCCAATCTGGTGACGAACTACCAGGGCGGCGACATTCCATTGACGGGAGACCCGAGCCGCGTGATCCGCATGAGCGAGCATCCGGAGTTGCACAACCAGATCGGCCACGACATCGTCACCACCGACGGCACCACGCTGCTCGGCGCCGACGACAAGGCGGGCATCGCCGAGATCATGACCGCTGCGCAAATCCTGATCGAAAATCCGGACATCCGCCACGGCGCGGTGAAGCTGCTGTTCACCACGGACGAGGAGATCGGCCGCGGCGCCGACAAGGTCGACCTTGCAAAGCTCGGCGCCGCCTTCGGCTACACGCTCGACGGCTCCACCATAGGCGAGATCGAGGACGAGACCTTCTCCGCCGACGGCGTCGAGATCGAGATCACGGGCGTGGCCCAGCACCCCGGCACCTCCAAGGGCGTGATGGAAAACGCCATCAAGATTGCCGCCGACATCATCGCCCGGCTGCCCAAGGAGATGGCGCCGGAAACCACCGAGGGCCGCCAGGGCTTTATCCACCCGACCGGCGTGACCGGATCGATGGACAAGGCCCGCCTCTCCTTCATCATCCGCGATTTCGACAATGACGAACTCACCCAGATGGAAGCGCTTCTGCAGCAGATCACGGAGGAGGTTTTGGCCGCCTATCCCGGCTCCAGCATGCGCTTTACGGTCACCGAGCAGTATCGCAACATGAAGGAAGTGCTGGACCGCCACCCGGAGATCATGGACAACCTCATGGAAGCCGTCCGCCGGGTCGGCCTCGAGCCGGTCAGCCACTCCATCCGCGGCGGCACCGACGGCTCGCGGCTCTCCTTCATGGGCCTGCCCTGCCCCAACATCTACACCGGCGGCCACTCCTACCACTCGCCGCTGGAATGGATCAGCCGCCAGGACATGGAGAAATCGGTGGAAACCATCGTCGAACTGGTCAAGGTCTGGGAAGAGCGGGCGGGAGAGGCACGCTGATCGGGACCGAAAGAATCCGTCCTACGACAGCGTGATGCATGGCGCACTCACGTCGATTGCGCGCTCGCGTTCTGCTGGCTTGCCCGGCGGGGGCAGACCGTCAAGCACTGCCAATCACTTCGGCAAGTTCGCTGCAATTCTGGCGAAACGGCATCACGGCGATGACGCGCAGTGTCGAATCGATGACGATCTTGAGCAGGATGACCGAAAGACTTCGTTCTGAAAGCAGAAAAGGCCGCACAATGCGCGCGGCCCTCGTCTGAACCCGGATACCGGGTCGAGCGCCGGGACCGACGGGATCGCAGACCCCGCCCGCCCGGCCTTCAACCCGGACCCCGTTTTGTCCTCGTCAGAGCCGGCCGGTGAGAACCAGCACGAGAAGCACGATGACCAGCAGGCCGATCACGCCGACGCCGCCATGGCCGAAACCATAGCCGTATCCGCCGAAGCGGCCGCTGAAGCCGCCGAGCAGGAAGATGACGAGAATAATGAGAAGAATTGTACCAATCGACATGGCATTTTCTCCAATGGGCAGGGTTCTGCCGGACTAGTTCAACGCGAACCGGTTTAAAAGGTTCCTGACTATCATGACGCCGTGCATGATAATTTTACTCCAGATGCCCCTCGCGCAGCCTGTGATGCGCGGACCCTGAAATGGTGCGGCTATAGGACCGGGCGTGGCCATTTCCTCGGGCTCAGTCCCCGCGCAACGTGTCCTTCAACCCGCCAACAGCATTCTGAACCTCGCCCTCGATCTTGTCGGCCTTGCCTTCGGTCTCAAGCTTGGCGTCCCCAACCGTCTTGCCGACAGCCTGCTTGACCTTGCCCTTGATGACCTTCGCTGAACCGATCACCCGATCCTTGTCCATCACTTTCTCCTTCCGAGACACAGGAGCCATCATGGAGTTGTCCGCGAACAGCGCATTGATTGATATCAAGGTCTCACATGTGTCCGCGCGTGAGCGCCTGGCGTGCCCGGACTGGCTGGCTAACGCCACACGGATCCAAACTTGAGGCTTTTTCTGGTCAATCAAACGAATGGGATGGTTTCATTGATACGATCAAAGACGCAAAATTGAAAAAACTGTTGTCCTGCGATGACGGTCACGAAACCACAGCGGCCCATCGCGCCTGGATGAATGAGCAGAACAAGGCCACGCTTTCCAAGAAAGCGCGGGGCGAGATGAAGTACACGTCGCTGGATGATGTGCGGCGCGAATTCGGGTTCGATGCAGTTACCAGAATGTAAGCGCTGAGCTCGCCGCTCAATCTCCCCCTTGGAGGGGCGAAAGCAAAATGAACAATTTAGCCGAAGGCTAACGTTAGATTTTGCAGGAGGGGGGCAAGCTGGGATAGCCCCTATTCTGCCGCCTGCTTCGCTCCCGTGTGCTCGTCCGGCGCATCCGCCGCCCCCGGCGCGGTCTCGGCCTGAAGCTCGGGGATCCCGACGATGCGTTTGCCCGCATGATCGGCATGCACGATGATCAGCCCCTGCTCCTCGAAATAGCCCAGGAGCCGCCGCGCGCGGCGCGCCGAGTGGGTGCCGTAGGCCCGCGCGATGCGGGCGTCCGACGGACAGGCCTCGCCCTTGATTGCGGCGTTGGCCAGCATCAGGAACACCCCCTGCAGATCGTCTGCCACCTGGGACGAGAGCGTGAGCGCGGTGGCCCATGCCTCGCTCTCCGCGGTCTCGGCGTCGACGCCGGAGCGTGCGATGGCGATCCGGCGGCGGAATGCGCTGAGCGGTATCGGCGGCCCGGAAACCCGCCGCATCCTCAGCCGAACCAGAAAATCCTGGTACAGCGCCGCATCGGTGCGATAGCCCGATTGCGGATCGGCGAGGATTTCGCCGAAGACGGCCGCGACGCGGCTCTCGCGCTCCTGGCTGTCCATTTCAGGCGTTGCGGCATCCTTGCCGGCTCTGGCGACAGGCGCTTCGGCCAGCGGCGTGGCGCGCGACAGTTCCGCCAGGATATCCGTCGTCGGCCGCGGCGCGGGCCGCACGCGCGCCCGCGTCAGGCGGGCGAATTCCTCAGGGTCGGGCGTGAAGATCAGGTCCTCCACATCGGCCGGGGCTTCGGGCATCGGCATCAGCTTCGGGCTCGATGAGCGTGCCTGCGTCTCCACCTCACCGATGGCGATCGGCAGCGGCCGGCGGGACAAGGCAGGACCGAGGCCCACGAAATTGCCGCGGGTGAGATCGCGGAACATCTCGGCCTGCCGCCGGTCCATGCCCAGGAGATCGGCGGCGCGCGCCATGTCGATGTCGAGAAAGGTGCGGCCCATGAGGAAGTTGGAGGCTTCCGCCGCCACGTTCTTGGCGAGCTTGGCCAGCCGCTGGGTGGCGATGACGCCGGCGAGCCCGCGCTTGCGGCCGCGGCACATCAGGTTGGTCATGGCGCCGAGCGACATCTTGCGTGCCTCTTCGGACACGTCGCCGCCGACGGCGGGTGCAAACATCTGCGCCTCGTCCACCACCACCAGCACCGGATACCAGTGCTCGTGCTCGGCGTCGAACATGGCGTTGAGGAAAACCGCCGCCGCGCGCATCTGCTGCTCGACCTCGAGCCCCTCGAGCGACAGCACGCAGGAAACGCGGTGGCGCCGGATGCGGCTCGCGATCCCTGCGAGTTCGGCCTCCGAGCGCTCGCCATCGACCACAAGGTGCCCGTATCTGTCCGACAGGGTGACGAAATCGCCCTCGGGATCGATGATCACCTGCTGCACCCATTGCGCCGACTGCTCGAGCAGGCGTCTGAGCAGGTGCGACTTGCCCGAGCCGGAATTGCCCTGCACCAGAAGACGCGTCGCCAGCAGCTCCTCGATGTCGAGCTTGGCCGGCTGCCCGCCAGCCAAACTCCCCATGTCAATTCCGACCTGCACCGTGATAGAACTCCCAAGACTTGACGTGGCGCCTGACCGATTCTCGCTGCACCCCGCCACCGGTCTCCCTATCAGACTATTGCGCCCTCGCGGACCGCGATCGGCGAAATACACAGGAATTCACGCCCCGCCCCCCGTCCCTGTTTGGCACCGCGCGGCTACTGGAAAAACCAGCGGCTGGCCTCCCGCCGGGCCTCGACGGGGGTGATGCCGATGTCGCGCAGAAGGTGATCATCGAGCTGGCTCAACTGCTTGCGTTGCCGCCGCCGCTCCATCCATCGGGCCATGGCACGGATGACCGGCCGCACGGTCACAAAGACCGCCTCGGCCGGCGCGGCCGTTCCGGCATCTGAACTCCGGGCCAGGTGTGCGCCCGCTGATATGCTGTCACCGTTCATGATTTCGCTCCGGTTTCCTGAAGCGAACACCTACAGCCATCGATGTCGGAAATGCTTCGGCCAGCACCGAAGCATTGGCTAATGACGCCACCCGGCGCAGGCGCTAGACTTGCCCCATGACAAACCCGGCGAGCGCAACAACGATATCGGCCATTGCCGCCCTGATCGGCGACGTGGCCCGGGCGAACATTCTTTCCGCACTGATGAGCGGCAAGGCGCTGACTGCAACCGAACTCGCCCATCACGCCGGCGTCAGCGCGTCAACCACCAGCGGCCATCTCGCCAGGCTGGTTGACGGGCAGTTGATCGCGGTCGAAAGACAGGGCCGCCACCGCTATTACCGTCTCGCATCCGCAGCGGTCGCAGAAGCCTTCGAAAGCCTGTCCAACCTCGCCGCCATCGGACCAAGACATCACCGGCCCACCGGTCCGAATGACAGGGCCATGCAGCACGCCCGCACCTGCTACGACCACATGGCCGGCCGGTTGGCGGTCGCCATGACCGATGCGCTGACGTCGCGGGGCCTGATCATCGTCGAGGACCACTCGGGCCTGATCACCGACGCGGGGCGGCATTTCTTCGCCGATTTCGGCATCGATCTCGAACCGAAGCCCAGATCAGCGCGGCCGCTCTGCCGCACCTGTCTCGACTGGAGCGAGCGGCGCATGCATCTGGGCGGCCGGCTGGGTGCTGCGCTTCTGGCCCAAGCCCTCCGGCGCCACTGGCTTCGCCCCATCAAGGAAAGCCGCGCCCTGGCCATCACCCGGGACGGCGAACGCGGCATTCACGAGGTCTTTGGTGTTCCGCTGGACATGCTGGCGTCGCCGCGCTGACGAAAACCTTACCGCGCCGTCAGCCCGAATCCGTGCATCAGCCGGAGCACATTGGTGTCGGGATTGCCCGAGGTGAAGACGACGCTGTCCTTGGTGTCAGGCAGCGCGTCGCCGCCGGGCAAAGTCTCGACGATGGCCAGCGCCCGCCGGGCGATGGCTTCCGCCGGGTCGATCCAGTCCACCGGCCAGGGCGCCATCTTGCGCATGCGGTTGACGAGAAACGGAAAATGCGTGCAGGCGAGCACCACGATGTCGGTCTGTTTTCCGTCCATGCTGACAAAGCACGGCGCGATCTCGGCCGCCACCGCCGCCTCGTCGACAAAGCCCTTGCGCATGTAGGATTCGGCCAGACTCGCCAGATTCTCCGAGCCCACCAGCCGCACATGCACCTTGCCGGCGTAATCGCGGATCAGGTCGCGCGTGTATTGCCGCTTGACCGTGCCGGGCGTCGCCAGCACCGAGACAAGGCCCGAGCGGGTGCGTTCGGCGGCGGGCTTGATCGCGGGCACAGTGCCGACAAAAGGCAGATCCGGATAGGCCTGGCGCAGCGCCGGCATGACGATGGTCGAGGCAGTGTTGCAGGCAATCACGGCCAGCGCCGGGGCGTGGTGCTCGATCAGGCGGGCGAACAGGGCGACGATCCGGTCGCGCAGCGCCTCCTCGTCCCAAGCTCCATAGGGAAAGCCCGCATCGTCGGCAACATAGACAAAACGCCGCCCGGGCATGATCACGCGGGCCTCGCGCAGCACGCTCAGCCCGCCGATGCCGCTGTCAAACACCAGAACCGGCGCTTCGCTCATTCCGCCTCTCCCTCATCCGTGTCCGGCGCAGCACCTTGCCCCGGCGCGCGCTGTCCAGGCCGACCAAACTTGTCAAATGAGGCAAAAAGACCGCGCAGCACATTGATTTCGTCGGTGGAAAATCCCGGACGCGTCAGCACGGCGCGCAAATTGTCCACCGCCTTCATCCGCTTGGTCTCGGACCGGAAATAGCCCCGCGCATCGAGCCCCTCCTCGATCTGGTCGAACAGGCCGTGCAGGTCAGATTTCGGCGCGGGCGTCACATCGGGTTTTTCAAAGGCCGTCTGATGCGGGTTCGAGAGCCCCGATTTCATCCATTCATAGGACATCAGCAGCACGGCCTGGGCAATGTTGAGCGAGGCATAGGCCGGATTGACCGGAAAGGTGACGATCGCGTCGGCGAGGCTGATTTCCCAGTTGCGCAGCCCGATGCGCTCGCGCCCGAACAACAGCCCGGTCTTCTCCCCGGCGTTTTCGCGCGCGCGCAGCACCTCGCCCGCCTCCACCGGACCCGCGACCGGCTTGTGCCCGTCGCGCGGCCGCGCCGTGGTGGCGTAGACGAAGTTCAGGTCCGCGACCGCGTCCGGCAACGAGGCAAACACTACCGCGCCCTCGATCACATGGCTGGCGCCCGCCGCAGCACTCACCGCCTTGTCGTTGGGCCAGCCATCGCGCGGATTGACGATCCGGAGATTGGACAGCCCGAAATTGGCCATGGCGCGCGCCACCATGCCGATGTTCTCGCCCAGTTGCGGCTCCATCAGGATGATCGCCGGTCCGCCGGTGATCAGTTCGCGGTTTCTGTCCGTTCCAGCCATCTATGCCTCACCCCGGCGCAAGTCCGCCCATTCCCGCTGGAGCATGGCGTAATGGAACTCCTCGTCCCACTCGCCCTTGAAGATCGCATGTTCGCGAAAATGCGCTTCCCGCCGCATGCCGAGCCGCTGCATCAGCCGCCAGGAGCGTTCGTTGCGCGCATCGCAGCGCCCGAAAATCCGGTGCAGCTTGAAATGGCCGAATCCGAGATCCATCACCGCCGCCGCGGCTTCCGTTGCGTAACCCCGGCCCGCCTGGACAGGATTGATCGAGAATCCGATCTCGCCCTGCCGCGCCTCCCGGTTGCGAAACAACAACACCATGTCACCGATCAGCGCGCCGCCATCCTTCAGCGTCACCGCGAACACCATCGACAAAGGCTCCTCCGGCGTGCCGTCCGGCTCGGCCCATTTGGCCACTTCCGCCGCCACCTCGTCGCGCGAGCGCGGCTCCCAGTACTGGTAGCGGGCAACCTCCGGCAGCCCTTGATAGGCATGCACCGCGTCGACATCCGCCGGCGTGAACGCCCGCAGTCTCAATCGCGCTGTTTCGAGGGGAATGGTCAAGTCAACATGGCCCGTTGTGTCAGGCCGACAGCACTAATGCCGGGATCGCCCACAATCAAGCTGGCAGTCGGGCGCGCGGTGTCCAACCTTCGTCGCCAAGCCGCCGTGCGCATGTTGTGCGCCCGCGCCGCTTTTGTTAAGAGAAGCGCCAACTGAACGGGCGGGCCTCCGCCTCCCCCTGACACCCCTCTCAAAAGGTTACCCAGAATGGCAAAGATCAAGGTTGCAAACCCGGTCGTGGATCTCGATGGCGACGAGATGACACGCATCATCTGGCAGTTCATCAAGGAAAAGCTGATCCTGCCCTACCTCGATCTGCCGATCGACTATTACGACCTGTCGGTGGAGCGCCGCGACGAGACCGACGACCAGGTCACCGTCGACGCCGCCAACGCCATCAAGAAGCACGGCGTCGGCATCAAGTGCGCCACCATCACGCCCGACGAGGCCCGCGTCAAGGAATTCGGGCTCAAGAAGATGTGGCGCTCGCCCAACGGCACGATTCGCAACATCCTGGGCGGCGTCATCTTCCGCGAGCCGATCATCATGAAGAACGTGCCGCGGCTGGTGCCGGGCTGGACCAAGCCGATCATCGTCGGCCGTCACGCCTTCGGCGACCAGTACCGCGCCACCGATTTCCGTTTCCCCGGCAAGGGCAAGCTCACCATCAAGTTCGTCGGCGACGACGGCGAGACCATCGAGCATGAAGTCTATGACGCGCCGTCCGCCGGTGTCGCCATGGCCATGTACAACCTCGATGATTCGATCCGCGATTTCGCCCGCGCGTCCCTCAACTACGCGCTGATGCGCGGCGTGCCCTGCTACCTGTCGACCAAGAACACCATCCTCAAGGCCTATGACGGCCGGTTCAAGGATCTGTTCGAGGAAGTCTTCGAAGCCGAATTCAAGGACAAATATGCTGAAGCCAAGATCTGGTACGAGCACCGCCTGATCGACGACATGGTTGCCTCGGCGCTGAAATGGTCCGGCGGCTATGTCTGGGCCTGCAAGAACTACGATGGCGACGTTCAGTCCGACATCGTCGCCCAGGGCTTCGGCTCGCTGGGCCTGATGACCTCTGTGCTGATGACCCCGGACGGCAAGACCGTGGAAGCCGAAGCCGCCCACGGCACGGTGACCCGCCATTACCGCCAGCACCAGAAGGGCGAGGAAACCTCGACCAACTCGATCGCCTCGATCTTCGCCTGGACCCGTGGCCTGGCCCACCGCGCCAAGCTCGACGACAACGCCGAGCTCGCCAATTTCGCCGACACGCTGGAGCGGGTCTGCATCCAGACGGTGGAATCGGGCTTCATGACCAAGGATCTAGCGCTCTTGATCGGTCCCGACCAGCCCTGGCTGTCGACCACCGGCTTCCTCGACAAGATCGACGACAATTTGCAGAAGGCCATGGGCTGACAATGGCCGCCGGTCCGCTCGCCACCCTCAAACGGCTGTGGCGGACCAACCGGTGGCTGACGGTTTCGTTTCTGCTGACCCTGACGCTGGCGCTGGTGTTCACCATTCGCGCCGGCGTTTTCTTTGTCTACTGGCAGCACCACGAAGACGAGCCGGTCGAAGGCTGGATGACCATCCGCTATGTCGCCAAGTCCTACCGGGTCTCCCCTAAACTCTTGCATGACGCCCTGGGCCTGCCCCAGACCGGCCCGGACCACCGGCCGCTGATCAAGATTGCCCGCGAGCGCAACCAGCCGCTCGACGCCCTGACCGCGCAGATTATCGCGGCCATCGAGTCCGAGCGCGCAGGCCGGCAGCTTCCGCCGCCCGCCCCGCCACCCGCGCCCGCGCGGCCATGACGGATCAACTGCTGGAGTTCCTGACTGTCTATGGCCTGCCCGCTGCAGCGCTGGTGCTGGCGATCGGCCAGGCGGGGGCGCCCTTGCCCACCTCGCTTGCGCTGCTGACGCTTGGCGCGCTCGCGGCCAATGGCGACACAGTCCTGGCGATGGCCTTCATCTGGGCGCTGGCCGGCACGGTGCTGGGCGATCAGGCGGGATTTGTGCTTGGCCGATTCGTGGCGCGCTCGGCCGGGGACCGGCCGGGGTTCATGGGCGGTCTGGCGCGCAAGGCCCGCAGGGCCGAACCGACCATGGCCCGGTGGGGCTCGAGCAGCGTGTTTTTCACGCGCTGGCTGATCACGCCGCTGGGCTCGGCGATCAACATCGCCAGCGGCTTCACCGGGCTCGCCTGGTCGGTCTTCACCGTCTGGAGCGTGCTGGGGGAAATGCTGTGGGTGTCGATCTATATCGGCCTGGGCTATGTTTTCGGCTCCAACATCGAGACCCTGGCCGGCATTCTCGGCAATATGTCAATGGCGCTGGCGATGCTGGCGGCTGCGGCGCTGATCGGCTGGCAGCTCATGCGCGCCGTGCGCAAGGCCCAGGCCCGGTCGCAGTCGGACTGAAAGGACAAGGCCCATGAGCAGACCCGTCACCCTCATCGGCGCCGACTACAGCGTCTACAGCCGCATCTGCCGGCTCACGCTGGATCTCAAGGGCGTGCCGCATGCGTTTGAAAGACTGGATGTCTTTGCGGCAGACGGCCGCACCAGGGCGCGTCAGGCAGGCCAGCCCTTCGGCAAGATCCCGGTGTTGCGTCACGGCGCGCTCACTCTGTTCGAGACGCTCGCCATCACCCGCTACATTGACGAGCAATTCGACGGCCCGGCGCTGCAGCCCGCCAACCCGGCCGACCGCGCCCGCATGAACCAGATCATCTCGATCGTCGACACGAGCGCCTATCCCGTTCTCGTCTGGGGCCTGCATGTGCCCAGGTCCGAAACCCGAGAGCCCGATCCCGGGATGCTCGACAAGGGCCGCGCCGTGCTCGACGCGCTCGAGGCGCTCACCCAAGGCACCTGGCTCTGCGGCGACGTCCCCACCCTCGCCGACGCCTATCTCGCTGCCTGCACGGACTATATTCTCGACAGTGCGGCGGGTAGCCATTTTGCCAACCATTGCCCCCGGCTCCAGGACTGGTGGACGAGAGCCCAGGCGCTGCCGAAAGCGCAATAATCAGCCTGTCCGCATGGTGGAACTTGGCCCTTCTCCGTCTTTGCCGACCGTTTTGCCATCCTCGCCCTCTCAAACGTCATCCCCGCCCCACGACCTCCTCGGGCTTGTCACGAGGATCTACAGACGGTCGCGCCGAAACAGCCGGAGCAGCGGGAAAACCGAGGGGCGGGAGATATTCGGGACAGGCCCGAACAAGGCGAACCGCGCGGGGTGACGGAACGCCACCCGACCTCAGGCAAGGCGCCGCCGCAAGTGCGGAAACCACCCGCGGCGGCGGCATCCGCTCAAGCCAGATGCATGTGGATCTCGGTCACGAGGTCCGGCGGCGCGGCGTCGAGCGGCGTATTGAGATAGCGCTCCACCGGCGGCGCCGAACCTGCGGCCTCTCCGCTTTCCGCCAGCCATGGCCCGAAGAACCACTGATAGGCCTTGGTCAGTTCGCCGTAAGGCCCCTTGTGGGTCAGCACCGCATAGCGTCCCGCCGGCAGATCGCAGGTCTCGAACCCGTCCGGCGCCGTCGCGCCTTGCTTCAGCGCCATGCCGGCGAGCGATCTGAGCTCTTCGGGCGGCGTCAGGTCGGGATCGGAAAAATAGGCCGCGGCCATGCCGTCGGATTTCTCCCGGCCGCCCCTGACCGCGAGTTCCGAACCGAACCGGTCGAAGGTCGCGCCGATTTCGATATAGGGCCCGGTGTGGATCAGGCCCGCGATGGTGATTGGCGGATGGTCTTCAATGCGCACGTCATACATGATGTCGGTCTCCTGCCATTCAGGATTGTCATAGCGCCGGTGACCGCCCTCGGCGCGATAGCGATGCGGCGGCAGACCGAAATCGGCCTTGAAAGCATGGGTGAAGGCGCGCGCGTTGGTATATCCCGAACGCGCTGCAATCGCCTCGACCGGATCCAAGCCGTTGACAAGCTCGGAGGCCGCCCGGTGCAGTCTCAACCGTATGACCGTCTGCCACACGGTTTCCCCGGTCAGCCCGCGATAGGTGCGGTGCCAGTGGAAGCGGGACAGGCAGGCGATATCGGCAAGCTCATCAAGGTTGAGCGGCGCGTCGAGATGGGCGCGAATGTGGTCGCGCACCCGCTCGAGCCTGGCCCTGTAATCCCTGATGCCTGTCTTGATCGCCATGCCGGTCCCTCCGTCGGTCACCCCATAGAAAGCACGCCTCGACCGCACAAATCTTGCTGAGTTGAACCACGGCTGCAATCGTCCTGCATGGTGCCGCGCATGCCCCACACGAAAACGTCCGGACCAGGCCCGGGCGCAATCTTCATTGTCAAAAGACAAGCAGTGCCTGCCGCCGTCAGCTCAGCGCCGCGGCCACCGCGTCGATCGCCGCATCGGCGTTGACGCCGTCGGGGCCGCCGGCCTGGGCCATGTCGGGGCGGCCGCCGCCGCCCTTGCCGCCGATCGCCTCGGATGCAGCGCGCACCAGATCGACCGCCGAGAGTTTTGACGTCAGATCCTCGGTCACGCCGACCACGACGCTCGCCTTGCCGTCGTCGCCGACGGCAATAAAGGCGGCCACGCCCGAGCCGAGCGAGGTTTTCGCCGCATCGACCAGGCCCTTGAGATCCTTGGGCAACACGCCGGTGACGACCTTGCCCAGGAACCGCACGCCGCCGATGTCACGGCTCTCGTCGCCGCCCGCCCCGGATCCGCCGAGCGCCAGCTTCTTGCGCGTCTCCATCAGTTCGCGTTCGAGCTTCTTGCGCTCGTCCATCAGCGCCTCGATCCGCGACGCCACGTCGCCGGGCTGCACCTTCAGGATCGACGCCGCCTGCCGCAATCTTTCGTCCTGCTCGGTCAGATGCCGCCGCGCCGCTTCCCCGGTCAAGGCCTCGATGCGCCGCACTCCGGAGCTCACCGCGCTGTCGGACAGCACCCGCACCAGGCCGATATCGCCGGTCGAGGCCACATGGGTGCCGCCGCACAGCTCAACCGAATAGGTCCGGTCGGATTTTGGCCCGCGCACGCCCCTGCCCATCGACACGACACGCACCTCGTCACCGTATTTTTCGCCAAACAGCGCCATGGCGCCCTCGGCAATGGCGTCGTCGACCGCCATCAGCCGCGTGGTCACCGGGCTGTTCTGCAGGATGATCTCGTTGGCCATGTCCTCGACTTCACGCAGTTCCGCGGCACTCATCGGCTTGGGATGGGAGACGTCGAAGCGGAGCCGCTCGGGCGCCACCAGCGACCCCTTCTGCGCCACATGGGTGCCGAGCACTTCGCGGAGCGCCTCGTGCAGCAGATGGGTGGCGGAATGATTGGCGCGGATCTTGGCGCGTCTTTCATGGTCGACCTCAAGCAGCGCCACCGCGCCGCGCTTGACCTTGCCCTCGGCCACCCGGGCGCGATGGACGAACAGCCCCTCGCCGCGCTTATGGGTGTCGCGCACCTCAAGCCTGTACCCCTCCCCCGAAATGATGCCCTGGTCGCCCATCTGCCCGCCGGATTCGCCATAAAACGGCGTCTGGTTGACGACGACATCGACCAGGTCGCCGGCCTCGGCCGTCTCGACCTGGGCGCCGTCGCGCACCAGCGCCAGGATCACGCCCTCGGCGGTCTCGGTGTCGTAGCCGAGAAAGTCGGTGGCGCCCGTCTTGTCCTTGATCTCGTACCAGATGGTCTCGGTGGCGGCGTCGCCGGAGCCGGCCCAGTGCTTGCGCGCCTCGGCCTTCTGCCGTTCCATGGCGACGCTGAATGCGTCGGTGTCGACATCGATGCCGCGCTGGCGCAGCGCGTCCTGGGTGAGATCCAGCGGAAAACCATAGGTGTCGTAGAGCTTGAACGCGGTATCGCCATCCAGACGGTCACCTTCGCCAAGCTCGGCGGTGGCGTCGTCGAGCAGGCTCAGCCCGCGCTCCAGCGTGTTGCGGAAGCGGGTTTCCTCAAGCTTCAGCGTTTCCGAAATCAGCGCCTCGGCGCGTTGCAGTTCCGGGTAGGCCCGGCCCATCTCGGCCACCAGCACCGGCAGCAGCCGGTACATCAGCGGATCGCGCGCGCCCAGCAGTTGTGCATGGCGCATGGCGCGGCGCATGATCCGCCTGAGCACATAGCCGCGGCCCTCCTTCGACGGCAGCACCCCGTCGGCGATCAGGAAGGCGGCCGAGCGCAGATGGTCGGCGATCACCCGGTGGCTGGCGCGGTTCTTGCCCTCGGCCGGCACGCCGGTGGCGTCCTCGGATGCCGTGATCAGGCGGCGGAACAGGTCGATGTCGTAATTGTCATGCTGGCCCTGCAAAAGAGCCGCGATGCGCTCGAGCCCCATGCCGGTGTCGATCGACGGGCGCGGCAGTTCCAGCCGCTCGTCCACGGAAATCTGCTCGAACTGCATGAACACGAGGTTCCAGATCTCGATGAAGCGGTCGCCGTCTTCATCGGCCGATCCGGGAGGTCCGCCCCAGATATGGTCGCCGTGATCATAGAAGATCTCCGAGCACGGACCGCATGGCCCGGTGTCGCCCATCGCCCAGAAATTGTCGTTGGTCGGGATCCGGATGATCCGGTCTTCCGGGATCCCGGCGATCTTGCGCCACAGCTCAAAGGCATCGTCGTCGGTGTGGTAGACGGTGACCAGCAGCCGGTTCTTGTCGATGCCGAAATCCTTCGTCAAAAGGTTCCAGGCAAGCTCGATGGCGCGCTCCTTGAAATAGTCGCCGAACGAGAAATTGCCGAGCATCTCGAAGAAGGTATGGTGGCGCGCGGTGTAGCCGACATTGTCGAGATCATTGTGCTTGCCGCCGGCGCGGACGCATTTCTGCGAGGTCGCAGCCGTCGCATAGGGACGGCTTTCAAGCCCGGTGAACACGTTCTTGAACTGCACCATGCCCGCATTGGTGAACATCAGCGTCGGGTCATTGCGCGGCACCAGCGGACTGGAGGCCACGACTTCATGTCCGTTCTTCTTGAAATAGTCGAGAAACGCCGACCGGATTTCATTCACGCCACTCATGATCAACCCTTTGTCCGTAAAAGCAGGCTGCACCCCCGGATCCATTCTCGGCGGCGCAATTGCGACGTCCGCCGCGCGACCGGGCGGACCGCCGCTTTTATCTTCCGCCCGGGAGCCTGTCCAGACGGCAGCAGACCCCGCCAACGGAAAACCGGCCGCCTGCCCGAACAAAGGGAAGACGACCGGCTGGTTTCAGGCGGCAGGGCTGGGCCCGGACAAAGCCCGGACTTCGCCAATCCTACATTTCAGCGGTATCGGGCGTGTCGTCGTCCTCGCCGCTCGAGTGGTCGGTTTCAAGGAATTTCTCGGCGATCAGCCCGGCATTCTGCCTGAGCGACAATTCGATCTCGTCGGCCAGAACCGGGTTTTCCCGCAGGAACTGCTTGGCGTTCTCGCGCCCCTGCCCCAGCCGCTGGCTGTTGTAGGAGAACCAGGCGCCGGATTTCTCGACGATCCCAGCCTTGACGCCCAGGTCGACCAGTTCGCCCACCTTGGAGACGCCCTCGCCATACATGATGTCGAACTCGACCTGCTTGAAGGGCGGCGCCATCTTGTTCTTGACCACCTTGACGCGGGTCTGGTTGCCGACCACCTCGTCGCGGTCCTTGACCGAACCGATGCGGCGGATATCGAGCCGCACCGAGGCATAGAACTTCAGCGCGTTGCCGCCCGTGGTGGTTTCGGGCGAGCCGAACATCACGCCGATCTTCATGCGGATCTGGTTGATGAAGATGACCATGCAGTTGGAGCGCGAGATCGAGGCGGTGAGCTTCCTGAGCGCCTGGCTCATCAATCGCGCCTGCAGGCCCGGCAGGCTGTCGCCCATCTCGCCCTCGATTTCGGCGCGCGGCGTCAAGGCCGCCACCGAATCGATGACCAGCACGTCCAGCGCGCCGGAGCGGACCAGGGTGTCGGTAATCTCGAGCGCCTGCTCGCCATTGTCGGGCTGCGAAATCAGCAGGCTCTCCAGGTCGACGCCCAGCTTGCGGGCATAGACCGGGTCAAGCGCGTGCTCGGCGTCGATGAAGCCGCAAATGCCGCCCTTCTTCTGGGCCTCGGCGATGGTCTGCAGCGCCAGCGTGGTCTTGCCCGAGCTTTCCGGGCCGAAGATCTCGATCACGCGGCCGCGCGGCAATCCGCCGATGCCGAGCGCGATGTCGAGCCCGAGCGAGCCGGTGGGAACCGTTTCGATCTCGACCACACCCTCGTTGGCCCCGAGCTTCATGATGGAGCCCTTGCCGAACGAACGCTCGATCTGGGCAAGTGCGGCGTCAAGCGCCTTGCTTTTGTCCACGGATTTTTCCTCTACCAGCCGCAAAGAGTTCTGTGCCATTTGGTCCACCTTTAGGTTATCGTGCCATCGCAAGCAATGAGTGTGTCTTGGCGGATTTTGTACCCTATTTGTTCCGTCCGCGCAAGCCCCTCTCAAGACGCTGATAAACAAAGCGAAACTGACATATGTTCCTTTTATGTTTCCACAGCGGAGCCAAATCCGCCGCATCGCCCCTCGCACGGTCCCCGCGGGTCCGGTCCTGCCTGGCGATTCGGTCCGGCCCGGCGCTGCCGGGGCTATAGGCGATGG